>NZ_CP110644.1:3152045-3476136 GCF_026153515.1 Pseudomonas sp. KU26590
ATATAGCGGCGATGTCCCACGGCGGTGCTGATCTGTCCTATGACTTCATCACCCGCCCGGCGTATCAGCATGCGTTGCTGACCGGCCGCACCGAGTTCCTGCGGCTGATGCTGCGCCAGGTGCATGAGTTCGGCATCGACCCTGCGTCGCTGATCCACGCGCTGCAGAACCACGACGAGCTGACCCTGGAGCTGGTGCATTTCTGGACGCTGCACGCCCACGATCAGTACCTGTATCAGGGCCAGACCTTCCCGGGCAACATCCTGCGCGAGCACATCCGCGAGGAGATGTACGAGCGTCTGGCCGGCGAGCACGCGCCGTACAACTTGAAGTTCGTCACAAACGGCGTGTCCTGCACCACGGCGAGCATCATCACCGCGGCGCTGGGTATTCGCGAGCTCGACAGCATGACCGCCGCCGACATCGACAAGATCCAGCACATCCATTTGCTGCTGGTGATGTTCAACGCCATGCAACCGGGCGTGTTCGCGCTGTCGGGCTGGGACCTGGTGGGCGCCTTGCCGCTGCCGGCCGAGCAGGTGGAGCACCTGATGGGCGACGGCGACACCCGCTGGATCCATCGCGGTGGCTACGATCTGGTCGACATGGACCCGGACTGCGAGATCTCGGAGGGCGGCATGCCGCGGGCTCGCGCGCTGTACGGCAGCCTCGTCGAGCAGTTGAAGCGGCCGGATTCGTTCGCCTCGCAGCTGAAGAAACTGCTGGCCGTGCGCCGCGCCTACGACATCGCCGCCAGCCGCCAGATTCTGATTCCGGATGTCGAACACCCGGGGCTGCTGATCATGGTCCACGAGCTGCCGGCCGGGAAGGGCACGCAGATCACTGCGCTGAACTTCAGTGGGGAGCCCATCGTCGAGACTCTGCACCTGCCCGGTATCGCACCGGGCCCGGTGGTGGACATCATCAACGAGCGGGTCGAAGGCGATCTGAGCGAAGAGGGTGAATTCACCATCACGCTGGACGCCTACGAAGGCCTGGCGCTGCGCGTGGTCAGCATGGCGGCACCGATGATGTGATCGGGGCTCTCGTAGGACCGGCTTCAGCCGGGAAAGCGTCGGTGGTCACACCCTAAAATGAGGGCGTACGGACTGGCCTCTTCCCGGCTGAAGCCGGTCCTACTGGGGATATTGCACACCCGCAGGGCTGGGGTGGGTTCCAATCGTGGGACCGGCTTTAGCCGGGAAGACGTCAGCGGTCACACCCTAAAATGAGGGCGTACGGCTTGGCCTTTTCCCGGCTGAAGCCGGTCCTACGAGGGGATGCGTGCAGTGAGGGATCACTTTTTTTCAACGTCTGCCGTTCGCGCAGACCCGTTCAGGTCGTTTTTTGTGTCAGTAGCTCAGTCCGTTCGTGCCCCCGTTTTCGTTCACCTGTGGAGTTACCGCCTGACGTTCCTGCTGTCCGGCATGTCGCTGGGCGCATGGGCGCCGCTGGTGCCATTCGCTCGCAACCGTGCCGGTCTTGAAGAAGCCCAGCTCGGCCTGCTGCTGTTGTGCTTCGGCCTCGGTTCGATGCTGGCAATGCCGCTGGCGGGAATGCTGACCACGCGCAAGGGTTGCCGGTTTGTGTCGCTAATGGGCGGCGCGTTGATCTGCTGCATGCTGCCGCTGCTCGCCACGTTGTCATCCCTGCCGGCGCTGGCAGTGGCCCTTGCCGTGTTCGGCGCGGGGTTGGGCAGCATCGACGTGGCCATGAACGTGCAAGGCCTGATGGTCGAGCGCGATCACGGGCGACCGATGATGTCGGGCTTCCATGGCTTGTTCAGCCTCGGCGGCATCAGCAGTGCGCTGTTGATGACCTTGCTGCTGTGGCTGGGCGCGTCGCCGTTACTGGCGGTGGCCGTGGTGGTGGCGTTGATTGCCGGGATGCTGCTCTGGCACGCGCGCTACTTGGTGCCCCATGGCGCGGACGATCCCTCGGCGCCCTTCGCCCGGCCGACCACCCACGTGATGATCGTCGGCATTCTCTGCTTCGTTGCGCTGCTGGTGGAGGGCGCGATGCTCGACTGGAGCGCGGTGTTCCTGAACCGCATGCACCAGATCGATGTGGCGGTGGCCGGCGGCGCCTACGCGGTGTTCTCCCTGGCCATGGCGGCCGGGCGGTTTTCCGGGGACTGGTTGAGGAACCGCTTCGGCGCGGTGAACCTGCTGATCGGCGGCGGGCTGCTGGTGATGGTGGGGTTTACCATGGCGATCCTGCTGGAGCCGTGGCCACTGTTCCTGCTGGGCTTCGCGCTGATCGGCTTGGGGCTGTCCAACACCTTTCCGGTGTATTGCTCGGTGGTCGGTGCGCAAACGCGGATGCCGGCGGGGCTGGCGATCGCGGTGATTACCGGTATCGGCTACTGCGGGATTTTGCTGGGGCCGGCGTTGATTGGTTTTGCCGCGCACGTGGTAGGCCTGCGGGAAGCGCTGTTGTGCGTCGGCGCGCTGATGCTCGCGCAGGTGCTGACGGCACGGCGCATGGCCAAGGGTTAAAACGCACTCACGCGAACCTTCGATCTGTAGGAGCCGGCTTGCTGGCGAAGGCGGCGTGTCAGTCGACATCTATTTTTCTGGCCTACCGTGTTCGCCAGCAAGCCGGCTCCTACAAGACCGTCTGAGAGTCCGCCGATCCAGCCAGCCATCCAGCAACCCTTCAACCCACTGGCGCCTCTGGTAGACTTCGGCGCCTTGAAACTCAGGGGCTTCCCATGACCGACCCGATCCGTCTCACCCAATACAGCCACGGCGCCGGCTGCGGCTGCAAGATTTCGCCCAAGGTGCTGGAAACCATTCTCGCCGGCAGCGGCGCGCAGAACCTCGACCCGCGCCTGTGGGTCGGTAATGCTTCGCGCGATGACGCGGCGGTCTATGCCATCGACGATGAAAAGGGCGTCGTCTCCACCACCGACTTTTTCATGCCCATCGTCGATGATCCGTTTGACTTCGGCCGCATCGCCGCGACCAACGCCATCAGCGACATCTACGCCATGGGCGGCGACCCGTTGATGGCCATCGCCATTCTCGGCTGGCCGGTCAACGTGCTGGCCCCGGAAATTGCCCGCGAAGTGATCCGTGGCGGGCGTGCGGTGTGCGATGCGGCGGGCATCCCGCTGGCCGGTGGTCACTCCATCGATGCGCCTGAGCCGATCTTCGGTCTGGCCGTTACTGGCCTCGTTGAAAAACGCTTCATGAAGCGCAACGACACCGCGACCGTTGGCTGCAAGCTGTTCCTGACCAAGCCCTTGGGCATTGGCATCCTCACCACGGCTGAGAAAAAAGGCCTGCTGCGCGACGAAGACATCGGCCTGGCGCGCGACGTGATGTGCACGTTGAACAAGCCCGGCAGCCGTTTCTCCAGGCTGGCCGGCGTCACGGCCATGACCGACGTCACAGGCTTCGGCTTGCTCGGGCACCTGGTCGAGATGGCCGACGGCAGCCAGGTCACCGCACGGCTGAACGCTGCTGCCGTGCCCCGACTGGGCAGTGTCGATTACTACATCGAGCAGGACTGCATTCCCGGCGGCACCCATCGCAACTACGACAGCTATGGCGAGCGCATTGGCACGTTGACCGAGGCGCAGAAACTGCTGCTGTGCGACCCGCAAACCAGCGGCGGTCTGCTGATTGCCGTCGAGCCTGCCGAAGAAGCGGCGTTCCTGGCCATGGCCGAAGAACTGGGCCTGAGCCTTGCGCCGATTGGCGAGTTGGTCGAACGACAGCCACTCGCGGTCGAGGTGTTCTGATGCGCGACAACAGCGCCGACCTGCGCGAGATTTTCCTCAACGACGTGCCGATGATGGACGTGCGCGCGCCGGTGGAATTCACCAAGGGCGCGTTCCCTGGTGTGATCAATCTGCCGCTGATGAATGACGCCGAGCGGCAGAAGGTCGGCACCAGTTACAAGCAGGACGGGCAACAGGCCGCCATCGAGCTCGGGCACACGCTGGTGTCCGGCGACTTGAAACAGGCGCGAATCGAAGCGTGGGCAAGTTTTGCGCGTCACCAGCCAGAAGGTTTTTTGTATTGCTTTCGCGGTGGCCTGCGTTCGCAGATCACTCAGCAATGGCTGAAAAGCGAAGCGGGCATCGAGTATCCCCGGGTCATCGGTGGCTACAAGGCGATGCGCAGCTTTTTGATCGAGGTGACCGAACAGGCCGTGGCCGAGTGCGATTTCGTGCTGATCGGTGGCCTGACCGGCAGCGGCAAGACCGAGGTGCTGCAACAGCTCGACAACGGGCTGGACCTGGAAGGGCATGCCAATCATCGCGGTTCCAGCTTTGGCAAACATGCAACGCCGCAGCCGGGGCAGATCGATTTCGAAAATCTGCTGGCCGTGGACATTCTGAAAAAACGCGCGCGGCAGCTCAATCAGTTTGTGCTGGAGGACGAAGGGCGGATCGTCGGCAGTCGTGCGGTGCCCGTCGAATTGTACCGGACCATGCAGGAGGCGCCGCTGGTCTGGCTGGAAGACAGTTTCGACAGCCGGGTCGAGCGGATCCTGAAGGATTACGTGACCGACCTGTGCGCCGAGTTCATTGCCGTGCAAGGCGCTGAAACAGGCTTCGCGGCCTACGCCGAGCGTTTGCAGCAGAGCCTGTCGAGCATTGTTCGGCGCCTGGGCGGGGAGCGTTATCAGCGGCTGGCCGCGATCATGGACAGTGCGCTGGCGGAACAGGCGCGCAGCGGCGCAGTCGATCTGCACCGTGGCTGGATCAGCGGGATGTTGAGCGAATACTACGACCCGATGTACGCCTACCAGCGCGACAGCAAAGACGTGCGGATCGAATTCGCCGGCGATCAGCAGGCCGTCGTTGAATACCTGCAGCATCGGCAGCAGTAGCGATCATAGGGGGCTGATTGATTGACCGCGTCTCAGCGTCAATCAATCTGTCCCGGCCTGTGCTCCAGGCCTTGGTCCTGAGCGGTCTGCCTGGGCCTTACTCGTCATACCCCAGATTCGGCGCCAGCCAGCGCTCGGTCACGCTCAACTCCTGGTGCTTACGCGCCGTGTAGCTTTCCACCTGATCCTTGTCGACCTTGCCCACGGCGAAGTACTGCGCCTGCGGGTGAGCGAAATACCAGCCGCTGACCGCCGCCGCCGGGAACATCGCGTAGTGCTCGGTGAGGAATACCCCGCTGACCCCAGGTTTGCCGTCGCCCTGGGCCGGGTCGAGCAGCTCGAACAACACGCCTTTCTCGGTGTGGTCCGGGCAGGCCGGGTAGCCGGGGGCAGGGCGGATGCCGGTGTATTGCTCCTTGATCAATTCGTCGTTGCCCAACTGCTCATCGCGGGCATAACCCCAATACTCTTTGCGCACCTGCTGGTGCAGCCACTCGGCGCAGGCCTCGGCCAGCCGATCCGCCAACGCCTTGACCATGATCGCGTTGTAGTCGTCGCCCTGGTCCTGATACGCCTTGGACACCTCTTCGGCGCCAATGCCGGCGGTGGTGATGAAGCCGCCCACGTAGTCGGTGACGCCGCTGCCCTGAGGCGCGACGAAGTCGGCCAGGGAGAAGTTCGGCTTGCCGTCGGTCTTGATGATCTGCTGGCGCAGGTGATGCAGCTTGGCCAGTGGCGCGCCGTTGTCGTCGAGCAATTGAATGTCGTCGTGATCGACCTGATTGGCCGGCCAGAAGCCGAACACGGCGCGGCTGCGGATCAGTTTCTCGTCGATCAGTTTGCGCAGCAGCTCCTGGGCGTCCTTGAACAGCGACGTGGCCGCTTCACCCACCACTTCGTCGGTGAGGATGCGCGGGTACTTGCCGGCCAGGTCCCAGGAAATAAAGAACGGCGTCCAGTCGATGTAATCCACCAGCACATTCAGGTCGATGTCTTCCAGCACCTTGACCCCGGTGAAGGTCGGCTTCACCGGCTGATAGCCGGCCCAGTCGAACTGCGGCTTCTTGGCGATGGCCGCGCCGTAGCTCAGGCGCTCGGTGCGGGCGCTGCGGGCGGACGTGCGTTCACGCACTTCCACGTACTCGGCGCGGGTCTTCTCGATGAAGCCGGCTTTCAGCTCCTTGGACAGCAATTGCGTCGCCACGCCCACGGCGCGGGAGGCGTCGGTGACGTAGATCACCGCGTCGTTGCTGTACTTGGGCTCGATCTTCACCGCCGTGTGGGCTTTGGAGGTGGTTGCGCCGCCAATCATCAACGGCAGGTGGAAATCCTGACGCTGCATCTCGCGGGCGACGTGAACCATTTCGTCCAGGGACGGCGTGATCAGGCCCGACAGCCCGATGATGTCGCACTTCTGCTCGCGGGCGACCTGCAGGATCTTCTCCGCCGGCACCATCACGCCAAGGTCGACGATGTCGTAACCGTTGCAGCCCAGTACCACGCCGACGATGTTCTTGCCGATGTCGTGGACGTCGCCCTTGACCGTCGCCATGAGAATCTTGCCTTTGGCCTCGGGTTTGTCGCCTTTCTCTTCTTCAATGAACGGAATCAGGTGCGCCACGGCCTGTTTCATCACGCGGGCGGATTTAACGACTTGCGGCAGGAACATCTTGCCCGAGCCGAACAGGTCGCCGACCACGTTCATGCCGGCCATCAGCGGGCCTTCGATGACCTCGATCGGGCGCTTGAACGATTGGCGCGACAGCTCGGTGTCTTCGACGATATGCGTGGTAATGCCCTTGACCAGCGCGTGCTTGAGGCGCTCGTTGACCTCCCAGCCACGCCACTCTTCGGTTTCGGCTTCCTTGACCGAGCCGTCGCCCTTGTACTTGTCGGCGATGGCCAGCATCGCGTCAGTGCCTTCCGGCGTGCGGTTGAGCACCACGTCTTCTACCGCGTCACGCAGTTCGGCCGGGATCTGGTCGTAGATCTCCAGCTGACCGGCGTTGACGATGCCCATGGTCAGGCCGTTGCGGATCGCGTACAGCAGGAACACCGAGTGGATCGCCTCGCGCACCGGGTTGTTGCCGCGGAACGAGAACGACACGTTGGACACGCCGCCCGAGGTCAACGCGTACGGCAGCTCGTCGCGGATGTAGGCGCAGGCGTTGATAAAGTCGACGGCGTAGTTGTTGTGCTCTTCGATGCCGGTGGCGATGGCGAAGATGTTCGGGTCGAAAATGATGTCTTCCGGCGGGAAGCCCACTTCGTTAACCAGAATGTCGTAGGAGCGCTTGCAGATTTCCTTCTTGCGCGCCTCGGTGTCGGCCTGGCCCGCTTCGTCGAAGGCCATCACCACCACCGCCGCGCCGTAGCGCTTGCACAGCTTGGCGTGATGAATGAACTGCTCGACGCCTTCTTTCATGCTGATCGAGTTGACGATGCCCTTGCCCTGGATGCATTTGAGGCCGGCTTCGATGACTTCCCATTTCGAGGAGTCGATCATGATCGGCACGCGGGAGATGTCAGGCTCGCCGGCAATCAGGTTGAGGAAGGTCACCATGGCCTTCTTCGAGTCCAGCATGCCCTCGTCCATGTTGATGTCGATCACCTGGGCGCCGGCTTCGACCTGCTGCAGGGCGACTTCCAGGGCTTCGGTGTAGTTATCTTCACGGATCAGGCGGGCGAAACGGGCAGACCCGGTGATGTTGGTACGCTCGCCGACGTTAACGAACAGCGAGCTGCGATCAATGGTGAACGGCTCCAGACCCGAGAGGCGACAGGCCTTCGGGATCTCCGGAATCGGGCGCGGCGCATACGGGGCGACGGCGTTGGCGATGGCCTTGATGTGCGCCGGCGTGGTGCCGCAGCAACCGCCGACGATGTTCAGGAAGCCGCTTTGTGCGAACTCTTCGACGACTTTGGCCATCTCTGCCGGGGCTTCGTCGTATTCACCGAATTCGTTGGGCAGGCCGGCGTTCGGGTGCGCCGACACGTAGGTCTCGGCCTTGTTCGACAGCTCTTCCAGGTACGGCCGCAGCTCGCTGGCGCCCAGCGCACAGTTGAGGCCCACGGAGATCGGCTTGGCGTGGCGCACGGAGTTCCAGAACGCTTCGGTGGTCTGGCCGGAGAGGGTGCGGCCGGAGGCGTCGGTGATGGTGCCGGAGATCATGATCGGCAGCTCAAAACCCAGCTCGTCGAACACGCCCTGAACGGCAAAGATCGCTGCTTTGGCGTTGAGGGTATCGAAGATGGTCTCGATGAGGATCATGTCCGCACCGCCTTCGATCAGGCCTTTGGTGGCCTCGGTGTAGTTCTCCACCAGCTCGTCGAAGGTCACGTTGCGGTAGCCAGGGTTGTTGACGTCCGGCGACAGCGAGCAGGTGCGGCTGGTCGGGCCGAGCACGCCGGCGACAAAGCGCGGCTTGTCGGGGGTTTCCAGGGTCTTGGCGTCGGCGACCTTACGTGCCAGGCGCGCGCCTTCCACGTTCAGTTCGTAGACCAGCGCCTCCATGCCGTAATCCGCCTGGGACACTTGGGTGGCGTTGAAGGTGTTGGTTTCGAGAATGTCGGCGCCGGCGTCGAGGTACTCCTTTTCGATCGCGCCAATCACGTCGGGCCGGGTCAGGATCAACAGGTCGTTGTTGCCCTTGATGTCGCTCGGCCAGTCGGCAAAACGCTTGCCGCGGTAGTCTTCTTCCTCCAGCCGATAGCTCTGGATCATCGTGCCCATGCCGCCATCGAGGATCAGGATTCGCTGTTGAAGAGCCTGCTGGAGTGCTTGAAGACGCGCGCTGCGATCTGACATGAGGTTACCCGGACGAAGAAGTACGAAATAAGGTGACGCTGAAAAGTGCGAAATAATAGCAAACCTGCGCGGTTTTAAATCATTCCGGGATTTACATGAATTTGGCTCACGTTGCGCGGGCGATTGTTTCTGAGCCGGGCGCATTCTGATTGCATGGCTTGAGCGAACACCGTTATCGACCTGTAGGAGCCGGCTTGCTGGCGAAAGCGGCATTTCATCCAACACCGCAGCGAGCGGCCGGACTGGTTCGCCAGCAAGCCGGCTCCTACAGGTTTTGCGAAACGCTGCTTCAGCTGTCAGCCCCGCATACGCTGTCTGAAACGCTGAAACCCTTGTAATACATGGCGTGCAGCCATTATGCAGCCCGTCAGTGAAACCGAACCTTTTCGCAACTTGTGAAGTCGGACCTTGGGAGTCGCTCCTCGACACCCGCCCTGTTCGGGCGTGGGACTGAGGGCCAATCCAGACGAAGCAAGAGGTTGCAGATGTTGATTTCGGTTCAGGCCCTGCGGGCACTCGCCGCGTGGGCTGTGGTGTGTCACCACTTCATGCAGATTTTTTTCGACTTCCATCCGAGTGGGCCCGTCGGCCGTTTTTTCACTGAAAAAGGCGCCGTCGGCGTCGACGTTTTTTTCGTCATCAGCGGTCTGGTCATCTACTTGTCAACCGTGGACAAGGACATCCCCGCTGGCCGCTTCATGCTCAACCGTGTCATTCGCATCGTCCCGGCGTACTGGCTCTACACACTGGTGATGGGCCTGTTGGTCGTGGTCGCCCAGCCGCTGCTGCCCCACCAGGTCGTCGACTGGCAAAGCTTTGTGCTGTCGCTGTTGTTCATCCCTTCGGAAAACCCTGGCGGCTACGGCCTCTATCCCACCCTCAACGTGGGCTGGACGCTGAATTACGAGATGCTGTTCTACGTGCTGTTCTCGATGGTGTTCCTCTTTCAGCAGCGTCTGCGCCCGCTGATTCTTGCAGCGGCGCTGTTCGCGATTACCGACGTATTGGGTCGATCCGGGCTGGTCAGCCGGTTCTACGCCAATGACATCGTGTATGAATTCCTGCTCGGCATCTTCGTCGGCGTGATGTATCGCCGGGGCTGGATCAGCGAACGGCTGTGGCTGCCATTAATCGCGATCGGCGCTGCGCTGTTCGCCATCGACCACTTGCAACCGGCGCCGCGCATCATCAATTGGGGCCTGCCGAGTGCGGTGATCGTAGTGGCCTGCATCTCCCTCGAACCCTATCTGCGCAACTACCGCCTGCTCAAGGTCATGGGTGATTGCTCGTACTCGGTGTATTTGCTCCATGTGCTGGTGCTGTATGCGGGCTGGCTGGTGAGCGAGCGCTACGGCCTGAATCCGTATCTGGTGTTTGCCGTGTGTGTGCCGGTCATCGCGATGGGTGCGTGGCTCAGTTATGAGTGGATCGAGAAGGGCTTGTACCGGCGCATGAAAGGCTGGCTGGACCAGCGACGGGCGAACAAGGAGGCGGCGCTGTCCTGACAGGCGCCGGGTGGTGGTCGGGTCGTTTACCCGACTAAAACACTAGGGCTTTGTCAGGCGCAGTTGATTGGCGTAAACTCCGTCCCACGTCTGCGAGGAATTTTCATGACCGCTATTACGATTACTGATGCCGCCCACGATTACCTGGCCGATCTGCTGGAAAAGCAGAACACACCCGGCATCGGCATCCGCGTGTTTATTACCCAGCCTGGCACCCAGTACGCTGAAACCTGCATTGCCTATTGCAAGCCGGGCGAAGAGAAACCTGAAGACACGGCCATCGGCCTGAAAAGCTTCACCGCCTGGATCGACGCGTTCAGCGAAGCGTTTCTGGATGACGCCGTCGTCGATTACGCCACCGATCGCATGGGCGGCCAGTTGACCATCAAGGCGCCAAACGCCAAAGTCCCGATGGTCAAGGCTGACAGCCCGATCAACGAGCGCATCAATTACTACCTGCAAACCGAGATCAACCCGGGTCTTGCCAGCCACGGCGGCCAGGTGACCTTGATTGAGGTCGTCGAAGAAGATGAGGCGAATGTCGCCATTCTGCAGTTTGGCGGTGGTTGCCAGGGTTGCGGTCAGGCAGATGTGACGCTCAAGGAAGGCATCGAGCGCACGCTGCTGGAGCGCATTCCCGAGCTGACCGGTGTGCGTGACGTGACCGACCACACCCAGAAAGAAAACGCGTATTACTGAGTCAGCGCGTATTAGTAAGAAGTAGCGTGTTGCAAGCAAAGCCCCGACTGGTTCGGGGCTTTTTTGTGGGCGCGTTTATTAGTAGTTTGGCCACCCAATCCCAGTGATCTCCGCTGAATCCGACTGTAGGAGCCGGCTTGCTGGCGAAAGCGTTGGCCCAGGCGATCTTTTTATCGTTGACCATCGCGTTCGCCAGCAAGCCGGCTCCTACAGATGTACACGTTCGCAGCCAGCATCTAGGGCCTGAACAGATGGGCGTGGCCGGCGCGATACAGCGATGACTCGCTGAATACGTCGTTGCCCAGCACCCGACCCACCAGAATCAGCGCGGTGCGGCGAAATCCCTTGATCCGCACCTTCTCCTCGATGTCCGCCAGTGTGCCGGTGACCCAGTCCTGATCCGGCCAACTGGCGCGATGCACCACGGCAATCGGGCAGTCAGCGCCATAGTGTGGGGTCAGCTCGGCGATGATCTTGCCGAGGTTGTTGACCCCCAGATGAATCGCCATGGTTGCCCTGTGCCGCGCCAGATCGCCGAGCGCTTCACCTGCGGGCATGTCGGTTTTGTCGGCGTAGCGGGTCAGGATCACGCTCTGGGAAATGTCCGGCAGCGTCAGCTCCGTGCCCAGTAACGCGGCGCATGCAGCAGTAGCGGTGACGCCGGGAATGATTTCGAAGGGGATCTGTAACTCGCGCAGGCAGCGGATCTGCTCGCCGATGGCGCCATACAGGCTCGGATCGCCGGAATGCACCCGCGCCACATCCAGGCCCTGTGCATGAGCGGATTTCATCAGCTCGATGATCTGCTCCAGGTGTAACGAAGCGCTGTTGGTGACCTGAACCGCCTGATGACCTTCCAGCACTGCTTCAGGCACCAGGGAGCCCGCGTAAATGATCACCGGGCACTCGCGGATCAGCCGCTGGCCTTTGACAGTGATCAGGTCCGGATCGCCAGGGCCGGCGCCGATGAAAAAAACAGTCATGGGGTGTCCTGATTAGAATTCATTTGAGCGATGGTCCGCCGGGTGCTTGTTGCTGAATGCACGCGGTTTACTTCTGTAGGACCGGCTTTAGCCGGGAAGGGGCACTCGGGTACACCATCATAATCTTCGGTGTGACCACTGTAGTGGTCAACTAATTCCGGACACCTCGATAGGTGGTTTCGACGCCATCGTCCGTTCGTAAACGGTCGGTGGCAGGTACCCCAGTTTCGAGTGCAGCCGCTCGTTGTTGTAATACCCAACGATGTATTGAGTGATGTCGCGTGTCGCTTCGCCATGGTTAGCGTAATTGCGCCGCCATACCCGCTCCATTTTCAGGCTCAGGAAGAAACGTTCCATCACCGCATTATCCCAGCAGTTACCTTTACGGCTCATGCTTTGCTGCATGGCGTGTCTGGCCAGCAGCGATCTGTAGAGTGCACTCGCATATTGGCTGCCGCGATCGGAGTGGGCGATCAGGCCAGGTGGAGGTTGACGCTGGGCGACGGCCATCTGCATCGCGCTGCACACCAGCTCTGCAGGCATGTTGGGGGCCATCGCCCAGCCCACCACCTTGCGTGAGAACAAGTCCAGTACGACGGCCAGGTAGAGCCAGCCGCTGCGCGTTCGGATGTAGGTAATGTCGGCGACCCAAGCGGTATTCATAGCCTGCGGCTCAAACTGACGGTTCAACACATTCTCGGCGATTGGCAGGTCATGCTTGCTGTCGGTCGTATGCACAAACTTGGGTTTCCACGCCGAGCGCAAACCGTTGGCTCGCATCAGTCGGCGGACTTTATAGAGGCCTATTTTCATGCCCTTGGCCCGCAGGGCCCTGGTCAATGGGCGGCTGCCGGAGCAGCCGTCGCTTGCGGCAAAAGCTGCCTTGAGCTGCGCGACGATGGGGCAACTGAGCCGAGCAGGCCTTTGTGCACGGTTCTGGGCTTCGTAAAACCCCGACCGACTGACGTTCAGCAAACGACAGACATGCGCCACCGGATAAGCCTTCTGTTGCAGTTGCCGAACCAGCCGATACGTCACTTCAGTTCGCGGGCAAAGAAGGCGGTAGCCTTTTTTAAGATGTCGTTGTCCGTCTTGAGCTGCCGGTTTTCCTGCTCCAACTGCCGAATGCGCTGCTGCTCAGCCGTCAGCGGATTTCCAATCCCGGCCTGGCCCAACTGCTCGGCGTCGTACTGGCGGATCCACCGTCGTACAGCCGTCTCACCGAGATTCTGGTCCTGGCAAACCTGCGGAACGGTCAGGCCCTGATCCCTGACCATCTTCACGACTTCCAATTTGTAGCTGTCATCAAACCTGTTGCGTTTTCTGGTCATGAAAAACTCCTCGATAAATGTATTTTCCACTTATCGAGGTGTCCGGGGAAATTAGACCACTGCACACTGACGCTTTCCCGGCTAAAGCCGGTCCTACGAGGGTACGCGGTGTGTCCGTAGGACCGGCTTTAGCCGGGAAGGGGCCTGTGTGTGCGCCCTGAAACTCGAGGTGTGACACCTGACGCTTTCCCGGCTAAAGCCGGTTCTACAGTTTGAGCCGTTCCTACGAGGTCGAGCCAGCCCTAACGGTTGCGGTTGCCAATGCGAACGTCGCATGGGGGCTTTTTCGGCGGGGGATGACCAGCGTTGCCGCCGAGCCGGTCAACCGGGTCGCCATCGCCAACGCCGCGCTTTCCGCCACGCCGTAGCAGCCGGTGCGCTCAAAAGCGATGTCCGAGCGGTAAGTCAGCTGTGGCGCGTAGGCCGCCAGGTCACCCGCACAGAAGAATCCGACCGTCAGGCCCAGCGTCTGAGCCAGTTCCAGCATTCCCGCTTCAGCCGATTTGCCCTCAATCGAGGCGAGGGCAGCAATGTCACTCAGCCCAAGGCGCAACTCGCGCAGAGAGTCATCCATCAACTGCCGAAGCTCCAGCGCTGAACAACCGCGCTGGCAGCCCAGACCGACCACCCACAGCGGTCGGTCGCGCGAATCATTCACAGTGCGGGGTTCAACCCGGGCTGCGTCGCCGGCGTTTCACTGCGGCGAAACAGCCAGGCGCTGATCCAGCCCAGGGCAATCCAGAAAACCGCGTTGGTCAGCAGCGACGCAATCTTGAATTGCGCCTCAAGGGCTTCCGGGGCGAGTGCCGAATGCACCGCCGGCTGCGGGGCGCCGACGATATGCGGCACCACCAGAATCATTGCGCCCAACACTTTCAGCGCCCAGTGTTTGGCAAACACTATCAACGCCAGGCCTGTAGCCGTGGAGGCGGCAGTGCCGACCCACCAGATCTGCCGTTGGGTCAGGTCCGCTGCGACGGTGCCGGGCAGTTCAGGCGGTAGGCCCAGTGTTGGCGCCAGCACGAACACGGCATAACCGGCCAATCCCCAGAGCACGCCTTCTCGAGCGCTCGTCGGCGTGCGCAGGGTGTACAGCGCCGCCAGCATCAAGGCGAATCCGACCGCCACCACCAGATTGCCGCCAGTGGTGGACAGCACGCGCTGCCAGCCGTCTTCCGGCTCCCAGGCTTCGGCGTCATGGACGTGGCCGGCCATCGCACCCTCGGCGTGCTCGTGGATCTCAGTGGTCGGGGCCTTTTCGTAGGTCTCCGCCTGCAGGATCAGTGGCGCCACCGAGACGCTTTGCAGCAGCGTCAACAACAGCGCGGCGAGCAGTCCGGTAAACCCGGCCGTTTGCGCAATTCGCTTGAACATGGCGGCGGGTCTCAATGGCAAGGGAAGGCGGAGCTGTGACGGGTGTCGTGTGCCGCGTTGTGCACCGCATCGATATGGGAGAAGCCGGCGAAGTACACCAGAAACGCACCGAGAAACATCGCGCTGGCGGCGGCGACAAGGCGCTGGCTTTGCGTGCTCGCAACGATCGTCGTGGTGGTTGTGCTGGTGCCGGACGTCTGGCGGGGTGTGCTGATGGACATGGCGCTTCCCTCTGAAATGGATTCAGCGGACGGAAAGGCGCGAAGACACCGCAGGCGAATGCCGGCAGTGCTCAACAGCGCCCGCCCACCGCGGGTTGTTATGTAGCGTTGTCGGGCCGGTCTCCGGGCTCGCGAGGGGCACATGCAACAGCCGTTACAGCCGTTGTGCCTTCAAGAATCCCCTTCCCATGTCGTTGCCGACACAGTGGATCTGACTCTTCACTCGCTTACCGTTGCGGGGGCAGCACCGGACTGATACACACCCGAAGGTCTGCACGCACCGGTTTCCCGTTTCACCCTGTGAAGGGCACCCGTAACAAGGTGTGTAGGAGACCACGGGCTGTTTGGCTCGTCAATCGACCCGTCAACCGGTATGTCAATCGATGCAGCGCTCGGTGCATCAATTGGCGCGGCAATCATTGCAACAGCACGATTGACCGGCCTCCAGTCACTGCGTAGCCTTGCGCACTTGAGGTTCGCCGGCCGTCTTTATGAAGGCCACCGGCGCTAAGAAGGGAATGCGGTTTCAAGCCGCAGCTGCCCCCGCAACTGTAAACGGACAGCTTCATTGCACAGCCACTGCACGAGCGGGAAGGCGCGATGAATGCCAGTCGCCTGATGATGCCTGTCAGCGACCGGCCGCCGTGAGCCAGGAGACCTGCCTCGAATCGGACCGCCTGCCAGCGGCCGAGGAATTCCACTACAACCGGGCGGGGTGATCCGGTGGCGAATCAAACCGCGCGCCAGCTTCCGCCGGCCCTGCGCTGTTTTCGTCCTCGTTGCCCTGCCGCATGCCTGAGGGCAACCGATGAAAACACTGGCCAAACTCCCCGTCACCATCGTCACCGGCTTTCTCGGCTCGGGCAAAACCACCTTGCTGCGGCATATGCTCGACAACGCCGAAGGCCGACGCATCGCCGTCATCGTCAATGAATTCGGCGAACTGGGCATCGACGGCGACATCCTCAAGCAATGCACCATCGGCTGCACCGAAGAAGAAGCGCTTGGCCGCGTGTACGAGCTGGCCAACGGCTGCCTGTGCTGCACCGTTCAGGAAGAGTTCTTCCCGGTGATGCAGGAACTGGTGGCCCGTCGTGGCGACCTTGATCACATCCTCATTGAAACCTCGGGTCTGGCCCTGCCGAAACCGCTGGTGCAAGCCTTCCAGTGGCCGGAAATCCGCAACGCCTGCACCGTCGATGCCGTGATCACCGTGGTTGACAGCCCGGCCGTGCTCGCCGGCACCTTCGCCGCGTTCCCGGATCAGGTCGACGCCCAGCGCAAGCTTGATCCGAACCTGGACCACGAATCGCCGTTGCACGAGCTGTTCGCCGATCAACTGGCCAGTGCCGATCTCGTCGTGCTGAACAAGGCCGACATGCTCGACGCCGACGCTCTGGCCGCCGTGCGCGCGGAAGTCTCGGAAGAACTGCCGCCGGCAGTAAAAATCGTCGAAGCGAACAGGGGCCAGCTGCCGATCAGCGTATTGCTGGGCCTGGGCGCTGAATCCGAGCTGCACATAGACGGCCGCAAGACCCACCACGATCACCATGAAGGCGACGACGCTGACGATCATGACCATGACGCCTTCGACTCGATTTCCATCACGCTGCCCCAGGCCGATGAGTCGCTGTTGCTCGATGCCCTGACCCAGGCCGTCGTGCAGCACGGCATCCTGCGGGTCAAAGGCTTTGCCGCCATTCCCGGCAAACCCATGCGTCTGCTGGTGCAGGGCGTCGGCACACGCTTCGACAAGCATTTCGACCGCGCCTGGAAAGCAGACGAAGCCCGCGAAACCCACCTGGTGCTGATCGGCCAGGAACTGGATGCGGGCGTCCTTGAAGCGCAATTGCGCGATGCGGTCTCATTGCGTGACGCGGTCTCCGGGATCAAAGGCTAACCATGCACCTGCTGCGTACACAGCCCGGCGGTTTCGTTCCCGACGACAGCATCGCTGACCTGGGCCAGACGCCCGCCGAGCTGGTGATCCTGTGCAGCGCCGACTCGAATCTGGCCCTGCTGGCGGAAACCGCACGGCAATTGCCGGATGACTACCCGAGCCTGCGCCTGGCCAATCCGATGCAGGTGCAGAACCATGCATCGGTGGATTTGTACGTCGACGAGGTGCTGCGCCACGCCAAGGTCATCCTGATTTCCCTCCACGGCGGTATTGGCTACTGGCGTTACGGCGTCGAGCGGCTGGTGGAACTGGCGGCCAAAGGCGTGAAGCTGATTCTGGTCCCGGGCTGTGATCGGCCGGACCCCGAGCTGAGCGGCCTGAGCACCGAGTCCGCCGAAGACCGCGAGCGGCTCTGGCATTACTTGCGTCAGGGCGGCAAACACAACGCGCTGGCGCTGTTCAACTTTATCGCCACGCGGTGGCTGGGCGGCGACTATCCCTGGGCCGAGCCGCAAACCCTGCCGCGCACCGTGATTTATCACCCGCACAACACCAACGCCGACCTGGCGCGCTGGCAGGCCGACTGGCGCGCCGATCAGCCCGTGGCCGCCGTGCTGTTCTACCGCTCTCACCTGCAAGCTGCGAACACGGGGTTCATCGACGTGTTCTGCGAGCGCTTGTCGGCCCAAGGGCTGAACCCGTTGCCGATTGCCGTCGCCAGCCTCAAGGAAGCCGGCTGCATGAGCGCGATACAGGACTGGCTGGACGAGGTGGATTGCGAGGTCATCCTCAACACCACCGGATTTGCCCAGTCCAACCCGGAAGCCCCGGATGTGCGGCCGTTTCGCCGGGACATCCCGGTCATTCAGGCCATTTGTGCCCAGGACAACGAACCGGCCTGGCAGGCCAGCGCCCAAGGGCTGGGGTCCCGCGATCTGGCGATGCACATCGCGTTGCCGGAACTGGACGGGCGCATCATCAGCCGGCCGATCAGCTTCAAGGACCTGGCCTGGCACAGCGAGCGCAGCCAGTCCGACGTGGTCTGCTACCGCGCCCAGCCGGAACGCATGGATTTCGTCGCCGAACTGGCCCGGCGCTGGGTGCTGCTGGCCCGCACGGCCAATGCCGACAAGCGCGTGGCGCTGATTCTGGCGAACTACCCAACCCGTGACGGCCGCATTGGCAACGGGGTCGGCCTCGACACGCCGGCGGCGGCGCTGAACATCCTCAATGCCATGCAGGCCGAGGGTTACCCGGTCGAGGGCCTGCCCGAGACCGGCACCGCGCTGATTCACGCCTTGCTCGGCGGCGTTACCAACGACCCGGACAGCCTCGATCAACGGCCGTGCCATCAGAGCATGGCCATGGACGAGTACCTGGCGGCGTTTCAAGCCTTACCCCAAGTCAATCGCGACGCAGTCATCGCGCGATGGGGCGCCCCGGACACCGATCCCATGTGCCGGGACGGGCGGATGATGATCGCCGGCCTGCGCTTCGGCATGACGTTCGTCGGCATTCAACCGGCGCGGGGCTACAACGTCGACCACAGTGCGGTGTATCACGACCCCGATCTGGTTCCGCCCCATGGCTATCTGGCGTTCTACTTCTGGTTGCGCAAACGCTATGGCGCCCACGCCGTCATCCACGTCGGCAAGCATGGCAATCTGGAGTGGCTGCCAGGCAAAGGCGTCGGCCTGTCCGAGCACTGCTGGCCGGACGCAATCCTCGGCCCGATGCCGAACATCTACCCGTTCATCGTCAACGATCCGGGCGAGGGCGCCCAGGCCAAGCGCCGCACCCAGGCAGTGATCATCGATCACTTGATGCCGCCGCTGACCCGCGCCGAAACCTACGGTCCGTTGCGCGACCTTGAAGTGCTGGCGGACGAATATTACGAAGCGCAGTTGCTCGATCCGCGCCGCGCCCGGGAGCTGCAAAAGGACATCCTCAGGCTGGTGCGTGAAACCCACATCGACCGCGAACTGGCGATGGACGGGGATGCCAACGGCGAGGCAGACGCCGCCGTGTGGCTGCCGCGTCTGGACACCTATCTGTGTGACCTGAAGGAATCGCAGATCCGCGATGGCCTGCACGTGTTCGGCGAGTCGCCCACAGGCCGGCTGCGCATCGACACGCTGCTGGCGATGGTGCGCGTGCCGCGCGGCGATGGTCGTGGCGGTCAGGCCAGTCTGCTGCGGGCGTTGAGTCAGGCGCTGGCGCTGGATTTCGACCCGCTGGACTGTGATTTGGGCGCGCCGTGGACCGGTGAGAAACCTCAGGCATTACATGAGGTCAGTGCTGAGCCATGGCGCACGACGGGTGATACCCGCGAGCGGCTCGAGCTGCTGGCAGCACAGATGATTGAGCAGATTGCCTCTGGCTGTCCGGTTGATAAGTCCTTCGAAAACAAAGGTTTGTCTGAGGTTGTTAATTCTCTGCATGAAGTAGTGATCCCGCGCCTGGACGCCTGCGGTCCTGCCGAAATGGGAAATTTGCTCAACGCGCTAAGTGGCCGTTTCGTCCCCGCCGGGCCGAGCGGGGCCCCCAGTCGCGGACGGCTGGACGTGCTGCCGACCGGGCGCAATTTCTTCTCCGTGGACGTCCGTAACCTGCCGACCATGACCGCCTGGCGCATTGGCTTCCAGTCCGCCAATCTGTTGCTGGAGAGGCACTTACAGGATCATGGTGACTATTTACGTCAGCTTGGGCTGTCGGTCTGGGGCACCGCGACCATGCGCACCGGCGGTGATGACATCGCCCAGGCAATGGCGTTGATGGGCGTGCGTCCGGTGTGGGCGACGGGCAGTCAGCGCGTGGACGACTTCGAAATCCTGCCCCTGAGCCTGCTTGATCGGCCTCGGGTTGATGTGACCCTGCGGGTTTCCGGATTCTTCCGTGACGCCTTCGC
The DNA here is from genome assembly GCF_026153515.1 of Pseudomonas sp. KU26590. Taxonomy (NCBI): domain Bacteria; kingdom Pseudomonadati; phylum Pseudomonadota; class Gammaproteobacteria; order Pseudomonadales; family Pseudomonadaceae; genus Pseudomonas; species Pseudomonas sp. KU26590. The sequence continues at coordinate 3,171,620 of NZ_CP110644.1, forward strand.
CAACCTGATTCGCCTGTTCGACGCCGCCGTGCAGGCCGTGGCAGCGCTGGATGAGCCCGACGACATGAACCCCCTGGCCGCCCGCGTGCGTCAGGAGCGCGAGCAACTGCTGCGCGACGGTCTGGATGCGGATCAAGCGGCGAAGCAGGCGGGCTGGCGCATCTTCGGCGCCAAACCGGGGGCGTACGGCGCGGGCGTGCAGAACGCTATCGACGGGCGTTTGTGGCAGAGCCGCGAAGACCTCGCCGAGGTCTACCTGAACTGGGGCGGCTACGCCTACGGCGGCAGCGACGAAGGCACGCCGGCCCGTGACGGTTTCGCCAAACGGCTGAGCCAGGTCCAGGCGGTGCTGCAGAATCAGGACAACCGCGAACATGACCTGCTGGATTCCAACGATTATTACCAGTTCCAGGGCGGCATGCTGGCGGCGGTGGAGACCCTGTCCGGGGACAAGGTCGCCAGTTATCACGGCGATCACAGCCAGCCCGATCTGCCGAAGATCCGTACGCTCAAAGAAGAGCTCAACCGGGTGGTGCGCTCCAGGGCGGCCAATCCAAAGTGGATCGAAGGGGTCAAACGCCACGGCTACAAGGGCGCGTTCGAGATGGCGGCGACGGTGGATTTCCTCTTCGCCTTCGACGCCACCACCGAGCTGATCGACGATCATCAATACGCGCTGCTGGCCGATGCCTATCTGCTGGACGCCTCGACCCGCGATTTCATCCAGCAGCACAACCCCGACGCGTTGCGGGACATGACCGAGCGCATGCTCGAAGCGCAACAGCGCGGCCTGTGGCAGGAGCCTGGCGAGTACCGCGAGGCGCTGGAGAATCTGTTGCTGGACATCGAAGAGTCATGAGTCAAACGCGAACGCGTGTAGCGCGCTCCTGTACGTCGTGGGTCGATCATCGACATGCCACGACCTTACTATCAGATGTGTGAACAGAGCCTGACATGACCGACACCCCACATTTCCCCCTGGCCGCTGTCGTCGGTGCCGATGACCTCAAGCTCGCTTTGTGCCTGACCGCCATCGACCCGAAAATCGGTGGCGTGTTGATCGAGGGGCCGCGCGGCATGGCCAAATCGACCCTGGCCCGTGGGCTGGCGGATCTGCTGGCCAGCGGTCAGTTCGTCACGCTGCCGCTGGGCGCCACCGAAGAGCGCCTGGTCGGCACGCTGGACCTTGACACGGCACTGGGCGAGGGCCGCGCGGCGTTCTCACCGGGGGTTCTGGCCAAAGCGGACGGCGGCGTGCTGTACGTTGATGAAGTCAATTTGCTGCCGGACCATCTGGTCGATCTGCTGCTGGATGTGGCCGCCAGCGGGGTCAACCTGGTGGAGCGCGACGGCATCTCCCACCGCCACGCGGCGCGGTTTGTGCTGATCGGCACCATGAACCCGGAAGAAGGCGAACTGCGCCCGCAGCTACTCGACCGTTTCGGCCTCAACGTGGCGTTGAGCGGGCAGACATTGCCGCAACAACGCGGGCAGATCATTCGCCGTCGGCTGGATTTCGACGCCGGGCCGGAAGCGTTCTGTCAGCAATGGGCTGTGCAGCAGCAGGCGTTGAAGGCCCGTTGCGAAACCGCCCGGGGGCTGTTGCCGAACATTGAACTGGATGATGTCAGTCTTGGCTTGATCACCGAGCGCTGCTTTGCGGCCGGTGTCGACGGTTTGCGGGCGGATCTGGTCTGGTTGCGGGCGGCCCGTGCCCATGCCGCCTGGCGCGGCGGTACTCAGATCACCGAGGCGGACATCGACGCCGTGGCAGATTTCGCCCTGCGCCACCGTCGGCGCGAGCCGCAACCGCCGCATCAGCCCCCACCTCAACCGCCCGCGTCTTCCGAGCAAAATCCGCCGAAACCCGACAGCGGTGCTCAGCCGCAGCATGACTCGCCAGAAGCAGGCGAGGGCAGTTGGGGTGAGTTGCCCGCCCGCAGCGTGCAGACGGGCAATCGCAAAGAAGTGCCCCACTGGCCAAAAAAGCCCTAGGCATTCGCCCCCGCGCGTCGAAGGGGGCGAATGCCAGCCCTCGACCGGGTGCACTGGGTGGCGGCCGAAACGGCGCTGCTCGTCCCGGTGCAGAGGGAGCGATTGCCTGGCTGCCGACCCTGCTGCGCGGCCGCCCTCGGGTTCGCAGCGATCTGGTCCATCAGCCCCGCAGTCGCCGGCCGGAGCAGCTCTGGCTGGTGATCGTCGACGCCTCGGCATCGACCCGGCGCAATCAGGCGTTAAGTCAGGCAAAGGGTTTGTTGGCGGGGGTTTTCGATGATGCTTATCGGCAGCGCGCCAGACTGGCGTTGCTCACCGCCAGCGGCAAGGGCGCGCGCTGGCAGCATCAGGGCCGTAAAGCCAGCGCGGCGTTGCAGCCGTGGCTCGATGCACTGGGTGCGGGGGGCGGCACGCCGCTGTTTGAGGCGATCAATCAGGCGGCCGACTGGTCTGCAAAGCGGCGCAAGCGCTGCCCGGCGGAACAGCAACGGGTGCTGATTCTCACGGACGGGCGCGTCAAGGACATGCCGACATTAGCCCTGTTCAGCGGTCCCGTGATGCTGATCGACATCGAACGCGGCCCGATTCGACTGGGCCGCGCCCGGGACATCGCCGCGCAGCTAAACGCTGATTACCGCCACATCGACGAGTGCTGACAGCGCTTAGTCGGCAGCCGTTGGGTCGGCAAGAGCATCAGCAGCAGAGACTCAGGCGGGCATGGTCCACGGCTCAAGGCTGTAGCCTTCGCCGCTGATCTCGGCACGGGCCTGTTCCAGAAACTGCGCCAGTTGCTTCGGATCGGAGTAGGCGCTGCTGGGAATCTGCTTGCGGCCAATACGGGTGCTGGTGCGGTCGACGACGGTCAGGCTCAGCTCGCCATTGCCATCCTGTGGAGCCCAGGCCACACACCGGAAGGGTTCAAAGGCGTGGCCGGCAATCAGCAAAGCATCGTTGAAGCGCAAGGGGGCGTTCATGGACTGTCCTCAAAGTGCCCGTATCCATTGTGCACCGGCGGTGGGCGTTTCGCTCGGTGGCTACTGTTGTTGCTACCTGTACTGATGACCGTCCCCCGGTGCTGAGTCACACCCATTCCTGAAATTTTCTGATTTATTTTCAGCGCCGCTTCAGCCGCGCGTCCTTGCCTCGCCTGAGCCAGACTGCTGCAACGCCAGACTTTTTCACGTTACGGGCCGCTAGGTTGCTCACTTAGATGCTAAGCACGTTTCGATCTTAGGCTTATAGAGAATCGGTCCAAGGGCGTGTCAAAAACCTTGCTATGGTGTCAATCGGCCTTCACAACGCACTGTTTATAAAAATGTTTTCTCCATGGATCACTACGCGACCCCGGCCCCAAGGAAATTCACATGCATGATCTGGCCTCCATCCGTCGCCTGCTGATCGTCGAACCGTGCGAGGAATGTCTGGAGTTGGTCCCCGGCTTGCGCATCGCCGGTTGGGATGTCCACAGCTGCACCCTGGAAGAGGCGGCGTTGCGTCCCTGTGACGTCGGCCTCATCCGCCTGCTGCCCGAGCACTTCGAACACCCTGAAGTGGTCAAGTCCCTTATCTCCCGAAGCAACACTGAATGGATCGCCGTGCTGACCGGCGAGGACCTGCGTCGCGAGCACATCGGTGATCTCGTCTGTGAGTGGTTCTTCGATTTCCATACCTTGCCCTTCGATGTCGCCCGCGTGCAGGTCACACTGGGGCGCGCCTACGGCATGGCGCGGTTGCGTGCCAAAGGCACCCGTTCTGCCAGCGGTGCTCCTTACGGTAAAGGGGCCGCCTATGGAGAAGGCCCGGGGCAGCAACTGCTGGGGGAAAGCCGGCCGATGCGCGAGTTGCGGCGTTTGCTGAGCAAGCTGGCGCCGACAGAGTCGCCGGTGCTGATCCGTGGCGAAGGCGGGACGGGCAAGGAGTTGATCGCGCGCACCCTGCATGAGCAGTCCCAGCGCCGCGAGCAGCCCTTTATTTCGATCAATTGCGGGGCGACGCCGGAGCACTTGTTGCAGGAAGAACTCTTCGGCGAGGCAGGGGAGCAAGTCGACGAGTCACGCCAGCGCAAGACGGGGCGCATCGAAGAAGCCAACGGCGGCACGCTGTTTCTCGACGAGGTGTGCGATCTGCCGCTGGAGGTCCAGGCCAATGTGTTGCGGTTTTTGCAGGATCGGCACATTGAAGTGGCGGGCGAGCGGTTGCCGGTCGATGTGCGCGTGCTGGCGTCCACCCATGTCGACCTGGAAGCGGCGATTCGCATGAAGCGATTCCGTGAAGACCTGTATTACCGGCTCAATGTATTGCAAGTAGGCACTGCGCCGTTGCGCGAGCGGCATGGCGATCTGGCCTTGCTGGCCAATCACTTCGCGCAGCTCTACAGCCGCGAGGCCGGTCGGCGGGTGCGCAATTTCAGTCAGGACGCGCTGGTCGCCATGGGCAAGCACGACTGGCCCGGCAACGTGCGAGAGCTGGAAAACCGGGTGCGTCGCGGGCTGGTGCTGGCGGAAGGGCGGCAGATCGAAGCGTTTGACCTTGGGCTGCTGGGCGAAGAGGAAATCAGCTCCAGCATGGCCACCCTGGATGAGTACAAGTCCCGGGCGGAGCGGCAAGCGCTGTGCGATGTGTTGACCCGTCACAGCGATAACCTCAGCGTGGCGGCCAAAGTGCTGGGGATCTCTCGGCCGACGTTCTACCGCCTGTTGCACAAACACCAGATTCGTTGACCCGGCGTCGGGCGATTTATGCGCCAGCGCTCATGTCCGGCTTGTGGGCATTGAGTCGTTAATCAGCTCGGCGACCCGCTGCAACGCGCGCTCGCTGCGCTCGCTCCAGCTTCCGCCTATCACTTCAAATGGCTGCCCGTGGGCCATCAGCCATTGCCGGCTGGCCTCGAAGAATGCCTGCCGTTCGCCCAGCTCCGGCTGGCAGCGCTGACCGTCGCCGATCCACTCGACGCCTTCCGGCGACAGCAACAGGTGCAGGTCGTACTGGCGCTCGGCGAGGGCGCTTTCGAGCCAGACCGGGCAGTCGTTGAACAACGTAAGACTCCAGAGGATGTTGCTGAGCAAATGGGTGTCGAGGATCAGCAGCGCCGGCTTGATCGCCCGGGCGGCGTCTTCACAGGCCAATTGCTCATGAGCAATGACATCGATGTCTGCGTAAACGGTGTCCCGCTCGATCTCATCAATGTACTGGCGCACGTATTCGCCCACCAGCACGCCCCCGAACTGCCGTTGAATCTCTTCCGCCAGCCAGCTCTTGCCGCTTGACTCGGGCCCTGTCAGTACCAGCACTTTCATCCCGGTCAACGCGCCAGCGCCGGATCGGCGCGCCAGTCACGCCAGCCTTGCACGGCGAGCAGGGTGAACAGCGCGTAGAGGGCGGCGGTGAGGTACAGCGCTTTATAGAGAAACAGGCCGACGAAGATCACGTCGAGCAGGATCCACAGGGGCCAGCACTGCACGCGCTTCTGCGCCATCCAGACCTGCGCCACCAGGCTGTAACCGGTCAGTGCGGCGTCCAGCCAGGGTTGTGCGGCGTCGGTGAAATGGGCCATGGCCGCGCCAAGGACCAGGCTGACCACCGCGCCGGCCACCAGACTGAGCAGCAGGCTGCCGCTGCCCAGGGATGTGACGATGCGGCCGTTGTCTGCCGCGCCCCGGCGGGTCCATTGCCACCAGCCATACAGCTGCAGCCCGGCATACACCACCTGCAGCAGCATGTCGGAGTAGAGCTTCACGTCAAAGAAGATCCAGGTGTAGAGCAGCACCATGACCAGGCCGATCGGCCAGCACCACGGGTTCTGTTTGACTGTCAGCCAGACGGCAATGACACCGAGTGCAGCGGCAAACAGTTCAAGCCCTGACATGGCAACTCCTGAGAAAACGATGAAAAAAAGGGTCGGCGATTGTAGGCGCTTTATCGTCCGAAGTGGGGCGCGATAATGCGTCGCAAGCGCCCGAAAACTCAGCAAAAAAACAGCCAGAGCCATCCGCGGTGTTCATAGAGGAAATGTAACGACGATGAGACAAACGTCAAAGCCTTCGCGCCAGTATTCATGCTAGCGCGTTCGTCAGAAAGGTCTGCTAGCATCGCCGCGCTTATGCCCGAGCCAGACAGCCTGCGTTCATGCTTTTTTTACGCTCGACCGTTTATCGTTCGCGCAACAGTTTGTAATAAAAATCTAGAGAACCTTGCCATGAGCAGGTTCCAGCCGGGGGAATGATGGATCTTTGGACCGCCGCACAGGCACTGATACTTGGGGTTGTAGAAGGGCTGACGGAGTTTTTGCCGATTTCCAGCACGGGGCATCAGATCATCGTTGCGGATCTGATCGGCTTTGGCGGCGAGCGCGCGATGGCGTTCAATATCATTATTCAGCTGGGCGCGATCCTGGCAGTGATGTGGGAGTTTCGCCGCAAAATCCTCGACGTCGTCATTGGCTTGCCGACGCGGCCCGAAGCGCGGCGTTTCACTGTCAACCTCATCGTCGGCGTGCTGCCGGCCATGGTCCTCGGGGTGCTGTTTGCCGATCTGATCCACCAGTACCTGTTCAACCCGATCACTGTGGCCGTGGCGCTGGTGGTGGGTGGTTTCATCATGCTCTGGGCTGAGCGCCGCGAGCATGTGATTCACGCCGAAACCGTGGATGAGATGACCTGGGTGGATGCGCTGAAGGTCGGCTTCGCGCAATGCCTGGCGATGATTCCCGGCACGTCGCGGTCGGGCTCGACCATCATTGGCGGGCTGCTGTTCGGCCTGTCACGCAAGACCGCCACCGAGTTTTCGTTCTTTCTGGCGATGCCGACCATGATCGCGGCGTCGGTGTACTCCGGGTACAAATACCGGCACATCTTCCAGCCCGACGACCTGCCAGTGTTCGCCATCGGCTTCATCGCCGCGTTCATCTTCGCCATGATCGCCGTACGCGCCTTGCTCAAGTTCATCGCCACCCACAGCTACGATGTGTTCGCCTGGTACCGCATCGCCTTCGGTTTGCTGATCCTGGCGACCTGGCAATTCGGCTGGATCGACTGGTCCAGCGTGCAGGGCTGATGTTCCGATGACTCAACGCTTCGAACCGCAACATCCGGCTCGCCCGGCCGCTGGCACAGCGGTCGTGCGCTTTCTGAAACTCAAGCTGCTGGCGCTGCTGTTGCTGTGCGGCCTGCCGGTTTACGGGGTCGTCACGTATTGGACGAGCGGTGTCAGCTGGCTACCGGCGGCGGTCTACGCGCTGATGAGCGTTGTCGCCTTTGCTTTGTACGGCTACGACAAGCAGCAGGCCCGGCACAGCGGCCAGCGCACCCCGGAAAAACTCCTGCACGGGATCGAACTGCTCGGTGGCTGGCCCGGCGCGCTGCTGGCCCAGCAGGTGTTTCGTCACAAGACCCGCAAGTTTTCGTACCAGTTGGTGTTCTGGCTGATTGTGCTGTTGCACGAATTGTTCTGGATGGACCGTCTGCTGTTCGGCGGTCGCCTGATCTCGCGCCACCTGTTTTAGACGACTGACGTACAAGTCTGGACGCGGGGGCTACAACTTCAGCGCCACTTGCCGGCGCTTCGACAGCTTGCCGACCACCAACTGATGGGAGCGGGTCAGCAGTTCCTTCAGCTCCACCTCGCCCATGGCGAACGGGTAGGTGAGGGTGATCCAGTGGGCGCGGGCCAGGTACGGCGCAGGTCGCACGCCCGGGCGGTCGACGTAGCCGAGGAACAGCTCGGCGCCGACTTTGAACGACAGGTCGTTCCCGGCCAGGCCCATCACCGCGAACATCTTGGTGTCAGCGATGGAGAAAACCCGGACACCGCCCCATTTGTAATCCTCCCGTGCACCCGGAAGACTCAGGCAGAACGCGGCGACGGCTTCAATGTGCATGGGCATATTCCTGAAGGGCGATGAGGGGGGCACGGGAGCGTGCGTTACCCATTTGCGCGAAGTCCGTTGGACGCCAGGTCCGCCAGAATCGGGCAGTCCGGCCGGCGGTCGCCCTGGCAGTGGCTGACCAGATTCTGCAGGGTGTCGCGCAGCCCCGCCAATTCCTCGATTTTCCGATTGAGCTCGACGATGTGCTTGTGGGCGAGCGCCTTGACGTCGGCGCTGGCCCGGCCGCGGTCCTGCCAGAGGGTCAGCAGTTTGCCGACTTCTTCCAGGGAAAACCCCAGATCGCGCGAGCGTTTGATGAACGCCAGGGTGTGCAGCTCGTCCGGGCCGTACACGCGATAGCCGCTGTCGGTGCGGGTGGCAGCCGGAAGCAGGCCGATGGATTCGTAATAGCGAATCATCTTGGCGCTGAGGCCGCTGCGTTTGGCGGCTTGTCCGATGTTCATGGGGCGTCTCCCGTGTCGTTGGGCTTGTCCTTGGGTTTGTCTTTGCGTTCGCTTTTGGGTGTCCAGGTTTTCAACAGCAGGGCGTTGCTCACGACGCTGACGCTGGACAAGGCCATGGCCGCGCCTGCCAGCACCGGATTGAGCACGCCGAACGCGGCCAGCGGAATGCCGATCAGGTTGTAGACGAAGGCCCAGAACAGGTTCTGGCGGATCTTCGCGTAGGTCTTGCGGCTGATGTCGAGGGCAGCGGGGATCAGACGCGGGTCACCGCGCATGAGGGTGATGCCGGCGGCGTGCATGGCCACGTCCGTGCCGCCACCCATGGCGATGCCGATGTCGGCCGCGGCCAGGGCAGGGGCGTCGTTGATGCCGTCACCAACCATCGCCACCACGCCGGTTTTTTTCAGTGCCACGACGGTCGCGGCTTTATCGGCGGGCAACACCTCGGCGTGCACGTCGCTGATGCCCAGCGCCTCGGCGACCACCCTGGCGCTGCCGCGATTGTCACCCGTCAGCAAGTGGCTGCTGATGTGCCGGGCGTTCAGTTGCGCGATGGCATCAAAGGCGCCGGGCTTGAGCGTGTCGCCGAAGGCAAACAGACCGAGCACCTGGCGCTGCGGGCTCAATTCGATCAGCCAGGACAGCGTGCGGCCTTCCGCTTCCCAGGCCTGAGCCCGCCCGTACAGGGCATCACCGATCGAACCGCTTTCTTCCTGCAAGCCACTTTCTTCCAGCAGGCGCCGATTACCCAACGCCAGTTCGTGGCCTTGCAGGGTGCCGGCGATACCGCGTCCGGCCAGCGCGCGGCTGTTGCTGACGGCGTCCAGGCTCAGCCCGCGTTCGGCGGTCACGTCCAGCACCGCTTTGGCCAAGGGGTGTTCACTGCCACGCTGCAGCGCACCGGCCCGTCGCAGCAAGGTGTTTTCATCACCGTCGAGCGCGGCCATGTGAGCAATGCGCGGCGTACCGGAGGTCAGCGTGCCGGTCTTGTCGAAGACCACCGTGGTGACTTCGTGGGCGCGTTCCAGGGCTTCGGCGTCCTTGATCAGAATGCCGTGACGTGCGGCCACGCCGGTGCCGGCCATGATCGCGGTGGGTGTCGCGAGTCCGAGCGCGCACGGGCAGGCAATCACCAGCACGGTGACGGCGTTGATCAACGCAGCCTCCAGCGACGCGCCCGCCACCAGCCAGCCGGCCAGCGTCGCCACGGCAATCAGCAGGACCACGGGCACGAACACCTGACTGACTTTGTCGACCAGCTTCTGAATCGGCGCCTTGGCAGACTGCGCGTCTTCCACCAGCCGTATGATGCGCGCCAGCACGGTTTCCGCGCCCAGCGCCTGGGTGCTGATCAGCAGCCGACCTTCACCGTTGATTGCGCCGCCGGTGACCTTGTCGCCAGGCTGTTTGGGTACCGGCAGGCTCTCACCGCTGATCAAGGCTTCGTCGGCATGGCTCTGGCCTTCGATCACCTCGCCATCCACCGGGAAGCGCTCGCCGGGTTTGACCACCACACAATCACCGATGCTCAGCGCGCTGATGGCGACGTCCACTTCCTGCCCGTCCACCTGCTTTATCGCGCGTTCAGGGCGCAAGGCTTCCAGCGCCCGAATCGCGCTGGCGGTCTGGCGCTTGGCGCTGCTCTCCAGGTATTTGCCGAGCAGGACCAGGGCGATGACCACCGCCGATGCCTCGAAATACAAGTGCGGCATCGTACCGGGCGCAGCGCTGAGCCATTGATAAACGCTCAGCCCATATCCGGCGCTGGTGCCCAGCGCGACGAGCAAATCCATGTTGCCGGCACCTGCGCGCACGGCTTTCCAGGCCGCCACGTAGAAGCGCGCGCCGAGCACAAACTGCACAGGCGTTGCCAGGGCGAACTGCACCCACGGCGAAAGCATCCAGTGGACGCCGAACGGCTGCAGCAGCATCGGCAACACCAGCGGCAGCGCAAGGACGATGGCCACTATCAGCTGCCAGCGCTCGGTGTCGTGGCGCTTGCGCTGGTCGGCTTGCTGGGCAGCTGAATCCTGTTCCAGGCTGGCGCTGTAGCCGGCCTTGTCGACGGCCGCCAGCAGCAGGGCGGGGTCGATCTGCCCGCTGACCTCAATGTGGGCGCGTTCGTTGGCGAGGTTAACCGTGGCGACCTCGACGCCGGGCACCTTGCGCAGCGCGCGCTCGACCCGACCTGCGCAGCTGGCGCAGGTCATGCCGGCAATCGGCAGATCAAAGGTTTGGGCATTGGGCATCGCGGACGCTCCGGCAAGTCGATTTCCATGAAGGATCAACCTTACCCTTCTGGCAAGGTCAAGGGGCGTGCGGTGAGGAATTTTTTGGCGGGGGCATTCGCCCATTGCTACGCAGGACAGCCCATTTGCAACCTGCGACAATCCCAGCCCCTTTCGGCCAGGCGAGCGGCATACCGTGTACGACTTCAACGATTTGTACTACTTCGTGCAGGTGGTCGAGAACAAGGGGTTCGCCGCCGCCGCGCGCAAGATCGACGTGCCGAAAACCAAGCTCAGTCGGCGCATTGCGCAACTGGAAGATCGGCTCGGGGTGCGTCTGATCCAGCGCACCACGCGCAAGTTCACGGTGACCGAGGTGGGGCTGGATTACTACCGTCACTGCGTGGCGATGCTGGTGGAGGCCGACGCTGCAGAGAAGGTCGTCGAACAGTCGAGGTCCGAACCCCAGGGCATTGTGCGCATCAGTTGCCCGCCGGCCTTGGGTGCGATGGGGGTGAGCGACACCATCGTCAAGTTTTTGGTGCTGCACCCGAAAGTGCAGATTCAGGTGGAGAGCACCAACCGTCGTGTGGATGTGTTGGGGGAGGGCTATGACATCGCGCTGAGGGTGCGTTTTCCGCCACTGGACGACGAGAATCTGGTGATGAAGGTGTTGGGCGAGAGCCATCAGCGGCTGGTTGTTCACCCTTCGTTGCTGGAGGGCAGGACGATTCGCACGCCGCAGGAGCTGGTGATGGCCGGTCTGCCGAGCGTGGATCTGGCGCCGGCGAACCGTGAGCACCGTTGGGCGTTGATCGGCCCGGGCGATGAGCGGATCGAGGTGCCCCATCAGCCGCGCTTTGTGACGTCGGACCTGGATGCATTGCACCGCGCAGCGGTCGAGGGTGTGGGGGTGGTGCAGATGCCGGAGATCATGGTGCGGCATTCGTTGCATGAGGGCAGGCTGGTTGAGTTGCTGCCGGGGTTTCGGCCGCCAAGCGGGTTGATCCATGCGGTGTTCCCGTCTCGCCGCGGGTTGCTGCCCTCGGTGCGAGGGCTGGTGGATTTGCTGGCCGAGGATTTCGGGGCAAACGCGAAGGCGGATCGGGAGGCGTGTGAGTTGGCGGGGAAGCTGTGAGCCGGGGCCGCCCTGCGACGGACAGCCCCGCGTGTTCATCAGCCGCAAAATAACCAACGGGTCAGATCAGCACGGATGGGGCTTCCCCACTACGCCGTTACCAAAACGTCGTCGACGGCGCACTGACCTTGCCGGCAATCACCGCAATCGCCTTTTCCACATCACTCACCTCGGTATACCGCCCCAGGCTCAGGCGCAAACTGCTGCCAGCCTGACCCGGGCTCAACCCCAACGCCAGCAACACGTGGGAAACGCTGCTGCTCGCCGAGTTGCAGGCGGAGGTCGAGGAAACCGCCAGTTCGCTGGCAAGGCTGGCGACGTTGAAGCCCGGGCTGTCGATGCAGACGTTGAGGGTGTGGGGGATGCGCTGGTCTGGATCACCGTTCAGGCTCACGCCGTTCAGGTTGAGCAGGCCTTCGCGCAGGTGTGCCGACAAGGCACTGATGCGCGTAACTTCCTCGTCCATTTCGGCGCTGGCCAGTGCGTAAGCCGCGCCCATGCCGACGATCTGGTGGGTGGCGAGGGTACCGGAGCGGTAACCCTGTTCGTGGCCGCCGCCGTGCATCTGTGCTTCGAGCAACGGTCTGGCGCGCTCGCCAACATAGAGGGCGCCAATGCCTTTCGGGCCGTAGGTTTTGTGTGCGGAGAAGGACATCAAGTCGACGGGCAACGCCGTCAGGTCGATCGCCACTTTGCCAGCGCCTTGGGCGGCGTCGACGTGGAACAGGGCGCCGTGTTCTCGCACGATCTGGCCGATGGCGGTGACGTCGGTGACGGTGCCCAGCTCGTTGTTAACCAGCATGAGTGACACCAGCAACGTGTCGTCGCGCATTGCCTGGCGAACGGCGTCGGGGTGAATCAGGCCGCGGTTGTCGGGTTCCAGCCAGGTCACCGGGCACCCGGCGTGCTCAAGCTGGCGCACGGTGTCGATGACGGCTTTGTGTTCGATGGTGCTGGTGATGAGGTGACGGCGGGCGCCGTTGCTCGGGTTGAGCGCGATGCCCTTGATCGCCAGGTTGTTGGATTCGGTCGCGCCCGAGGTCCAGACCAGCGCGTCGGCACTGCAGCCCACCAGTTCAGCAACCTGACGGCGTGCCAGTTCAACGGCTTGGCGGGCTTGATTGCCGTAGGCGTGGGAGGAGGAGGCCGGGTTGCCGAAGGTGCCTTCGCGGCCCAGGCAAGTCACCATGGCCTGGATGACGCGGTCATCAACCGGAGTGGTGGCGGCGTAATCGAAATAACAAGGAAGAGTTTTCATGGGAGTTTCTGCGCTGTCCGTCGTGCAGAAAATACTACTAGCGTCAGGGTGAAAAAAAATTGATTCCTCAACGGAGATTTGCGTCCGGCTTAGAATATATTTCCCCTAAAACCGTATTTAACGGAATATGATTTTCAGCTGCGCTCGTTTTGGCCTATCTTTATCGCTTCCCGGCATATGACTTCACTGAGGCCACCGCGCATTCCATGGACAAATTCGACCAGGCCATCCTGAGCATCCTGCAAAACGATTGCACCCGCCCGATTGCGGAAATCGCCGACAGCGTCGGTCTCGGCAGCACCGCGTGCTGGCGCCGTGTGCAGAAACTCGAAGAGCAGGGGATGATTCGCGGGCGCGTCGCGTTGCTCGACCCGGGGCAGTTGAACGTCGCGGTAACGGTGTTCGCGGCGATTCGCACCAACCAGCACAACGCCCAGTGGCTGGGTCGCTTTCATGACCTTATCGCCACGCTGCCTGAAGTGGTCGAGTGCTACCGCATGGCCGGCGATACCGACTACATGCTGCGGATCGTGGTGCCGGACATCGCCGGCTACGATGCCGTCTACAAGAAGCTCATTCAGCTGTCGGGTATCACCGACATGAGCTCCAGCTTCGCCATGGAGCAGATCAAGTCCACGACCCAGCTGCCGCTTAACTACACGTCGTGAACCTCGCATCGGGGTAAATTAAAAACACCCGGTCTAAATCCAGCGCAAAAAAAAGCAGCCATTCGACGATGGCTGCTTTTTTTGTTCGTTGGGAAACGTCGAGGAAAGAATCAGACGCGAGCTTTGTCGATCCACTCCATCGACGTGCGCCAGATGCAGATGCCCAGGAAGTACGCCGACATGGCCAGCCACACGAACAGCGTCACCGACGCGTTGTACGGGTGGTTCATGACCAGCAGGAAGCTGCACAGGAACCAGACGGCAGTGACTGCAATGTTGAGGGCCATGAAGCGGCGAACGCGGAACGGGTGCAGGAACTTCATGCGTGTGACGGTCAGCAGCGCGAGGCAGATCACCGTGATGAAGGTCAGCCAGGGCGCCGGGGAAAGGATGTACACGCACAGGGCGACGACGTTCCAGGCGGCGGGGAAGCCCTGAAAGTAGTTGTCCTTGCTCTTCATCTCGACGTTGCAGAAGCAGAACAGCGACGACACCAGGATGATCGAGGTGGTCAGCAGCAGGGTGTATTCCGGCAACGGAATGTAGCGGTAGATGAACAGCGCGGGGATGAACACGTAGGTCAGGTAGTCGATCACCAGGTCGAGCACGGAGCCGTCGAAGTGCGGCAGGACCGACTGCACGTTGAGCTTGCGCGCCAGGGAGCCGTCTACACCATCGACGATCAGGGCAAAGCCCAGCCAGAGCAGGCACGCCTTGGGTTGGTTATCGAACAGCGCAATGGTCGCCAGGAAGGCGAGCACCACCCCCGTAGCGGTAAAACCATGGGCGCCCCAGGCCTTGAGCCAGGCGATGCGTTGAATTGGAATCATGGACGGTCCTTCTGGAAATAAGCGGGTTCGGTCGGGTACGGCAGCGGTCGACGGAACCAGAGGTGCATCTATCGACCGGGGATCGGTCGATAAGGTTCATACGTAGCCCCTACACGGTAGCAGGCGGCGCAGGCTTTCGTTACTCAAATGTGACGCCGTGACACGGAGCAGAGCGGCGCAGGTGTCATTGGTCGGCTGACCGACAAAGAAGGCAATATGCTGGCCCCGATGCAGAGACTACCTCGTCAGAATCCACGCCTGATCAGTCACTTAGGCAAGGAATCGCATGTCATTTATCAAGGTACTACTGACCTTCTGCCTTCTCGCCTCGATGACGTCCCAGGCCTTCGCGCGCGGTCCAAGCAAAAACGAACGCGACCTCTGCACCTGGGGCGCCGGGATGGCGGCTACCGCTCAGCAATACAAACTCGCCGGTCTGACGCTGTACGGCGCCCGCAACAAGATGCAGGCCCAGCACTTCGCCCAGCAATGGATGCGCATGAGCGCGCTGGGCATCACAGAGCAGACCTACGACAGCCCGTCGAGACTGCGTCCTGAAAGCGTCAAACAGGTGTATTACGAAGGCTGCATCAAGCACGAAGTCGCACGGCGCTGAACCGTCGCGCCGCAACCCGGAAGGTGCGGCGCGACCCATGCTGTGCAACAGGTACAGCCCAATCAGTCCAATAAAAGCGGGATCAATGGGTTCCGCGCGGGATGGTCTTCAGCAGATCCGCAGGGCTGATATGCCCCACCACCTGCACGCCGCTGCCCGGGTGCGGCAGACCCAGAATATGGCCCTTGATCTTGCCGATGACGTGCATTTCGCACGGCTTGCAATCGAACTTCAACGTCAGCACTTCATCGCCATGCACCAGCTGCATCGGCTCCACCTTGGTGCGCACCCCGGTCACGCCCTTGGCCTGCTTGGGGCACAGGTTGAACGAGAAGCGCAGGCAGTGTTTGGTGATCATCACCGGCACTTCGCCTTTCTCTTCGTGGGCCTCGTACGCGGCGTCGATCAGCTGCACGCCGTGACGATGGTAGAAATGCCGCGCCTTTTCGTTGTAGACATTGGCCAGGAACGACAGGTGCGCCTCAGGGTAAATCGGCGGCGGCGAGGTTTCCGGCTTGCGGGCACCGCGCGGGTGCGCCTGGATGCGAGCGGCGGTCAGGGTCTCGATGACCTCACGGCGCAGGGCCTTGAGTTGCGAATTCGGAATGAAAAACGCTTGCGGCGCGTCAAGCTCGATGGCGGTCGCGTGGTATTCGGTGGTGCCGAGCTGGCCGAGCAGATCGTGCAACTGTTCCAGCGCCTGCTCCGGTTTGTTGGCAACGCCAAACGGGCCGTTCAGCTCGACGCGGGCACTGATGCCTTCTTCGCTGGTGGCGACCAGTTCCAGACGTTCTTCACGCAGACGCGCCACCCATGACAGGCCGATGCGGCGTTCGGCTGAGGTCTTTTGCAGCGCCTGCTGCCAGTTGTGATCGAGGTTACGGCTGAGCGGATGGTTGGGCCGCAGCTGCAGGCCTTTCGGCATCTCGTTCGGCTCGACGCGGTAGCGGTAGCGCTTCTCGCCGTCTTCCTCGAACTCGCCCTTGGGCTCGGCGATGTTGGCCCGGAAACCCACCACTTCGCGCTTGACCAGCACGTTGAGGCCGTCGCCGTTGGACAGCGGCTCGTGGGTCACCACCTGCAAATCACGCTTGCCGACTTTTTCGACCACGCCGACCAGCAGGCCGGTGAAGGTCGGCGAATCAAACGCGCCGATGTCGATCTTGCGGTCGGTGACAAAGTAATCGGTGCTGCCCCGGTGGAAGGTCTTGTCCGGGTCCGGCAGGAAGAAGTGCGCGGTGCGGCCGCTGGAGGCGCGGGTCAGGTCCGGGCGGTCTTCGAGGATCTCGTCCAGACGCTGGCGGTAGTAGGCCGTGATGTTCTTCACGTAGCCCATGTCCTTGTAGCGGCCTTCGATCTTGAACGAGCGCACGCCCGCATCCACCAGTGCGCGCAGGTTGGCGCTCTGGTTGTTGTCTTTCATCGACAGCAGGTGTTTTTCGTACGCAACGACGCGACCCTGATCGTCTTTCAACGTGTAGGGCAGGCGGCAGGCCTGGGAGCAGTCGCCACGGTTGGCGCTGCGCCCGGTGTGCGCGTGGGAAATATTGCACTGACCGGAGAAGGCCACGCACAGTGCGCCGTGAATGAAGAATTCGACGGCGGCATCGGTTTCGTCGGCGATGGCGCGGATTTCTTGCAGGTTCAGCTCACGGGCCAGCACCAGTTGCGAGAAGCCGGCCTGATCGAGGAAGCGAGCGCGTTCCAGGGTGCGGATGTCGGTCTGGGTGCTGGCGTGCAGCTCGATGGGCGGGATGTCCAGCTCCATCACGCCGAGGTCCTGCACGATCAGCGCGTCGACGCCTGCGTCGTACAGCTGATGTATCAGCTTGCGCGCCGGTTCCAGCTCGTTGTCGTGAAGGATGGTGTTGATGGTGGTGAAGACGCGGGCGTGGTAACGGCGGGCGAACTCGACCAATTGGGCGATTTCGCTGACGTCGTTGGCCGCATTGTGGCGCGCGCCGAAGCTCGGGCCGCCAATGTAGATCGCGTCAGCGCCATGCAGAATGGCCTCGCGGGCAATCGCCACGTCGCGGGCAGGGCTGAGCAATTCCAGGTGATGTTTAGGCAGAGACATATTTTTTATTCGGCATGGTCACGGTCAAGGCGCGCATTGTAGCGGCGAAACGCCTGACCGGCACCCGTCTGCTGCCCGATGGCGCCCACCTGTGGGGCGGGGGCGCCGGGAAACACCCGTGATCAGGCCTTGGCGGCCATCGCCGTGACTTCCACGCGCATGCCTTCGACGGCCAACGCGGCGACGCCGACAGCGGCGCGCACGGGCCAGGGTTTGGCGAAGAAGCGCTTGTAAACCTCATTGAACGCGGCGCGATCGGCCATGTCGGTGAGGTAGATGGTCAGGTGCAGCACACGGTCCATGGAACTGCCGGCCCGTTCAAGTGCCACTTTCAACGCCTGCAAGGTGCACTCGCTCTGCTCGACGATACCGCCCAGTTCCAGGCTGCCGTCGGCGCGCGTCGGGATCTGCGTGGAAACCAGCAGACCGCCGAAGCCGGCGACGTCCGAGGAGATGGAATCGGCGTCAGGATCCGGCGTGAAGGTGATGTCGTGGTTTGCCATGGCGAAGGTCTCTTCTACGAGTGGGTGAATGACGGGCCGGAAAAGGCCGGCGGTCATGATGTCCGACTCGGAAGGGAAAAGGGAGGCTTGACAGTGTTGGGCGCGCCGAGTGAGCGCGGTGCCCGATCCAAACGTCATGCCCATGCGGCAGCGGGCCGGCACAAAAAAGCGAGCCGCTGTCACGTTATCTCTGACGTGAAAGCGGCTCCGGGGGGGTTGTCAAATCGGCGGATTCAACGTCATTGAAAGTAGCAGTGGCGTATTCCGTTAGCTAGCTAACATTTCGCAATACAGTGTTGCCGATGCGGAAATAATCGTTCTCGTGCTGATAGCCCGGCCAGACCGTCCGGCACGGGCGCTGTGAAAAACACCGAACTCATGCAACAGGCCTCCAGTCCATCCTTAACGCTGACCGTTTGCGTTGGAACATTTCAAGGAGAGCGCCATGACTGATTACCCGAAACCGCCGTTCAAGCCTCAGCAGCAGCCTGTTCCTGGCGATCAGAGAAAGATGGACCCTACCCCGGACTGCGGCGAAAGCAGTTACAAAGGCTCCGGCCGCATGAGCAACAAAGTGGCGCTGATCACCGGCGGCGACAGCGGCATTGGCCGCGCGGTGGCCATTGCCTACGCCCGTGAGGGCGCCGATGTTGCGATTTCGTACCTCGATGAGCACGACGATGCCAGGGAAACCGCACGCTGGGTCAAGGAGGCGGGCCGTCAGTGCCTGCTGCTGCCGGGCGATCTGGCCGAGAAGGCGCAGTGCCTGGCCATCGTCGACGAAACGGTGAAGCAATTTGGCCGGATCGACGTGCTGGTCAACAACGCCGCATTCCAGATGTCCCACAAGACCCTCGAGGACATCTCCGACGAGGAATGGGTGAAAACCTTCGATATCAACGTCACCGCGATGTTTCGCATCTGCAAGGCGGCGGTGCCGCACATGGCGGCGGGCAGTTCGATCATCAATACCAGTTCGGTCAATTCCGATTCGCCGAAGCCGACCCTGCTGCCGTATGCGGCCACCAAGGGCGCCATTGCCAACTTCACCGCTGGCCTGGCGCAATTGCTCGGTGAGCGCGGCATTCGCGTGAACAGCGTCGCGCCCGGCCCGATCTGGACGCCGCTGATTGTCTCGACCATGACCGACGAGGACGTGAAAAGCTTCGGCGAAGAAACGCCCCTCGGCCGCCCGGGTCAGCCGGTGGAAGTCGCACCGATCTACGTGCTGCTGGGCTCCGACGAGGGCAGTTACATCTCGGGGACACGTTATGGCGTAACCGGCGGCAAGCCGATTCTGTAGCGGGTCTTGTGAGGGCTGATGCGTCACGATTAGAAGACGCAGACAGAAAAGGGGCTGCCCATGCAGCCCCTTTTTTCGTTCAGTGTTTTGTGCGCTGTCAAACCCGCCGTGGCCCGGCGATGACCCAGATGGCGGCGCCGATCGCCGGGAAGATAACGATCAGCACCGTCCAGCCCACCTTGGTGCTGGACGATTTGGTGCCGCGCCACACACTGGCAATGGCCCACACGTCCGCCAGAAGGATGAGGACCGTCAGGGCGATCGGCAAGAGCGTTTCCATGTCGTTGACCTTGTTGCGCGCGGGATCACATGGCCGGGATGCCGGTGAGGGTTTCAGTTTCAGTTTCAGTCACGGATGCCGTCAGAGGGATTTCAGGGCTGCCGGGGGTCAGGATGACTTTGCGGCAGTCTTCCTGTTTCTTGTCGAAAATCTTGTAGCCCTCGGCGGCCTGCTCCAGGGACATGCGGTGGCTGATGATCGCCTCGGGCGCAAGACGACCGGCCTCGATGTGCTCCAGCAGTTCCGGCAGGTAGCGCTGCACGTGGGTCTGGCCCATTTTGAAGGTCAGGCCCTTGTCGAACGCATCGCCGAACAGGAAGCCGTGGATGAAACCGGCATACACACCCGGCACGCTGACCACGCCGCCACGGCGCACGGCGGCGATGCACTGGCGCAAGGCCTTGCCGCTGCTGCCTTCGATTTTCAGGTTGGTCAAAATGGTTTCAGTGGTGCTGCCCTTGGCTTCGAAACCCACCGCATCGACCACGCCGTCGACGCCGCGCATGCCCTTGGTCTGACGGATGATGGTGTCGGCCGGGTCGTCGTCTTCATCGAAGTTGATCGGAATCACGCCGTAGGTGGCCTGGGCGTACGCCAGCCGGTAAGCGTGGTGATCCACCATGAAAATCTGATCGGCGCCGAGCATCCGGGCCACGGCCGCCGCCATCAACCCCACAGGACCGGCGCCGTAGATGGCGATGCTCGAACCCTGGCCGATGCCGGTGTTCATCACCGCCTGATAACCGGTGGGCAGGATGTCGGAGAGGAACAGGACCTTTTCATCCGACAGCGTGCCGGGGACCTTGAACGGGCCGGTGTTGGCCTTGGGCACGCGCACGTACTCGGCCTGGCCGCCGGGGATGCCACCGTACAAATGGCTGAAACCGAACAGCGCAGCCCCTGGTGGAATGGCCTTCTTGTTCATGATCGCGCCGCGACCGGTGTTGGTGGTTTCGCAGGCGGCGTACAGGTCCAGGTTGCAGAAGAAGCATTCGCCGCAGGCAATGACGAAGGGGATCACCACCCGGTCGCCGCGCTGCACGGCAGTGACGGCTGAGCCGGTGTCTTCGACGATGCCCATGAATTCGTGGCCGAAAATATCGCCGTGCTCGACGGTGGGGATCTTGCCGCGGTAGAGGTGCAGGTCGGAGCCGCAGATCGCCGTGGCGGTCACGCGCAGGATGATGTCGTCAGGCTGTTCGAGGACCGGATCGGCAACGGTGTCGACTTTCACGTCATGGGCGCCGTGGTAGGTGAGTGCTCTCATTGTGATTTTTCTCCGCGGTTAATTAGGGGCAACTAAGTAGCGGAGCAGGCAGCGAGGTGTTTAGTTCAGGACTTTGCAGGTGTGGGGGATTAGCGGTGCCTGCGGTGCTTCGGTGGGACCGGCTGAAGCCGGTCCCACCGTGTGATCGCGGTGCTTGAGTAGGACCCGCGTCAGGATGGGCTATTTGAGCCCGACCCGTTTGCGCATGTCTGCGGTAATGGTCTGGCGGGTTTTGCCCAGGTCCGCCCAGGGGTCGCTGTCCAGTTCGGCGAGGCGTTCATGCACGCTGTTGATGTCCCAGACGTTGGCGCCTTTGATCTCCAACAATTCCTCGCGATAGATCGGCACTGACACCGGCAGGCCTTCCCGTGTGCGCACCGAATACGCGCAAATGGTGGTGGCGCCGAGGCCGTTGCGCAGGTAATCGATGAAGATCTTGCCAACGCGGTTTTTCGGCCCCGACACCGCTGAAAAGCGCTCTGGCAGCAGCCTGGCGATGTGCTTGACGATGGCGTGGCTGAAATCCTTCACGGCGTCCCAGTCCGCCTTTGGCGTCAGCGGCACGACCACATGGATGCCTTTGCCACCGCTGGTTTTCAGGAACGATTTGAGTCCCAGTTCATCCAGCACGGCGAGTGTCAGTTGCGTGGCTTCCACCATGGTTTTCCAGGGCAGCGCCGGATCAGGGTCGAGGTCGAGAATGAAACGGTCCGGCCGCTCAAGGTCCCTGGCGACGGCGTTCCAGGTGTGCAGCTCCATGGCGCTCATTTGCACGGCGCCGATCAGCGCTTCGAGGTTGTTGATCAGCATGACCGGATGGCCGGTGTATGCCTTGCCCATGGTCTCGATGCCGGGGATGGCGAGGCGATCGGCGTTTTTCTGAAAGAACAGCTCACCGCCGATGCCTTCCGGGGCCCGCACCAGCGCCACAGGGCGCTGGGCCAGTTGCGGCAGGAGCCACTCGGAAATGCGGATGTAGTAGTCGGCGAGGTCTCGCTTGGTCGCGCCACTGGTGGGATCGATTACCCGCTCGGGGTGAGTCAGGCGAATCTTGCCCGTTCTGGTATCGGCGGCGGCAGCGGATTCAGGCTGGCTCTGGTCCGTTTTGACAGGCTTGGAGGCTTTTGCGCGTTTGCGGGCGGAGGCAGGTTTTGACGTCTCCTCCGTCGGCGCGTCTGGCGCGTCTGGCACTTCTGGCGCCTGCGCTGACCCTGACCCTGACCTTTGATCGGCTGAAGGCGCCGGAGCCGGAAGCTCTTCGGTGATCGACTCCGCAGGC
Source organism: Pseudomonas sp. KU26590 (assembly GCF_026153515.1). Lineage (NCBI taxonomy): Bacteria > Pseudomonadati > Pseudomonadota > Gammaproteobacteria > Pseudomonadales > Pseudomonadaceae > Pseudomonas > Pseudomonas sp. KU26590. The sequence goes on from NZ_CP110644.1 coordinate 3,193,389, forward strand.
TTGTCGGTGCGCAGGCCATGGAAAACCGCATGCCGCACCGATCCCTCTTTGGTGATCTCGGCGAAAGCGACCTCCGCCAGCATCACCGGCTTCAGCCAGTGCACGCCCTTGACTTCAAAGCCGGTGGGCGGATTGACCACCGCAGCCTCCTTGGCGTGGAGCGGCGTCAGCTGGTCGTATATCGTGCCCAGCGTGGCTTCATTGAAACCGGTGCCGACCTTGCCGGCGTACCTCAGCTCGCCACTGTCGGCGTCGTGCAAACCCAGGAGCAACGCGCCGAATTTGCTGCGCGCGCCCTTCGGATCGGTGTAGCCCACGACGACGAATTCCTGGCGGCGTTTGCACTTGAGCTTGATCCAGTCACCGCTGCGGCGTGACACGTACGGGCTGCCGGCGCGCTTGCCGATCAGACCTTCCATCTTCATCTGGCAGGCGCTGTTAAGCAGGACTTCCGGCACTTCGGCGAAATCTTCGGAGTACCTCAGCACCTCGTCGTCGGTCCGTTCGAGCACCTTGGACAGGGCGGCGCGGCGCTGTTCCAAGGGCACTTCACGCAGGTCCATGCCATTGAGGAAGGGCATGTCGAACAGGTAATAAATGATGTTGCCGCTGCGTCCGGCCTCGAAGGCGTTTTGCAGGGCCTGGAAGTCGGGGACGCCCTCGTCGTTGGCGACGACCATTTCGCCGTCGAGCCAGGCGGACTCAAGGCCCAGGCCGGCGATAGCTTCGGCCTGGCGCGGCATTTTGTGCGTCCAGTCATGGCCATTGCGGGTGAACAGCTGCACCTTGCCGTCGGTCACGCGCGCCATGACCCGATAGCCATCGAACTTGATCTCGTAGCGCCAGTCGCCTTCGGGGGCGGATTCCACCAGCGTGGCCAGTTCGGGCTTGATCAGGTCCGGCAGCTCGCCAGGTTCGGCGCCGACCAGTTGCGCCTTGGCGGATTTTTTTCGAGGGGCCGGGACTTTCTCTACCGGCGTTGGCTCGTCACGCCTGGACTTTGCCGACCTGGACTTTGCCGACCTGGACTTTGCAGACGTGGTTGAGGCCGCCCCGGATGACGCCGTTTTGGCCCCGCGTTTTTTGGGAATCAGGGTGCGCTCGCTGAGCACGCTGTCGGGCAGCACCTTGACCACGTCGTAGTCGGATTCCGGGCGGGCGAATTCGTCCTGATGCTTGATCAGAAACCACTGCTCCTGTTTGCCGGGAATGTGCGTCTTGACCAGGTTCCATACACCGCCAAGCTTCTCGCCCTGGAGTTCAAATTTGAGCTTGCCCTTGGCGTAGGCCTCGGCAGGGTCGCAGAGGGGTGTCCACACGCCGCGGTCCCAGACGATGACGTCGCCCGCACCATAATGCCCCTCGGGAATGCTGCCCTCGAAAGTGGCGTACTCGACGGGGTGATCCTCGACATGCACCGCCAGGCGCTTGGCGTTGGGGTCCAGCGAGGGGCCCTTGGGCACGGCCCAGCTTTTCAGCGTGCCATCGATTTCCAGGCGGAAATCGTAATGCAGGCGGGAGGCGTCATGCTTCTGGATGCAGAACTGCAGGGCGTGTGCTGCCTTCCTGGTCGAAGCACGCTTTTTCTTCGTGTTGCCTGACGGCTCCGGCGTCGCGTCGAAATCGCGCTTGCGGTGGTATTCGTCCAGTCCGGCGCTCATGGAAATCCCTCACCCTGGGGCATGTGTCTGTTAAAGGCAGAGTTCGCGGGCAGGGCGGAGTTCCGGGGTCGGGGCCCATCGCCCACTACACTCAAGGAAGATGGCGCCTGCTCGGGCCTCTTCCCGGCTAAAGCCGGTCCCACTAAATGATCGCGTTTCCACAGTAGGACCGGCTTCAGCCGGGAAAGCGTCAGTGGAGACACTGCAATACGGTGGCGCCTAAACGGGCCTCTTCCCGGCGGAAGCCGGTCCTACAGGTAAAGCGCGGCCTGATAGTGGGACCGGCTTCAGCCCGGAAAGCGTCGCAGAAGACACTGCAATACGGTGGCGCCTAAACGGGCCTCTTCCCGGCTGAAGCCGGTCCTACAGGTGAAGCGTGGTCTTATAGTGGGACCGGCTTCAGCCCGGAAGGCGTCGCAGAAGACACTGCAACACGGTGGCGCCTCAACGGGCCTCTTCCCGGCTAAAGCCGGTCCCACTAAATGATCGCGTTTCCACAGTAGGACCGGCTTCGGCCGGGAAAGCGTCAGTGGATACACTGCAATACGGTGGCGCCTGAACGGGCCTCTTCCCGGCGGAAGCCGGTCCTACAGGTAAAGCGCGGCCTGATAGTGGGACCGGCTTCAGCCGGGAAGGCGTCAGTGGAGACACTGCAAAATCAAACGAGGGGAGCAGGTCAAACAGCCCCGCGCTGCTCGGTCGCTTCTGCCAGCATCGCCAGGGTCTGTTCCATGTCGACGATGGAGGCTTCCAGCGTGGCGAAGCATTGGGCGATGCTCTGTTTGTCGTCCACGGTCTGGTGCCCTGTCAGTTCGGTAACTTCGGATAATTCAAGCCTGAACAGTTCGTTCACGCTGCTACGAAGTTCGTTTAATTGATTGAGCACAACGGCCAGTTGATTGCGGGTTGCATTGCTCATGTCGGGCCTCACGTAATAAGGGGCGGGCGCGTGTCGCGTGATGACACGCTGACAGACATGAAAAAGGCAGGGTGTTTAAACCCTGCCTCTCTCAACTAAAAGATTCGATCAGCCCGTGACAGGCATGATCCGAATTATTTAGCAGCATCACCGCCGTGCGCTTTAGCCAGGGCTTTAGCGTGGGTCAGGTGCTCTTCCAGCTTCGGAAGGGTTGCAGTCGCGAACGCTTTCAGATCAGCGTCTTTCCCTTCAGCAGCTTCTTTCTTGAACAGCGCGATGGTTTGCTCATGGGCAACCACCTGGTTGTTCGCGTACGCCTGATCAAACGACTTCGAGCTGCGCAGTTCGAGGATCATGGCTTTCGCTTTGTCCATCAGCATGGCGCTGTCTGACACTTCCAGCTTCTTGGTGTCTGCAATGCCTTTGAGCTTGGTGTTGGCGGCGGTGTGATCTTTCACCATCATCTCCGCGAACGCTTTCACGTCGGCAGAACTGCCTTTTTCCAGCGCAAGTTTACCGGCTTCGACTTCTGCCACACCTTTGGCGGAGGCATCTTCCACGAAGTCGTCATTGTCCTGGGCGGCGAAAGCGCCTTGGCTACCGATGGCCATCAACAATGCGAGTGCGGAAGTCTGAATGAGATTTGCCATAGTGAAGTTCCTCTTCTGTCCTTGACGTGGCTTGAGTGCCCGTATGTATTCCGACGTACTTGTCACATTAATCGTTCAGAGAATTTCGTAACGGGCTGCTGTCAGGTCATTTGTCGAAAGACTTAATCACCCGCGACTCTGTATCAGAGCGATTCAAACCATTCCCTGTAAGGTGTATTCAACGCCTTGTAGCGATTGAAGTCCGCTGCACCGTCCGACCACCACACCGGACCGCGTTCACCCAATGCAATCTTTGCCGCGTTGACCGAAGTGCGAGCGGCCTTAAGGGCGGCTGCATCCTCGGTGCGTTTGGCGGCTTTCACCGCTTGCCGCGCCTTCATCAAGGCATTGACCCACTCTTGCCTCTCTTCTTCGCCGAGGGACGGGTTGCTGCAGCGCCACAGCTGCCCTTTGACGACGAAATAGCGGCCGTCCGGCGTGGTCGGATAGATCACTGAATTCGCGTTACCGTCAGCACCACCGCAGCGATGCGGTCAGCTTGCCGATAGGTCTCGGTGTCCAGCTCCTCGCCGAATACGTCGGGGTCCATTTCGCGGTAAGACCAGGCCAGATCAGGGCGATCAATGAGTTTGCGTGCCTGCTCTAGAAAGAGGTCAACGCCGTCGACCGAAGGCGCGCCGGTGTACAGCAACACGCTGCCGCCCGGGGCCAGTCGCTTGATGGCTTGGGCCAGAATCCGCACGGACAGCTCGGAACCCAGTTGCTCGCCCCCGTGGCGGTAGGCGCGTTCCTGGGTGTCCTTCATGTAAGGCGGGTTGGCGACGATCAAGTCGAACTCGCCGGTGGTCCCCGCCAGAATGTCGCTGTGGTAGGCCACCACGTTGTCGGCCTTGGCCAGCGACGCGTTGACGGCGGTAAACCGCAAGGCAGTGGGGTTGATGTCCACGGCCAGCACACTGGCATCCCGTCGGCCACGGCCGATCAGGATCGCGCCGACGCCACTGCCGCAGCCGATGTCGACGGCGGTGCGAATCGGGTGCGTCGAGGTGCGCAGGTGTTCTTCGATGGCCTGGGCAAAGCGGTAGGTGTCGGGGCCGAAGAACACAGAATCATGGGCCATGGTGGGGAAGGCGGAGTGGACAAACAATAAGTCGTCCAGGCTCGACCAACGCACTTCACTGGCCCACATACCGGCATGGGCACGGAGCACACCGGCGGCCAGCAGCGTTTCGAGCTCAGCTTCGTCCAGCAGGCCGGTTTCGAAAGGGCGGCTCCAGCCGAAGACGTCGCGCAGGCTGCGGGCTTTACGGTTCTGCTCACGCCCATTGACCCGCTCATGGGTCAACGGCGTGACCGTCGTGAAACGATAGCCGTCAGCCTGGAGGCGCTGACCCAGCTGCAGCAGCGCGAGATCGTGGGTTTCGTCGGTCATTTCTGGCGCATTGAGTGTGGGATCAAGCAGTGTCTGCGGGTTCATCGTGTCAGGCTTCCTTGCGCCAACTGGCGAGCATAGATTCGGGTGGCCGCCAGACCTTCCGGCGTGGGATGGGAATCGGGCGCGATCAGCTCGACCAGTTTCTCGAACGGCAGGTAAGGGGCGTTGCGCGGCGACTGTTCGGTGTCGGTGTTCGCCACAGGGCGGCGACGAAAGCGCGTACGAAACGGGTTGCTCTGCTCCGACGCCTGCCAGTCACCGGCGATCCAGTCTTTGAGTAGTTGCATTTCATAGCCGCTGAACACCCCGAACATCACCGCGCCCGGGCCGTCAATCAATTGCCAGAAACGGCTGTCCTGGGGATCCTGGTTGCGTTTGATCCAGCCGCGATCTTCCAGCGCGCTCAGCAGCTGACGACTCTGGCCTGGGGTGGCGAGCCAGTCATTGATGGTGCGGCCTTCGAGGCGGCAGTAATCGGAATGCATGTGCTGGCCGAAGGTACTTTTGGTCTCCAGCATCGAGACCACTTCTTCTTCCAGGTCGAAGGCGCGGACGATGTCGGTCGAACCAATGCCCAGGTCGTTGAGCAGGTAGCCCGCGCGCAGACGCTGGAGAAATTCACCCTTGCTGTCGTCGTTGGGCAACAGATCCAGCACGGCCTGCACCGCCTTGTGGGCGTGGCCTGAGCTTGCGTTGTCGATGGTCACGTGCAGGGTGAAGTAATACGGGTCGATGCCCAGTTCGCTCAGCTCGAAGGCGGTGATCAGCAGATGCAGCGGCAGTTGCTCATAACCGAGGTTGTAGCCGAGAATTTCTGGCAAAAACTCATCGCTCAGGTGACCGAGACCCAGCTGAATCGCGCCTTGCAGATACAGCGAATCGTCGAGCGGTGCGATGGGCGCGCAATCGTGTTCGGTGAGCAGGTTGCGGTACAGCACCACGTGGTTCAGCGCAGGCTCGCCGTCCCCCAGCTCTTCGAGGTAGGTGCGGATCAAGCCGTGGTAGCGCCAGTCGTTGGCGTGCTTGACCGTTCCGTACAGCCAGGCACCATCCACCAGTTTGCTCGGCGCAACGCTTTGCAGGAAATACAGCGCGTGGGCCTTGTTGGTGAAGAATTTGCGGGGCCCGCCGGCGCGGCGTTCCTCCAGATAGACACGGTATTGCTCGGCCACGGAATGACTGTTGCTCGCTACCCATGCCGACAGATCACTGAGGTCAGCAGGCAGGTTTGACGGCAGCCTTTGCGCGATCTCCAGTTGTTCCTGGAGAAAATCACGGACATTGTCCCGCTCGCCTTCTACCTGTCCGCGTAGCAGACGGGCGTACAGCGAGTAGTGGGCGCCGGTGGACACGTGCGCCGTGGCAGAACGCTCGGAAAGTAGCTGCAAAGAGGTCATGAGTAGCCTGCTGACTTATCTTGATATGTAGGTCAGAGGGAGACGGTTCGGGAAAATTCCATCGAGTTGCAGGGCAGTCGATGATCGACACCTGCGGCGGATGAGCGGCCCTGATCTGGATTCAACTGAAGACCCTGGACTGAAATATCGTACAGAGACGGGCGTCCGATATAGCTGTGAAATATCAGGACAGCGCGCCGGGTTCCCGCCAGCGTGTAGACTTCGGCGACTCGCGAGCGCCGCGCCTGGCCGGTTGCGTGGCGCCTTCAATTAACCAGCGGTAAGGCTTTATTTATGGATCTGCGTCAACTGGAAGCGTTCGCGGCGGTGATGTCCGCAGGGAGTGTCACTGCCGCCGGCAAGATGCTGGGCCGATCGCAGCCTTCGGTCACACGGGTCATCCAGGAGCTGGAGCAGGAACTGGGATTCGCGCTGTTTGAGCGCAGCGGTCCGAAGGTCACGCCAACCCACAAGGCGTTCATGATGTACGGCGAGGTGGAGAGCGCGCTGCTGGGCATCCGCAACATTCGCCAGCGCGCGGCGCATATCGCTCAAGAAGAAAACCACCAGATCAAACTGGTCGCGATTTCGGCGCTGGCGGCGGGGCTGTTGCCCGCTGCGCTGGCGCGACTGCCCGAGCATCTGCGGCCGCAGCAGGTGCAACTGCAAAGCATGTCGCCGGAGAACGTGGTTCAGGCGGTGTTATCCAAGACCATGGACCTGGGCGCGGTCAGTCTGCCGCTGGAGCATCGCGGCCTGGACATTCACTGGATCGGTGAAGCGCCCTGCGTGGCAGTGCTTCGAGCAGATTCGGAACTGGCACGCCATGAGGTGTTGTCGATGGAACTGCTGTCGCAACAGACGCTGGTGACCATGGCCAATCCCTACCGCTTTCGTCGACGCATCGACAAGGCCTTCGCCGACGCAGGGGGTGGAACGCCGCGCATGCTCGACACCAACACCTCGCTGATTGCCATGCAGATGGCCCGGGCCGGGCTGGGCATTGCGCTGGTGGACCCGTTCACCGCGATGGGTGTACCGGTGGAAGGTGTGGTGGTGCGGCCCATCGCCTGCAACATCCCTTTCTTCTTTGGCCTGATTTCCGCGTTCGCCCACCCGCTGTCGGACGTTGCCCAGGCTTTGATCGAAGAAATCGCCCATTCGGCCAGACAACTGCTGCCCGACATGCTCATGCACGAGGCCGGTGCACACGATGCGCTGCTGCAGAGCATTTACGCGGAGTAGTTAACCCGCAGGGCATCTCGGCCGCGCTCAAGGTGCAGCGGCTGGGACGCTTTTTTGTGGGACCGGCTTCAGCCGGGAAGGGGCAGTGACTGGCGATACAGATCTGTTGGATGCATTGACGTCTTCCCGGCTAAAGCCGGTCCCACAATTCCCGCACCGGCCGCAGTACTGGCGGTATGACCCAACGCCCGTTGCAGGACCGGCTTTATCCGGGAAGTCAGCACGACTGACAGCCATCCAACTTTTAGCTATATCGATATGCTTTTTTGCGCGTTGCAGGAATAAGGAGCGGCTTTTAGTATTCGGTTTACGCATTCAAGGGCTTTAAGAATTCATTTTCACTGATTCTGGAACGTTTCTTGAATCTGAACCCATGACTGCCCGATAGACTCCCGAGTACTCCCGATGCCCGACACGCTTACTCCCTCAAGTCTCGCCACGCTGGAAAACCGTCTGCGTCAGGACCTGACCTGGCTCGATTTGCCCGCCAGCCCTTGGGTCAAGCCGGTTGTCAGCGAAGGCGCGGCGGTCCTGGACGTGGCGATTATCGGCGGCGGCATGGCCGGCCTGGCCCTGGCGGCGGAGCTGAAACATGCCGGCGTGGCGGCGGTGGTGTTCGATCAGGCGCCGGCGGGCTTCGAAGGGCCGTGGGCGACCACCGCGCGGATGGAAACCTTGCGCTCGCCCAAACAACTCACCGGCCCGGCCCTCGGCCTGCCGGCGCTGACGTTCCGGGCCTGGTACCAGGCTCAGTTCGGCAGCGAGGGCTGGGCGGCGCTGGACAAGATTCCGCGCCTGCAATGGGCTGAATACCTGCGCTGGTACCGCAAGGTCCTGGCGCTGGACGTGCGCAACGAGCACCGGGTCAGCCATGTGGCGCCGCGTGCCGACGGGCTGGTCGAGCTGGACGTCGAAACCGCCGGCCACACCCTGCATTTGCGCGCACGCCATGTGGTTTTGGCCACCGGACGGGACGGCCTCGGCGGGCCGTGGGTGCCGGATTTCGCCCACACACTGCCGCGCACGCTCTGGGCCCATTCGGCGGATGGCCTTCAGCCCGAGTGGTTCGAGGGCAAGCGCGTGGCGGTGGTCGGCGGCGGTGCATCGGCCATGGACAGCGCGGCCACCGCCCTCGAATCGGGCGCGAGCAAAGTGGACCTGTTGATCCGCCGCGCCGAGTTGCCGCGCGTCAATAAAGGCAAAGGCGCGGGCAACCCGGGCATGACCCACGGCTACTGGCGTCTGCCGGATGCCTGGAAGTGGCGCATCCGCAATTACCTCAACACCCAGCAGGTGCCGCCGCCACGGGGCAGCACACTGCGCGTCTCAGGCTCCGGCCGTGCGCGGTTCCTGCTCAACAGTCCGGTGGTTTCAGTTAATCAGGACCCGGCGGGCGGCGTGTGGTTGAACACCCCGACCGCACGCATCGAGGCCGACTTTGTGGTGTTCGCCACCGGTTTTCGCACGCACTTTCAGCAGCGCCCGGAGTTCGCACCGTTCGCGTCACACGTCCGTGTCTGGCGCGACCGCTTTCAGTCGCCCGCCGGGGAAAGCGACGCCGAGCTGGCGGAGCTGCCCGATCTGGGCACGTGCTTCGAGTTTCAGGAAAAGACCCCCGGCGCCTGTCCCGGCCTGGACCACATTCACTGCTTCAGTTACCCGGCAGCGTTGAGCTTTGGCGCGGTGTCCGGCGACATCCCGGCCATCAGCGAAGGCGCCAAGCGCCTGGCCCAGGCGCTGATCGGCCAGCTGTTCGTCGAGGACGTCGAGCAACATTTCGATTCGATGCGCAACTACGCCGAACCCGAGCTGTTCGGTGACGAGTGGGTGGCCGGACAACCGACCGCCGACGAGTTGCTTCGATGATCGGCTGGACGCTGCGGCGATTGACCCAGTCGTTACTGGTGGTGTTGCTGATGACGCTGGTGGTGTTCGTCGGCCTCAATGCCATCGGCAACCCGATGGACATTCTGGTGGGCGAAGACCTCAATCAGGCCGAGCGCCTGCAAGCCATCGCGCATCTGGGCCTGGACAAGCCGCTGTGGGAGCAGTACCTGATTTTTCTCAAGGGCGCGGTGCACGGCAATCTCGGCCAGAGCTTCGTCTACCACGAGGACGCCATGCGCCTGATTCTGCAGCGCTTGCCGGCCACCTTCGAGCTGGCGTTCTGCGCGTTGTTTCTCGCCGTGGTCATCGGCGTGCCCCTGGGCATGTTTGCCGGTACCTACCCCGATCACCCGCTGTCGCGAATGATGATGGCCGTGAGCATCGTCGGTTTCTCGCTGCCGGCGTTCTGGGTCGCGCTGATGATGATCATGCTGTTCTCGATCAAGCTGGGCTGGCTGCCGGCCAGTGGCCGTGGCGAAACCCGTGAGCTGTTTGGCGTGCAATGGTCGTGGCTGACCCTTGATGGCCTGCAGCACCTGCTGCTGCCGGCGTTGAACCTGGCGCTGTTCAAAATCTCTCTGGTGCTGCGCCTGACCCGCGCCGGCGTGCGCGAAGTGCTGCCCCAGGAATTTGTCAAATTTGCCCGGGCCAAAGGGCTCTCGCCGATGCGGGTGATGTGTATGCACGTCATGCGCAACACCATGATCCCGGTGGTGACGGTGCTGGCGATGGAACTGGGTTCGACCATCGCGTACGCCGTGGTCACCGAAAGCATCTTTTCCTGGCCCGGCGCCGGCAAGTTGATTCTGGACAGCATCAACATGCTCGATCGCCCGGTGGTGGTGGCTTATCTGATGGTCGTGGTGGTGATATTCGTGGTGCTTAACCTGATCGTCGATGGCCTGTATTACCTGCTTGATCCCCGGGTTCGCGTGGAGGGCTCGCGATGAATGCGGCCTCCAAAGCAGCCCCAAATCCAGTGCCGTCCAATGTCGTTCTGCAGGCGCAATCGCCCTGGCGCAGGGTCGCCGTCGAATTCATGAGCTCGCCCACTGCCGTGATCGGCTTGCTGGTGCTCCTGTTTATCGTGCTGGTGGCGGTGCTGGCGCCGTGGATCGTGGTGCAGAACCCGTATGACCTGATGCAGCTCAACGTGATGGATGCGCGGCTTGCCCCGGGCAATACCAACATGGACAGCGGTTACACCTATTGGCTGGGCACCGACGGGCAGGGCCGCGATCTGGTCTCGGCGATTCTGTACGGCCTGCGCATCAGCTTGTGGGTCGGCATCGGGTCGGCGCTGATCGCGGCGGTCATCGGCACCCTCGTCGGGTTGGTCTCGGCCTACGTCGGCGGCTGGCTGGACGCCTTGCTGATGCGCCTGGTGGACCTGCTGCTGTCATTCCCGGTGATTCTCATGGCGCTGATGATTCTGGCGTGGCTGGGCAAAGGCGTCGGCAACGTCATGCTCACGCTGATCGTGCTGGAATGGGCCTATTACGCCCGTACCGCGCGGGGCCAGGCCCTGACCGAAAGCCGCCGCGAATATGTCGATGCCGCGCGCGGGCAAGGGATCGGGCCGTGGCGCATTGTCGTCGGCCACATTCTGCCCAACTGCCTGCCGCCGTTGATTGTCATCGGCGCGCTGCAGATTGCCCGGGCGATCACCCTCGAAGCGACCCTGTCGTTCCTCGGCCTGGGCGTGCCGGTGACAGAGCCTTCGCTGGGGCTGCTGATTGCCAATGGCTTTCAATACATGCTCAGCAACGAGTACTGGATCAGCCTGTTTCCCGGCCTGGCGCTGTTGATCACCATCGTGGCGATCAATCTGGTGGGCGACCGCCTGCGCGATGTCCTCAACCCGAGGTTGCTGCGATGAGCCTGCCTGAACTCAGTGCCGCGTTGATGTCAGCGCGAACGCCGACGCTGGAGGTGCGCGATCTGTGTACTTCGTTCTACACCCGCGCAGGCGTGTTGCCGGCGGTGCGGGATGTGTCCTTACGGGTCGCGCCCGGCAGGATTCTCGGTCTGGTGGGCGAGTCAGGTTCGGGCAAATCCGTAACCGGCTTTTCCATCCTCGGCCTGGTCGACGCGCCCGGCCGGATCAGCGGCGGGCAAGTGCTCTTCAAGGGGCTCGACCTGACCCAGCTCAGTGCGGCGGGCTTGCGGGAACTACAGGGCAACCGCATCGCGATGATCTTCCAGGACCCAATGATGACGCTGAATCCGGTGCTGCGGGTCGACACGCAAATGATCGAGGCGGTGCGTGCCCATCGTACCGTCAGCAAGCGCGAAGCCCGCGCCCATGCCGGCCGGACCCTGGCGCTGATGGGCATTCCCAGCCCGGAAGAACGCCTGCGTGCCTACCCGCATCAGTTGTCCGGCGGCATGCGTCAGCGGGTGGCGATTGCCATTGCGCTGCTGCATGCCCCGGATCTGATCATTGCCGACGAGCCGACCACGGCGCTGGACGTGACCATCCAGGCGCAGATCCTCAGCGAAGTGCAAAAGCTGGTGCGCGAGCAGGGCACCTCGCTGATCTGGATCACCCACGACCTGTCTGTGGTCGCCGGCCTGGCCGATGACGTGGCGGTGATGTACGCCGGGCGCATCGTCGAGCAGGGGTCGGTGGCCGATGTGCTGGACCGTCCGCAACACCCTTACACCCAAGGCCTGATCGACAGCCTGCCGAGCCGCAACAAGCGTGGCCAGCGCCTGCGACAGATCCCCGGCATGGCGCCGGACCTGCTGTCGATGCCGACCGGTTGCGCGTTTGCCGCGCGCTGCTCGCGAGCCTCGTCGGTCTGTGCTGAAGAACCGCCGGAGCGCGAAATCGCGCCCGGCCAGACCGTCCGTTGTTTTCATCCGGGAGCCGCCGATGCGCAGTGAATCCTCGCCTCTGATCGAGCTGCGCCAGGTCAGCAAAACCTTCGGCAAAGCGGCGGACAGCTCGGTCCAGCGCCTGCTGCAACGCCTGCACGTCACCCGTCCACGGCCGGTGACCCACGCCGTCGACAAGGTGGACCTGCGCATTCAGCGCGGTGAAGTGGTGGGGCTGGTCGGCGAGTCCGGCTGCGGCAAGTCGACCCTCGGGCGCATGGTCGCGGGCCTGCTGCCGGTGTCGTCCGGCACTGCGCTGGTGGACGGCCAGGCGCGGGACAGCCTGACGCCAGAAGAACGCCACGCCGTACGTTTGAAAGTGCAGATGATCTTTCAAGACCCGTCTTCGAGCCTGAACCCGCGCCTGCGCGTGGACCGCATCGTCGGCGAGGGCGCGCTGTTGCACGGCCTGACCGACAAACAGGGTTTCGACGATTACGTCAGTGCCCAACTGCAGCGCGCCGGGCTCAGCCCGCAACTGCGCCAGCGCTACCCGCACCAGTTCAGCGGCGGCCAGCGTCAGCGCATCGGCATCGCCCGGGCACTGGCGGTGCAGCCGGAACTGTTGGTCTGCGACGAGTCGGTGGCTGCGCTGGACGTGTCGATTCAGGCGCAGATCCTCAACCTGTTCATGGACCTGCGCGACGAACTGGGGCTGACCTATCTGTTCATCAGCCATGACCTGGGCGTGGTCGAGCACCTGTGCGATCGCGTGGTGGTCATGTACCTCGGCCGGGTGGTGGAAAGCGCCTCGGTGGACGATCTGTTCGCCCGCGCCAATCATCCCTACACCCAGGCGCTGTTGGCGCAGATCCCGCGTTTCGATGTGCGCAGTACCCGTTATGACGCGATCAAAGGGGAAATCCCCAGCCCGCTGAACCCGCCCGCCGGGTGTCATTTCCACCCTCGCTGCCCGTATGCCACGGCGCGCTGCCGCGAGGAAGTTCCAGCCCTCAGGGAGGTTTCGCCGAACCACCTGAGTGCGTGTCACCTCAACGATCTTTCATGAACGCGCCCCTCGAAGTGCGTCCTGAACCCCAGCCATTGCGTACAAGGAATCTCCCATGCAACCACGTGTTCGCTCACTGATCGCCACGGCACTGCTGCTGGCCGCCGGCGGTGCGTCGGCCCAAGACCTGCGGATCGGTTACGCCGACCCGGTCTCGTCCCTCGACCCGCAACTGAACAACTACGCCGGCGACCGCTCGGTGGCGCTGCACGCCTTCGAATCCCTGGTCAATCGCCACGATGACAAAACCCTGCCGGGCCTGGCCAAGAGCTGGAAAGTCGTGGACCCGACCACCTGGCAGTTCGACCTGCGCGACGACGTCAAGTGGCAGGACGGCACGCCGCTGACCGCCGATGATTTCGTGTTCTCCTTCGAACGCGCGCGCAACGTGCCCGGCAGCGTCGCCTCGTATGCCGGCGCCATGCGCACGGTCGAGTCGGTCAGCGCGAAAGACGCCCACACGCTGATCATCAAGACCCGCTCGCCGAACGCCAATCTGCTGCCTGACGTCGATTCGATCTACATCGTCAGCCGCCACGCCGGGGCGAACGCCAGCAGCGCCGATTACAACGCAGGCAAGGCGCTGATCGGCACCGGGCCGTACCGCTTCGTGTCCTACGTGCCGGGTGACCGCACGATCTTCGCGCGCAATGACAGTTACTGGGGCGGCAAGCCGACCTGGGACAAGGTCGATTTTCGCTTCATCGCCAACGCCGCCAACCGCACCGCCGCGCTGCTGGCCGGCGACGTGGACGTGATCGACAAGGTCTCGCCAACGGATGTTGAGCGGTTGCGCAAGACCCCGAGCGTCAACGTGTTTGCCTATCAGGGGCTGCGCGCGCTGCTTATCCAGCCGAGTTTCCGCGAAGGCCCTAACGAGTTCATCCGCGACAACGCCGGCAAGCCGCTGGCGGAAAACCCGCTGCGTGACGTGCGCGTGCGCAAGGCGCTGTCCCTGGCGATCAACCGCCAGGCCATCGACGAACGCATCATGCAAGGCACCGTGACCGAGGCCAATCAGTGGATGCCGGCCAACACCTTCGGCTACAACCCACAGGTGAAGAACATTCCCTACGACGTCAAGCAGGCCAAGGAACTGCTGGCTCAGGCGGGCTTTCCCGAGGGCTTCCAGTTGACCGTGCACGTGCCGGGCGACCGTTACCCGCAGGCGCCGGAAGCGATGCAGGCGGTGGCGCAGTTCTGGTCGCGGATCGGCGTCAAGGTGCAGCTCGAAGTACTACCGTGGGCGGTGTATGCCGGCAAGGCCAACAAGAATGAACTGGCGATCAGTGTCATCGCCTGGGGCAATGGCACCGGTGAAGCGGCTTACGCGCTGACCAACATTCTCACCACGGTCGACAGCAGCAAGGGGCAGGGCGCCTCGAACTGGGGTCATTACAGCAACCCGCTGGTGGACAAGGCGCTGGTCGACTCAACCGCTGAGTTCGACGAAGCCAAGCGTCGGCAGATTCTCGAGGACTCGGTGAAGGTGGTCAGCGACGACGTCGGCATCATCCCGCTGTTCCATTACCAGAACATCTGGGCGGCGCGTAAGGGCCTGAAGGTCGAGCCGCTGGTGAGCGACCGCACGGCCGCGACCATGGTCACCGAGCAACCGTGATTCTGTATGTTCCCGCTGCGATGTTGCTTCGCGGCGGGGCGTCGTCCCATTCACTGTCAGGAAACGTCATGTCCTTGAACCCGTCACACCCGCTGGACACTGCGCCGGGCGTCGCGCCCGATGTGCTTGACCGCCTGCTCGGCATCTCGCCGGGCTCGAATCTTCACGCTGTTCGTCATGCCCGCGACAAGGTCGCATCCGCCACCCAGGGCAGTCAGGATTTGTTCTTCGCCCCTGAGCTGCCGGGCAATCTGCCGCTGACCGAACGCCTGTGGGTGGCGTATTACGCTGCCCATCTGACGCCCCACCCGACGCTCGCCGCGCATTATCTGGCGCAGCTGCACACACAGGGTGTGGATGCGTTGAGCGTGGCCAGCGTCGACTCCGGCGTACTGTGTGAGGTGAGCGACCCTCGATTGCGCGGCATTCTGGCGTTCACTCGCACGCTGATCGAGTCGCCGGTCCATGGCGATCAAGGGGCCTTGCAAGCGCTGCAAAATGTCGGGCTGAGCACTGAGGAAATCGTCGTGCTGGCGCAACTGGTTGCGTTCATGTCCTATCAAGTGCGTCTGGCCGCAGGGCTGGGTGCGTTGCTTTCCGCCGGAGAAGCCCCATGAGCGAGCCGATTCGCGACAACGGATTCACCAACGAGGTACTCGGCTGGAAGGCCTGGCTGCCGACGGTTGATTTGAACAGCGCTAGCGCGGAGCAGATCGCGGTGCTCGAAGAGAGCCATCCCCAGGCCAAGACGTCGGACTACTACCTGACCCTGGCCCACCACCCGGACATTCTTCGCCAGCGTTCCCAGGCGTTCAACGCGATCATGTACGCGCCGGGCGGGCTGTCCCGTGCCGAGCGTGAACTGGCGAGCACCGTGGTCTCGTGCGTCAACCGCTGCGTGTACTGCGCCTCGGTGCATGCCCAGCGTTTTGAGCAATTGGCCAAGCGTAACGACGTGATCCGCGAGGTCTTCGCCGACCCTGCGACGGCGGGCACAAACGAGCGGGAAAAAGCCATCGTGCGGTTTGCGATCGACCTGACCCTGACCCCGGGCTCGATCGATGTCAGCCACATCAAAGCGCTGCGTGAACAGCGCCTGGACGATGGGCAGGTGCTGGATTTGATCCACGCGATCTCGATCTTCGCCTGGGCCAACCGCCTGATGCTGAATCTGGGTGAGCCGGTGTTTCCGGCGGATTAACGCTGATAGATGAATGCGGCTGTTGGGGTGGGGTGGCGCTCTGACCCCTCGCTGTCGTTCAGCGAACGCATGACCTGTAGACGCGCGCTTGCCCGCGAATGGGCGGTACATCCAACGCATGTTTATCGTCTGTACCGACGTCTTCGCGGGCAAGCGCGCTCCTACAATGGATCTTCGCCAAACCGAATAATCGCGGTGAATGAATAAGTTTTAGATACCGGCTTGCTGGTGAACGCAGAACCCGTAGGAGCGTGGCTTGTCCCGCGATCTGGCGCGAAGCGGTAGTAATCCGGTGGGCGCGGTCTTGCGGCAAAACCGAGGCGTCAGGTTTACGACTGCTGCGCAGCCGATCGCGGGACAAGCCACGCTCCTACAATGGATCTTCGCCCAACCGGATAATCGCGGTGAATGCATAACCTGTGGGAGCCGGCTTGCTGGCGAATTGGGAGTTACATCCGACGCCTATTTATCGTCTGTACCGACGTCTTCGCGGGCAAGCGCGCTCCTACAATGGATCTTCGCCTAACCGGATAATCGCGGTGAATGCATAACCTGTGGGAGCCGGCTTGCTGGCGAATTGGGAGGTACATCCGACGCTTATTTATCGTTTGTACCGACGTCTTCGCGGGCAAGCGCGCTCCTACAATGGATCTTCGCCCAACCGGATAATCGCGGTGAATGCATAACCTGTGGGAGCCGGCTTGCTGGCGAATTGGGAGGTACATCCGACGCTTATTTATCGTTTGTACCGACGTCTTCGCGGGCAAGCGCGCTCCTACAATGGATCGTGGCAACCGCCGGGAATCTGCGGCGTACACAGCTCCCGTTCCCGGCTAAAGCCGGTGCTACGGGGGATATGCGGTCCCACCTAGTCATGTGCTGCATCAGTGGGACCGGTCCCGCTGGGCGTGCAAAAAAAACGGCCTCCATTGCGGAGGCCGTTTTGTTTTCAGGCGATTACTCAGGCAACAAGGTCAGTCACGTGCAGCTCTTTCACGCCGACCAGCTGGATCTCGAAATCCGGGGTCGCGTCGGCGTTGACGCTGCCGTAGAGGATCCCGTCAGCGAACCGTATTTGCCCTGTCGCATCGTTGCTGTCAAAGGCGTTGCTGCCGATGAAGGTGAACGCGTCGATCCCCGGTGTCTGCGGATTGGCGTCCAGGGCGCTGAAGTCGAGCAGGTCGCCCTCGGCGCTCTTGAAGCCGTTGATCACGTCGCGCAACGCACCCACGCCCATGTCGGCGATGGAGTCGAACACGTAAGTGTCCGCCCCGGTGCCGCCTGTCAGCGAGTCAGTGCCAGCGCCGCCGATCAAACGGTCGTTGCCCGAGCCACCGATCAGCGTGTCATTGCCGGCACCGCCGTTGAGCACGTTGGCGCCGCTGTTACCGGTCAGGCTGTCGGCGAAGGCGCTGCCGATCAGGTTCTCGACGCTCTTCAGCGTGTCCAGGCCTGAGCCCCCGGTGTTCTGCTGCGCCGAAGTCGAGAGCGTGGCGGTGATGCCGGACTGCGCACGGTCGTACGAAACGGTGTCATTGCCGTCGCGACCGTCCAGCACGTTGTTGCCGCTGCCGGCGAACAGCATGTTGTCCAGGGCGTTACCGATGCCGTTGGCTGCATCAACGCTGTCGATGTACAGGTTTTCGACGTTGCTGCCCAGGGTGAACGTCGCCAGGGTGCTGTGCACGCTGTCGATGCCACCGGAGACGCGATCGACGTTGGTTTCGATCACGCTGTCGCCGCTGTCGTCGACGTAGTAGGTGTCGTCGCCGTTGCCGCCGCTCATGCTGTCGGCACCGCCGGCGCCGTCAATCACGTTGACCGCGGCGTTGCCGGTGATGAAGTTGCGCAGCTCGTTGCCGTTGCCGTCGATGGCCGAAACACCGGTGAGCACCAGGTTTTCCAGGTTCGCGCCGAGGGTCCAGCTGACCGATGCCTGCACCGTGTCGATCTGCGACGGTGAGTCGCTGCTTTCGGTGACGCTGTCGAAGGCGTTGTCGACGATGTAAATGTCGTTGCCTTCGCCACCGCTCATGCTGTCGGCGCCAAGGTCGCCGTCCAGCGTGTCATTGCCGGACGAGCCCACCAGGGTGTCGGCCTGATCGGTGCCGAAAATCTTCCCGCCCTCGTTCTGCACGCCGTCGAAAATGGCCTGCACGCTGTTGTTGTCGCTCGGGTCGCCTTTGAAGCCCAGGTCGTCGGCGATGTAGTCGGCCAGACGCTGACCGACGATCTCGGCAGACTCTTCGTGCAAGTGCCAGACGTCATCGGGATACACCAGCGGGTCGACTTCGTGGCGCAATGGCAGGTCCGTGTAGTCCACCGCAATCTTCACGTCGTCACGCTGGGCGGCGATCGCTTCCTGGGTGGCGCGCACGTAGCCGACGCCCTCGACGATGCCGGCGATCTTCTCTTCCGAGAAACCGCGTGCGCGGGCCGCGTCCTGGTCGTAGTGACCGGTTTCCATCATGTACACGTTGAAGTTGCCGAACTGCGCGTGCAAGTAATCGAACACCGACAGTGTCGCGGCCTTGTACGACGCCGCAGCGGCGTCCTTGTCTGAAGCGCGGGCGATTTCCTGCGCCGCTTCCTCGCCCTGGCCCCAGATGATGCCCATGGTCACGTTGTCGACCGCCTTCAACTCGGTGAGCTGGTCGTTCAACAAGGCCACGGCGCGCAACAGCGCCGGGCCCGGTTGATCGGTGTCGGTCAGCCACCAGCACAGTTTCAGTTCTTCGGCGCCGAGGGTCGACATGCCGTTGACCGTGCTGCCGCCCACCGCGAGGTCGATGCCATTGCCGTCGGCATCGTTGAACTGGCTGCGCACGTCATAGGTGGTGTACTTGCTCAAGCCGTCCACGAGCATGGTTGTGCCGGACTGGCTGTCGTCTTCGGTCATGCGCAACAGACGGGCGTTGGACTGGCCGAGGGTCGGCAGGAACAGGATGTCCTGGTCGGCCCGCGAGCCGAAGACGAAATCGTCGGCCGTGAGGGTGTTCATGTAGTTACCGCTCAAGGCGATCTCGAAGCGGTGACCGTCGGCGTCAGGAACGCTGGATTTGATGTAGGTCTTGTCGCCGGCAGCGTTCAGGCTCAGGTACAGCGTGCCGTTGCTGCCGTCGCCCAGGCCGAGGAACCCCAGGGTCGACACGTCGATCTTGTCCACGCCGTGGGTGAAATCGTAGATCGTGTCGGTGGCGGTGACGCCGCCGGTGGTGTAGTCGCGGTAGCTGTCCTGGACGCTGGTGTAGCGGAAGGTGTCGGCACCTTCGCCGCCGTACAGCGAGTCGCGACCGGCACCGCCGTCGACGATGTCCGGGCCGGCGCCGGCGCGAATGGTGTCGTTGCCGCCCAAACCGAGGATCAGGTCCGCCCCGGTCGTCCCCGCCAGGGTTTCGCCGCTGGCGGTGCCAGTGATAGTGCTGGCCGGCGCGTCGGCCACGGCCAGGGCAAAGCTGTCACTGACCGACGCGCCCGACGGGTCGGTGGCCTTGATCAGTAGCGTGTAGTTGCCGGAGGCCGTGCTGGTCGGCGTGCCGCTGAAGGTCAGGCGGGTGCTGTCGAAGCTGAGCCAGTCGGGCAGGGCGCTGCCATCGGCCAGGGTCGCGGTGTAGGTCAGTGCGTCGTTGTTGCCGTCGGAAAAGCTGTTGCTGGTGACGGCGTAGGTGAACGGCGAGTTTTCCGTCGCGTTCTGGTCCAGCAGCGGAATCACCACCACCGGCGCCACGTTGCTCGGCACGTTCTGGTTGGCGAAGACGAAATGGCTGGCGTTCAGGCTGCCGGCCAGATTGCCCGCCAGGGACAGCTCGAAACGGTTGCCGCTGGCGTCCGCGACGTTGTCCTTGACGTAGGTGCGGTTGTTGCTGGCGTTGTAGGTCACCTGCAGGGTGCCGTTGAGGCCGTTGCCCAGCCCGGTATAACCCAGCCCAGAGAGGTCGATCTTGTCGGCGGCCACATCGAAATCAAGGATTTGGTCGCTGGCGCTGGTGGTCGCCGTGCGGTAGCTGTCCTGGGTGGAGGTGAAGCGGAACACGTCCGAGCCCGCGCCACCGGTGAGCTTGTCGGCACCGGCGCCACCGATGAGGATGTCGTTGCCGTCGCCGCCGTTCAGGGTGTCGTTGCCTGCGCCGCCGAAGAGCTGATCGTTGCCGGTGGTGCCCGTCAACGTGTCGTTGCCCGGCGTGCCGTTGATCACGCCCGGCGTCACCGGCACGTCCTGCACGGCGAGGGTGAAGCTGTCGCTGACGTTGGCGTTGCTGGCGTCGCTCGCGGTGATCTTGATCGCGTAGGTGCCCGACGCGGTGTCGCCCGGGGTGCCGCTGAAGGTGCGGGTCGCCGCGTCGAAGATCAGCCAGGTAGGCAGGGCGGTGCCGTCGGCCAGGGTCGCGGTGTAGCTGAGGGTGTCGTTGTTCGGATCGGTGAAGCTGGTGCCGGGCACGACGTAGCTGAACGGCGTGTTCTCGGTAGCGTTCTGATCCAGCAGCGGGTTGGCGACGACGGGGGCCTGGTTGGCGACCGGCGCAGTGGCGAACACGAAGTTGGCGCTGGTCAGTTTGTCGAGGTAGTTGCCCACGAGCGCGACTTCGAAGCGGTTGCCCTCGGCATCGGCGGTCAGCGACTTGATGTAGGTCTTGTCGCCGGCGTCGTTGAGCACCGCGTACACGGTGTTGTTCATGCCGTCGGCAAGGCCGGTGAGGCCCAGCTTGGAAAGGTCGATCTTGTCGGCGGTGACGTCGAAATCGGTGATCACGTCGCCCAGGTTCGCGCCGCCGGCATTGTAGTTGCGGTAGCTGTCGGTGCGGCTGGAGAACACGAAGGTGTCCGCCCCGGCGCCGCCACTCAGGGTGTCTTGCCCGGCGCCGCCGTCGAGTCGATCGTCACCGGCGCCGCCCGCCAGGCTGTCGTTACCGGCCAGGCCCAGCAGCGTGTCGGCCGAGTCAGTGCCCTGCAGCGAGTCATTGCCGGTCGTGCCGGTGAGGGTACGATTGAAGATGAAGTTGTCGGCGGTCAGTGCGCTGACGAGGTTGCCGGCCAGGATCAGTTCGAAGCGATTGCCATTGGCGTCAGCGTCGTAGTCCTTGATGTAGGTGCGGTCGTTGCTGGCGCTGTAGCTGACCTGCAAGGTGCCGCCACGGCCGTTGCCCAGCCCGGTAAAGCCCAGTCCGGCGAGGTCGATCTTGTCCTGGGTCGGATCGAAGTCGGTGATGGTGTCGTCAAAGCTGGTGGTCGCGGTGCGGTAGCTGTCGGTTTCGCTGGTGAAGCGAAAGATATCCGCGCCTGCGCCGCCAGTGAGCTTATCGACCCCGGCGCCGCCGATGAGGATATCGCTGCCGCCACCGCCGTTGACAGTGTCATTGCCCGCGCCGGCGTAGAAGATCTCGTTGGCGTCGCTGCCCGGCAGGGTGTCGTTGCCGTCGGTGCCCTGAACCGCCACCACTGGGACGGTCGCGCTGACGTAGCTGCCATCGCCATACAGCAGGGTGTCGCCCTTGGTGGTGTGGCTGATGGTGTTGCCGATGATGCTGTTGCGGTCGGTGCCGTCTTCGTTGCGCTCGGCGACGCCATAGGTAGACAGCGCGCTGCCGTTGATGGTGTTGCCCTGAACGGTGTTGTCGCTGCCGTTGTAATACTTGCCCGAAACGCCCTTGGTGTCGTCGTAGGACTGGATGATGATTTCCGGTACGCTGCCGCCCAGTGCGTTGTTGCTCACGGTGTTATTGGTGACGTCGACGTTGTTGCTGCCGTAGATGCGCACACCGGCGCTGGCGTTGTCGTGTATGTCGACACCGGTCATGGTGACCTCGCTGGAGAGCTTGATCAGCACGCCTTCGGCGCCGTTGCCATACACCTCACCACCGGTGATGGTGATGTTGTTCGGCGAAGGAATGTTCTCGCTGCCGCGCTGCACCACGATGCCGCCACCGCCGTTGCCGTAGGCGACGTTGTTGCTGAGGGTGAAATCGTGGCTGCTGGTCACCACGTTGAAACCGTGGCGATCGTTGTCGTAGGCGATGTTGTTTTCGAAGGTGCTGTCGCTCAGGAAGTCAGCAACGAAGCCGTCCAGGCCGTTGCCATGGGACACGCTGTTCTTGATGACCATGTTCACGGTCTGTTCGTGGGGGTCGAAGCCGTAACCGGAGCAGTCCTTGATCTCCACGCCGTCGAGGGTGACGTTGGAGTCGTACCCTTCCTTGCCGGGGATATAGCCGTTGAACCAGCCGTCGATCTTGCCGGTGGTGTTATCCCGGTTGCCGTCGATGGTCAGGTTGCTCAGGCCGAAATCGTGGGTCTCTTCGCCATAGGCAGAGCGGATGACGCCGGTGATTTTCGTGTCGGAACCGTCGGCCACCTTGATGTTCGAGACGCCCATGCCGTCGCCGTACATGTAGACGTTGCTCTTGAGCATGAGACAACCGTCGGACGGTTCCTCGCCGCCTGACACGATGTAGGTGCCCGGGGGTACATAGACTTGTCCTCCGCCAGCCGCCGCCGCTGCATCAATCGCTTGTTGGATGGCTGCAGTGTCGTCAGAAACGCCATCTCCTTTGGCGCCAAAATCTTGGACGTTAAAAATCATGTACTTATCTCCGGTCACAGGCTTAGGTCACGCTGCGTGCCAATTTCCAATCGGCACGGCAGCAGGTATGACCTACCTGAACGGAAAAGTTGTCGCCGTATGTCGGGAAACCGTCACTTTGTGACGATCGGCATATTTGGGTGGCTGTTATCGTCACATAATTGACGTTTGAGGTGCTGTGCTTTTCTGACACTTTTGCCGGTGGGGGGTGGGTCGCGGGGGCATGCGGAGCGTTCGTAGGACCGGCTTCAGCCGTGAAGAGGCCAGTGGGTGCGCCGTAGATTTCGCGGTGTGAATGCCGACGCCTTCCCGGCTAAAGCCGGTCCCACAGGTGAATGCGGTCGAATAGTAGGACCGGCTTCAGCCGGGAAGAGGCCAGTCTGTGCGCCGTAGATTTCGCGGTGTGAATGCCTGTAGTGGTCAACTAATTCCGGACACCTCGATAGGTGGTTTCGACGCCATCGTCCGTTCGTAAACGGTCGGTGGCAGGTACCCCAGTTTCGAGTGCAGCCGCTCGTTGTTGTAATACCCAACGATGTATTGAGTGATGTCGCGTATCGCTTCGCCATGGTTAGCGTAATTGCGCCGCCATACCCGCTCCATTTTCAGGCTCAGGAAGAAACGTTCCATCACCGCATTATCCCAGCAGTTACCTTTACGGCTCATGCTTTGCTGCATGGCGTGTCTGGCCAGCAGCGATCTGTAGAGTGCACTCGCATATTGGCTGCCGCGATCGGAGTGGGCGACCAGGCCAGGTGGAGGTTGACGCTGGGCGACGGCCATCTGCATCGCGCTGCACACCAGCTCTGCAGGCATGTTGGGGGCCATCGCCCAGCCCACCACCTTGCGTGAGAACAAGTCCAGTACGACGGCCAGGTAGAGCCAGCCGCTGCGCGTTCGGATGTAGGTAATGTCGGCGACCCAAGCGGTATTCATAGCCTGCGGCTCAAACTGACGGTTCAACACATTCTCGGCGATTGGCAGGTCATGCTTGCTGTCGGTCGTATGCACAAACTTGGGTTTCCACGCCGAGCGCAAACCGTTGGCTCGCATCAGTCGGCGGACTTTATAGAGGCCTATTTTCATGCCCTTGGCCCGCAGGGCCCTGGTCAATGGGCGGCTGCCGGAGCAGCCGTCGCTTGCGGCAAAAGCTGCCTTGAGCTGCGCGACGATGGGGCAACTGAGCCGAGCAGGCCTTTGTGCACGGTTCTGGGCTTCGTAAAACCCCGACCGACTGACGTTCAGCAAACGACAGACATGCGCCACCGGATAAGCCTTCTGTTGCAGTTGCCGAACCAGCCGATACGTCACTTCAGTTCGCGGGCAAAGAAGGCGGTAGCCTTTTTTAAGATGTCGTTGTCCGTCTTGAGCTGCCGGTTTTCCTGCTCCAACTGTCGAATGCGCTGCTGCTCAGCCGTCAGCGGATTTCCAATCCCTGCCTGGCCCAACTGTTCAGCGTCGTATTGGCGGATCCACCGTCGTACGGCCGTCTCACCGAGATTCTGGTCCTGGCAAACCTGCGGAACGGTCAGGCCCTGATCCCTGACCATCTTCACGACTTCCAATTTGTAGCTGTCATCAAACCTGTTGCGTTTTCTGGTCATGAAAAACTCCTCGATAAATGTATTTTCCACTTATCGAGGTGTCCGGGGAAATTAGACCACTGCAGCCGACGCCTTCCCGGCTAAAGCCGGTCCCACAAGGTTCGCGTTCAGCCAGCCCACGGGATGCACGCGATGCTCTTTAGTAGGACCGGCTTCAGCCGGGAAGGGGCCAGTGGGTGCGCCGTAGATTTTGTGGTGTGAATGCCGACGTCTTCCCGGCTAAAGCCGGTCCTACAAGTGGCCGCGGTCATTCAGTCAGACTGCGGTCATTCAGTGAGACTTCGGTCGGTTATCAGCCTGCTACGCCACTTCGGCCGGGGCGCAGCGCAGGCAGTCGCGGCCTTCGCCCTTGGCGACGTAGAGGGCCTTGTCGGCCATGGCGATGAGCACTTCGGCGCTGGCCTGGGGTGCGCTGGCGAGGGCGACGCCCAGGCTGATGGTGACTCTGGCGCCATCGCCCTGCACAGGGTGAGGCACATTCAACGCGGCGACCGCTGCACGCAGGTTTTCCGCCAGCGCCCTGGCCTGGGCCGGGTGGGCGTGGGTCATGAGCACGAGGATTTCTTCGCCGCCAAACCGGAAGGTCAGGGCCCCGGCTTTATACGCGACGCGCTGGATCACGCCGCTGAGCAGTCGCAGGCAGGTGTCACCCTGCAGGTGCCCGTAGTTGTCGTTGTAGGATTTGAAGTGATCGATGTCCAGCAGGATGACCGCGACGTTCGTGGGCGTCTGCGCCGCGCGGTTCCACAGGGAGGCCAGTACCTCGCCCTGAAAGCGCCGGTTGAACAATTGCGTCAGCGAATCGATGCGCGCCAGTTCCACCAACTGCGATTGCAGCAACCGGCCGCGCAGTGCAAACAGATAACTCAAGCGGTTGCCGTGTTCCAGAAACCAAGACGCCATCATCAGCAACGCCGAGGTAGAGAAGAACAACAGCGCATTGGCCTGCCAGATCTGAAAGTCGGCGAAGTCTGCGAGGTAAGTGGTCACCAACTGGATGACCAGCATGCAGGCCATGGCCACCGCCGCAAAGCGCACCGGCACCTGCTGGATCACCGTGCAGTACACCATGATCAGCAGCATCCCCAACTGATAGTGCAAGCGAAACGGGCTTTCGCTGAAGATCATGACCACCAGCGGCATCACCGAACACATCACGGTGCCGATGGCGGCTGTTGCTTCGACAGTGCGCCGGTTGCTGGCCCGGCGCGCGAGGATCAACAGAACAATGAATATCGGGGTCATCAGGCAGACACGGCCCAGGGCCACGTAGACAAACATGTCGTTGAGGCTGAGCCAGTCACTGACCATAAACAGGTTGTAGATGAGGATGCCGCCAATGCCCACTGCGGTCAGAAACTGGCGGCGTTGCTCCAGTGTCTCGCCCTGGTAACGACGCTCCAGCGCCGGGCTGAAACGCAAACCGCGAAAGCGCGACGCGATGGTGCGATCGACCTCGGCAAGAAGTTGCGCGTCATTGGGACCAGGTCGATCGAGGACAAAGGAAAGCATGTTGCACCAAAGGGGTGGGTTACCGGATTGTGACATCACCAGTGATGCCTTAGTGCCATCATTTCGTCGGAGCGCTGGTTTCGCAAGGACTGACCGATCAAGCGTCAGGTTTGCGATGAACAGCGCTCCGTCTTGCCTCAGATACGGAAACTGCCCACCAATTGCGTCAAGCGCACCGACTGGCGCTCCAGATCGGAACAGGCGCGCAACGTGGCTTGCAGGTTTTCCACGCCTTCCTGGTTCAGCGTGTTGATTTCGGTAATGTCGACGTTGATGGCCTCGACCACCGAGGTCTGTTCCTCGGTAGCCGTGGCGACCGACTGGTTCATCGCGTCGATCTCGCCAATCCGCACGGTCACGCTTTCCAGGCTGGTGCCGGCCTGGTTGGCGATGCTCACGCTTTCATGGCTCTCGCGCTGGCTGTCGTTCATGATCGCCACCGCTTCACGGGCGCCGTGTTGCAGCTCCTCGATCATTTTCTGCACCTGGCTGGCCGACTCCTGAGTCCGGTGAGCGAGGCTGCGCACTTCGTCAGCCACCACCGCAAACCCGCGGCCGGCTTCCCCGGCCCGCGCCGCTTCGATGGCCGCGTTCAGCGCCAGCAAGTTGGTCTGCTGGGAGATGCCGGTGATGACTTCGAGAATCTGCCCGATGTTGGCGGTCTTGGTGTTGAGCTGTTCGATCTGCTCGCTGGCGCCGCTGATGCGCGTCGACAAACGGTTCATCGCCTGAATGTTCTGACCGACCACGGCCTGACCGTTGGAGGCCAGACTGCGGGCGTCGCTGGAATGCCCGGAGGCCATGGCGGCGTTCTGCGCGATTTCCTGCGCCGCTGCGCCCAGCTCGTTGATGGCCGCCGCCACACTGCTGGTGCGGTTCGCCTGCTGGTCGGAGTTCAGCATAGACGAGTTCGAGGCACTGACCACCCGCAGCGCGACTTCATTGAGCTGCACGGTGGAGGAGGCCACTTCGCGCATCGAGTCATGGATCCGCTCCACGAACAGGTTGAAGCCGTTGCCCAGGTAACCGAACTCGTCCTGGCTGAGGATTGCCAGGCGTTTGGTCAGGTCACCTTCGCCCGCCGCGATGTCATGCATGGCGCGGCCCATGGTGTTCAGCGGCCGCATCAGCACGTTGAGCAGCACGCCCAGCAGCACAATGATCAGCACCACGGCGATGATGGTGGCGACGATCGCCGAGTTACGGAAATCGCCCAGGGCGGCGTAGGCTTCGTTTTTGTCGACCGCGATGCCGACGTACCAATTGACCGACGGCAGACCGTCAACGTGAGCAAAGGTGACGACTTCGGTCTTGCCGGCGTGCTCGCTTTCGCTGACGTCCTCGGACAGGCGCGGCGTCGCGTTCGGGTAGACCTCGGCCAGCGTCTTCATCACCAGCGAGGTGTCCGGATGCACGAGGATGCGGCCGTTGGCGTCGACCAGGAAGGCATGGCCGTCGTTCTGCAGGCGCAGCGCGCTGATCATCTTCACCAGGACTTCCAGGCTCAGGTCGCCGCCCGCGACGCCGGCCACCCCGGAGGGGCCTTTGACCGGCGTGGCGATGGTCACGATCAGGCCTTTGGTGACCGCGTCCAGGTACGGCTCGGTCAGGGTGGTCTTGCCGGCCTTCAGCGCATCGGTGTACCAGGGGCGGGTGCGCGGATCGTAATCGCCGGGCATATCGTCAGGCGGTTGCGTCACGAACGAGCCATCGGCCTTGCCCAGGTAGATGCTCATGAACGTCGAGATCAGCGTCGGCTGACCGAGCAGGCGATTGAACACTTCAGGCGACGGCGACACGGCGGCGCCCTCGGCAACGTTTTCCACCAGCAGGATGCGTCCCGACATCCAGTTCTGGATATTACCGGCCGTACTCTCGCCCATCTGGTTCAGACTTTCCCTTAACTGATCGCGGATAGCAGTGCGTTGCAGATAGTCGTTGTAGAGGGTGAACAAGGTAAATGCAGCGATCACCACCAGCGAGGCCGCCAGCAGAATTTTGTGGCTGAATTTCAGGGATTTGGTCATGCGGTACGAGCCTTCAAACGATTGCAGGGAAAGGATTGCAGTTTGTCTGCCGGGCTATCGGCAGACGTCGAGATAGATGAATGGCATCCCGCGCAAACAGGCCTCTGTTTGACTGGATTTTGACAATCAGTCGTTGACGTGCGGACGACGCGCTACGCACGAAGCTCGGCAAATGGGCGCAACGGGAGGACTGAATGGGGGCGTGAAGCTTGCGGTTGGCAGCTTGCACGTACGAGCAGATCGTTATAGAGCTTCGCCGAGCAGGCGGAGGTTTGATGGTAGATCGTGAAAGGTCTGTGCCATTGATCAAAATAGTTGAGGCTCAGCAGCGCAAATATCCGCTTTTCCACCGTCTGTTTACGATCAACACTCTGACCACGTCATCGCTGACGTCCTACCCGTCTACAAGGATCGACCATGAGCCTCTCGCCATTTCATCTCGCCATTCCCGTCTACGACCTCGCCGCCGCGCGCCACTTCTACGGCGACGTGTTCGGTCTTTCCGAGGGCCGCTCCAGCGAACAATGGGTCGATTTCGACTTCTACGGCCACCAACTGGTCATCCACGAGCACCCGAAAACCACTTCCCAGGAATCCGTGCATTCCAACGCGGTGGACGGCCACGACGTGCCGGTGCCGCATTTCGGCATCATCTTGTACTGGGCGGAATGGGAAGCGCTGGCGGAACGTCTGCGCGCCCGCGAAACGAAGTTTGTGATCGAACCCTACATCCGCTTTCAGGGCCAGGTCGGCGAGCAGGCCACCATGTTTCTCTTCGACCCGTGCGGCAACGCGCTGGAATTCAAGGCGTTCAAGGACATGAGTCAGCTGTTCGCCAAATAATCCGGGCTTACCAACGGGCGCTTTCCACAGGCGCCCGTTTTCGTTAAAGCCGCACCGCGGCCATCTCAACTTACCTGTCCAGCGGCCGATAAACCTATTCAGCACTTCTTTAATGATCGGACCGGACTGGAATACATATGCTCACTGCGATGAACAGGATGCTGGAAAATATCAGCGTCAGATCCAAGCTGTCACTGGGCTTTGGCGCAGTGCTGGTGTTGACCCTATTGATAGCGTTGGCAGGTTGGTCCGGGATTGGCGGACTGAGTGAAAGGGGAGACCGGATTCTCGACATCGCAAAACTCAATGACCTGACGCGGGACACGCGCATCGCGCGCTTGTCCTACACGCTCAACTACGATGCAGAGCACGCCGCTGTGGTGGTCAAGGCGATGGACGACCTCGACAGTCACCTGGCGTACTGCCGCGACAATTTCGATTCGGCGCTGAATATTCCGCATATCCAGTCGGCGAATGAGGCGGTCAAGCACTATCGCACGCACTTCACCGATTACGTTCAATCGGTGCAGAAGCGCGAGGCCTCTCGTGGGGTTTTCGGCAGCAATGCGGATGCCGCGGTGGAGCAATTGCAGCAGATGGAAGCCGCTATTTCCGCGAACGGCGACGCTGTGCAGACCGCTGCGGTGGTGAAAGCGCAGGCCTTGGTGGAACAGGCGCGCTTTCAACTGCGCGGCTACACCTACAGCCTGAAGCCCGAGCTTGAAGCCCCGGCCAAAAAGGCGATCGCTGACGCCCGCGCCTACACCACGGTGCTTGGCCAGGCGCTGCCTGCGGCACAAAACGATGCCGTGCAGCGCCTCGGCTCGGCCCTCGATGCCTATCTGCTGACCGTGAGCCAGTTCAGTGAGGCCCAGGCCGGAGCTGCCAAGGCCCAGCTGGGCCTGAACGATGACATCGCCAGTCTGTTTGCCGCCAGTAACGCGCTGGCAAAAAATCAGGCCGTATTGCGTGGCGAAGACATGGACGCCGCTCGCAACCTGTTGGGTGGCGCGACGCTGGGTGCATTGCTGCTGGGCATTCTCGCGGCCTTGTTGATCACGCGCTTGATTGTTCTGCCGCTGAGGGACGCGCTGCGTACCGCCGAGCAGGTGGCCGGTGGCGACCTGACAAATGCCCGTGTGGTGACGCGCAATGACGAACTGGGCATGTTGCAACGCAGCATGGCGCGGATGACGGTCAACCTGCGCGAACTGATTGCCGGGTTGCGCAATGGCGTGACGCAGATCGCCAGCGCCGCCGAGGAGTTGTCAGCGATCACCGAGCAAACCAGTGCAGGCGTCAACAGCCAGAAGATCGAAACCGATCAGGTGGCAACGGCGATGAACGAAATGGCCGCCACCGTGCAGGAAGTTGCACGCAACGCGGAAAGCGCTTCCGAGGCCGCAGCCACTGCCACCCGTGAGGCCCGTGACGGTGACGAGGTGGTGCGTCAGGCCATCGACCAGATCGAGCGCCTGGCCACCGAAGTCGTGAACTCAACGGTGGCCATGGCGGATCTGAAAACCGAAAGCGGCAAAATTGGCAGCGTCCTCGACGTCATCAAGTCGGTCGCTCAACAGACCAACCTGCTGGCGCTGAACGCCGCCATCGAGGCTGCGCGGGCGGGCGAGGCAGGAAGGGGCTTTGCGGTGGTCGCCGACGAGGTGCGCAGCCTGGCCCAGCGCACCCAGTCTTCCACTGAAGAAATCGAGCAACTGATCACCGGTCTGCAAAGCGGCACGCAGCAGGTGGCAGGGATCCTCGAAAACAGCCGCGTGTTGACCGACAGCAGTGTCGAGCTGAGCCGTCGCGCCGGGGTGTCCCTGGGCGGCATCACCCGCTCGGTGTTGTCCATCGAGTCAATGAACCACCAGATCGCTGCTGCCGCTGAAGAGCAAAGCGCTGTCGCCGAAGAAATCAACCGCAGCGTGATCAGTGTTCGCGAAGTCTCCGAGCAAACATCGGCAGCCAGCGAACAGACCGCAGCTTCCAGTGTGGAACTCGCCCGGCTGGGCGTGCACCTGCAAACCCTGGTGGCGAAATTCAAGGTGTGACCGCGCGGCGCGCGCTGCCGTGACAGGCTATAGCGTCAGCGTCGGCGGGGGAGTGCGTCCACAACGCAGCTTCTGAACAATTCCAGCAGCGGCGTGTGCCGCTGCAGGTATTTGCTCACCAGCACGATCTCGCGGAAAAAGGTCATCTCGCCCAGATCGATGACCCGCACGTCCTGCGCATGTTCCAGCCACAATCCGGCCATGGGCACCAGCGCCACGCCGAGCCCGGCGCGGACCATCTTGACGATGGCGTCCAGCTCGTCGAGCTCCAGGGTTTGCCGCACCTCCAGCTTGCGCTCGCGCAGGAACCGGGTAACCCGGCGGCCGCCGAACGAGCGTTGATCGTAGCGAATAAAGGGATTGTCGGTCAGGATCTGCCGAGGGTCGTCGCCCTGCATGTCGGACGGCGTGATCAGCACAAACGGCTCCCTGGCAATCACCTCGGCGTGCAGCTCCTTGGGCAGGGCGAACGGCGGCTTGATCATGATCGCCAGGTCCAGCTCGCCGGCGTCCACCTGACTGAGCAGATTCAGCGACACCCCCGGCACCAGACTGGCTTCGATGAACGGCGCCTTGCTGCGCAGCGCGACCAGGGCTTGGGGCAAGATGCCGGTCTGCGCGGTGCTGATGGCGCCGATGCGCAGCGAACCCCGAAAGTCATTGGCGCTGTCGGGGCTGCCCATGCGCCCGAACAACTGCAGGATTTCTTCGGCCAGTGCCACGGCGCGCTGTCCGGCGGCATTCAACGTGGCGGCGCGGCCGGTGCGGTCGAACAGGGTGACGCCCAGGGTGTCTTCGAGGTTCTTGATCTGTGCGCTGACCGCCGATTGCGTCAGGCCGACCTCGCGTCCCGCCGCCGCGAAGGTGCCTCGGCGCGCCACGCAGACGAAGGTTTTCAACTCTCTGATCATCGTCAGGTCCTGGGAGGGGAATTCAAATCGGGCAGGGCGCATCGACAGGCGGCCGGCAGCGGATAGTAACCAGTGCCGTCGACAAATAAAATGCCGCCTCAATGGGCGGCATTTTTTATCGCGGGACGCTTAACGATAGCGTTCCAGCCAGTGGGCGTAAGGCGCAGGCAGGGTCCACGCGGCTTTGTCGACGCCCAGCTCCTTGGCGGCGAAATACGCCCAATGCGGGTCCGCCAAGTGCGCCCGGCCGATGGACACCAGGTCCAGCTGACCGTTTTGCACGGCGGCCTGAGCCAGTTGCGGATCGCCAAAACCCCATGCCGAGGTCACCGGGATACCGGCTTCGCGGCGTACGCGTTCGGCGACCGGGCCCATGAAGGCCGGGCCCCACGGAATGTTGGTTTCCGGGATGGTGAAGCCGACGCTGACGCTCAGCAGATCCAGACCGCCGGCCCTGAAGCGGCGCGCCAGTTCGATGGATTCGGTGAGGGTCTGCTCGTCACGGCCGTCGTACTCGATCACACCGAAGCGCGCAGTCAGGGGCAGGTTTTCCGGCCAGACTTCACGCACGGCGGCGAGGGTTTCCAGCAGGAAGCGGCTGCGGTTGTCGAAGCTGCCGCCGTAGGCGTCGGTGCGCTGGTTGGAGTGTTCGGAGAAGAAGCTCTGGCCCAGGTAACCGTGGGCAAAGTGCAGCTCGATCCACTCAAAGCCGGCTTCACGGGCGCGGCGTGCGGCGTCGACGAAGTCCTGCTTGACCCGGGCGATGTCGTCCAGGGTCATTTCCTGCGGGACTTTCGGCAGGTTGGCGCCAAAGGCGATGGCCGAGGGCGCGATGGTCTGCCAGCCACGGGCGTCATCGGCGGCCATGTGGTCGTCGCCTTCCCATGGACGGTTGGCGCTGGCCTTGCGACCGGCGTGGGCGATCTGGATGCCCGGGATCGAACCCGCGGCCTTGATCGCCTGCACGGCAGGGATGAATGCCTGGGCGTGCTCGTCGCTCCAGATACCGGCGCAACCCGGGGTGATGCGACCTTCAGGGGAGACGGCTGTGGCTTCGACGACCACCAGACCGGCGCCGCCGCGGGCCATGCTGGCGAGGTGAACGTGGTGCCAGTCGTTGATGACGCCGTTGTCTGCCACGTACTGACACATTGGAGGAATGGCGATGCGGTTACGCAGGGTCACGTCCTTCAGCGTGAAGGGTTCGAACAATGCAGACATGGAAATACTCCTGATGATTGAATTCGCTTGTTCGATAGTATTCGAAATATGGCGAAGGATGAAACCCCCCGCTATGATGCGCGGCATGCGCGCCTTCAAACATCCGTTACCCACCGAACTCACACTTGAGCGTTTGCTTTACGCTTTAAGTGACCCCGTGCGTCTCGACATCGTTCGCTGTCTTTCCTCGGTGGCCGAGGCGACTTGCGGTGAACTCGACGGCGGGCGACCCAAGTCCAGCATGTCCCATCACTTCCGGGTGCTGCGCGACGCGGGCCTGGTGCACACGCGTAACATCGGCACCACGCACTTGAACTCACTGCGCACCGAGGAGCTGGATGCGCGGTTTCCGGGATTGTTGCGCAGCATTCTGGCGCAGGCGTGAACCGGCGTTTTCAGACGCACGGGGCAGTCCGTTGCACAGCCTCAGCGCACACAAAAATGGCCCGATCTTGCGATCGGGCCATTTTATTTGCTCGCTTGAACCTGACGCTTAGACGGCGGTAACGATCTTCGCAACCGGCTGGGTACGACGACCCATTGCACCGGCACCTGCGGCGACAAGGGCGGAAACCACCAGGGTGAGCAGCAGGATCCAGGCGGCGCGGGAAATGTTTTTCGCCGCGACGTCCGCCGCTTCACGGGCTTTCTGTTCGGCCTGAGCTTTCAGCTCCTGGTACTTGGCGTAGGCCTGACGGTAGCTGGCCTGGGCCTGATCGACGATCTGATTGGCCTCGGCGTCGGTCTTGTTGCCACGGGCCTTGATCAGGTTGACGAAGGCCTGACGGTCAGCCGCGTCCCACGCCTGATCACCCTTGGCTTTCAGACGGTCCAGCAAGCCGCTCAGTTGCTCATCGGCCTGTTGTGGATCCTGGGCGCTGCGCTGTGCGGTGTTTTTCGCGTCTTGCTGGGTAGTGGCGACGTCCTGCTTGACTGTGTTCGGGTCCAGTTCAGGCTTGCCGGTCTGACGCATGGCTTGTTCGATCTCACCCTGAATGTCGTTCAAATTGAAGTCGATGCCCTGGGCACGCAGTTGCTCCTGAATCTGGCCGCCAACGGCCGGGGCCACTTGCGCGATACCGCTGCCCACTGCCGACAGGCCGCTGCCCGCCAGGTTCAGACCGCCACGTACCACGCCGGTCACGGCGCTGGAGACCAGATACACGCTGATCAGCGAAACGCTGGCCCAGACCAGAATGCCGTGGAAGGCGCCTTCACGATGGGCCAACCGGCCGGCGGCCCAGCCACCGACGAACAGGGAAATGACCATACTCACACCCAGCCAGATGCCGGCGCCTTTGCCCATGCCCGCCAGCGGGTCGGCTTCTTGCAGCGGGTCGATGCTGGCGCTGCCGATGGCGGTGCCCAGCAAGCTGAGCATGAGTGATACGACCAGTGCCAGTACGACACCGGCCAGAATGGCGCCCCAGGAAATACGTTTGAGCAAGGGGGCAACGGCAGTGCCTCGGTAGACGGGGTCGTCGTATCCAACGGGCGTTACTTGGTCATCGCGAATCATGATGTCAGTTCCTTTGGTCATTGGCAGAACGCAAGGATCCTTGCGTGTACTTCAATGACCCTCGCGGTTTTTAGTTAGTTTTACGCAGGCCGCAAATAAAATAGTGGCAAAAGGCCTAAACTTTAAAAGTTACGGAAAATCAAAGGGCTGCAAGCAGATCAAATTGGAATTAAAGCTATTCAGAATCGCGATAGGCGCCACTCCGGAGCCTGTCCTTAAATACCTCCCATTCCACCGTCGTGAATTTCTCCGAGACAGCTAGATGAACAGCCTCACAGCCGATGACCGAAGTCAGGTCACTCGCGAAGCCACCGTTACCTACTGGAAACACATCGTCCCGATCGTGCAGATCGCCTTCGCGATCCATGTGCTGCTGCTGGGTTTGTTCCTGCTTGTGGATGTGCCGGTGATGTGGATGACCAATGCGGTGAGCGTCACGGCCTACATCGCCTGTCTGCTGTCGATCAGGCGCCGCTTGTACCGCTGCGCCGGCATGCTCATCTGCATTGAAGTCATCATCCACGCCGCGATTGCCACCTGGTGTGTTGGCTGGGACAGCAACTTCTATCTCTACGTGTTCTGCATCGTGCCCATCATCGCCTTCGGCTTTCATTCGTCGCCTGTGCGGCGCAGGTGCCTGAACACGGCCGTGCTTATCGTTACGGTGGGCGGCTACGTCCTGCGCAACAAGGTGCCGGTGACCAGCATCAGCCCCCATGCGCAGGACCTTTTTGGCGCGGTCAATGCTTTGGCCGCGACGGCGCTGTTGCTGCACGTCACGGCGCTGTCGGTGCGCTTTAACCTGACCATGCACATGAACCTTTACCAGTCTGCCCACCGCGACAGCCTGACCAACCTCTACACCCGGCGCCGCGTGCTGCAGCGCTTGCGTCAGTTGGGCGGAGGTCGCCGCGAGATCCCCACGGCGCTGGTGCTGATCGACATCGATCACTTCAAACAGATCAACGACCAGCATGGCCACGACCTGGGCGACGTGGTGCTGCAGCAGGTGGCCGACGTCATCGCCAAGTGCGTACGCACCACCGACATCGCCGCGCGCTGGGGCGGCGAGGAGTTTCTGGTGTTGATGCCCAACACCCCCTTCGAGGACGCCCGGCTGATCGCCGAGCGAATTCTCACGCACATTCGCGAAGAGGTCGGGGAGATCAGGCAGATGAGCCTGAACCTCACGGCGACCCTTGCAGTGGCAACGTTGCAAGAGGGGGAGACCTTCCGGGATGCGCTTAACCGGGCGGATCAGCGCCTGTATGAAGGCAAGCAGGAGGGACGCAATCGGGTGATGCTGGCGGAGTGAGCGCGATCGCGGTCATGAATGCCTCCCCATGCGCCCGCTGAATGTAAATTCTCTGAAAAGGTGGGGCGCGTCGCTTGTTCCTGCCGATCACCCAAGGCTAAATGTCGCAACAATTCGAAACACCTCAATCCGAACTTCAGCCAGCCAGGCGGCGCCTGCTGCACAACCGCGGCTCGCCGCGCGCCTCGACGTTGCCTGGCGCAGCGGTTTGCTCGCCGTGGTGTACCGATCCGCCCGGTGACGCCGGCTGACGGCTTTACTTTTGTCCCTTGGCCACAAAGAAGTAACCCATGACCCAGATTTCGGCAGCCCGCTCACGAAAGCGCCTTGTCCTTGCGCTCCTCATAGCCGCAGCCGTTGGGGCTGTTTATGTCTACTACCGGCATGCCTCGAGCCAGACGCCAGCGACCGATGCTGGCGCCGCCGTTTCCGCCGGACCCGGCGGTCGCCACGCGGGTCCGGGCATGGCGGACCCCAACGCCGCCGTGAGCGTCGCGGTCGGCACGGCCAGTACAGCCGACGTTCCGGTGATTCAGCAGGCGCTGGGCACGGTCGTGCCCAACTACTCGGTCACCGTGACCAGCCGGGTAGACGGTGAGCTGATGGCCGTGTATTTCACCGAAGGGCAGTACGTCAAGAAAGGGCAGGTACTCGCGCAGATCGACCCCCGTGCCTACCAGGCCACGCTGGACCAGTACCTGGGCGACATGGCGCAGAACCAGGCGCTGCTCAAAAGCGCGCAACTGACCGCCGAACGCTACAAACGGCTGTTCGCCAAGGACTCCCTCGCCAAGCAAGACCTGGACACGCAGATGGCCACCGTCGGCCAGTACGCCGGGGCGGTGAAGGCGGATCAGGGCCAGATCGATGCGGCGAAACTCAATCTGGTGTACGCCAAAATCGTTTCGCCGATTGATGGCTACGTCGGCTTGCGTCTGGTGGACCCGGGCAACATCGTGGCATCCAGCAGCACCACCGGCATCGTCACCGTGACCCAGACCAACCCGATCGCGGTGACCTTCAGCCTGCCCCAGGCGCAATTGGCGACCCTGCTGCCCAAGGTCCGTAAAGGCGAGACCCTGAGCGTGCAGGCCCTCGATCAGTTGGGCAACACGCCGCTGGCCACGGGTGCGCTAAAATTCATCAGCAACGAAATCGACACCAGCACCGGCAGCATCAAACTGAAGGCGCTGTTCGATAACCCCGCCGAGAAGCTTTACCCCAACCAGTTCGTCAACGTGAAGCTGACCACCGACACCCTGCACAACGCTGTGGTGGTGCCGTCGGCCGCCGTGCAATTGAGCAGCGATGGCGAGTTTCTGTACGTGGTCAAGGACGGCAAGGTCGCCCGCCGCAGCGTCAAGGTCGGCCCGGCCCTCGGAGAACAGACGGTCATCAGCCAGGGCGTGGACAAAGGCGATCAGGTCGTCACCCGTGGCATTGATCATTTGCGTGACGGCAGCAAGGTGAACATCGAGGCGGAAAAACCGGCCGGCGCGGACGTCGCCACGACAAATGCCACCAAGCCGGCTGCCGGCAACGCTGCCCCATGAATCCCTCAAGACTGTTTATCCAGCGCCCGGTGGCAACAGTGCTGCTGATGCTCGCGGTGATGCTGGCCGGTATTTTCGCTTACCGCCTGCTGTCGACCTCGGCGCTGCCGGAAGTGGACTACCCGACCATCCAGGTCACCACGCTGTACCCCGGCGCGAGCTCCAGTGTGCTCGCGTCGGCGGTTACTGCGCCGCTGGAGCGCCAACTGGGGCAGATGTCGGGGCTGGCGCAGATGTATTCGACCAGTTCGGCAGGGGCGTCGGTGATTACCCTGAAGTTCTCCCTGGATTTGTCGCTGGACGTCGCCGAGCAGGAAGTGCAGGCGGCGATCAATGCCGCCGACAGCCTGCTGCCCACCGACCTGCCGAATCCGCCGACCTATAAAAAGGTCAACCCGGCCGACACCGCCGTGCTGACCCTCGCGGCGACGTCCGACAGCCTGCCGCTGACCCGTGTGCAGGATCTGGTCAACACCCGTGTCGCGCTCAAGCTCTCGCAGATTTCCGGCGTCGGCATGGTCAGCCTGGCGGGCGGTCAGCAGCCCGCCGTGAAGATCGAAGTCAACCCCACCAGCCTGGCGGCCCACGGCCTGACCCTGGAAGACGTCTACGACAAGGTCAACGCCGCCAACGTCAACGGTTCCAAGGGCGGCTTTGACGGCCCGTCGCACTCCATCACCATCGACGCCAATGACCAACTGCGCGATGCGGTGGAGTACGGCGAGCTGGTGCTGGCCTACGAGAACGGCGCCGCGCTGCGTCTCAAAGATGTCGCGACCACCTCCGAAGCGCCTCAGGATCAGTACCTGGGTGCGACGGCGAACGGGCAGCCGGCGATTGTCATCGCGGTCCAGCGCCAGCCGGGTGCCAACGTCATTGACGTGGTCGACAGCATCAAGCAGAAGCTGGCGACGCTGCAAACGGCCTTGCCCGACTCCGTCAAACTGACGGTCATCAGCGACCGGACCCAGACCATCCGCGCCTCGATCAAGGACGTGCAGATCGAGCTGCTGCTGTCCATCGGGCTGGTGGTGCTGGTGACCTTTGCGTTCCTCGGCAACTTCACCGCCACCCTGATCCCGAGCCTCGCGGTGCCGCTGTCGCTGATCGGCACGTTCGGCGTCATGTACCTGGCCGGCTTCAGCGTGAATAACCTGACGTTGATGGCGCTGACCATCGCCACCGGCTTCGTCATCGACGACGCCATTGTGGTGGTCGAGAACATTTCCCGTCACCTGGAGGAGGGCGAGGAGCCCATGGCGGCGGCGCTGAAAGGCTCCCAGGAAATCGGCTTCACGATCATTTCCCTGACCTTCTCGTTGATTGCCGTGCTGATCCCGCTGCTGTTCATGGGTGACGTGGTAGGGCGGCTGTTTCGCGAGTTCGCCATCACCCTGGCCGTGGCGATTCTGGTGTCGATGGTGGTGTCACTGACCCTCACGCCGATGCTTTGCGCACACCTGTTGCGGCACGTGCCTGAAGGCGAAAAAGGCCGCTTTGCGGCCTGGGGCGATCGCCAGTACCAAAAAGTGTTGAACGGCTACGACCGCGGTCTGGTGTGGGTGCTTGACCACCAGCGCCTGACGCTGCTGGTGGCCGTCGGCACCGTGGCGCTCACCGGCCTGCTCTATCTGGTGGTGCCGAAAGGCTTCTTCCCGACCCAGGACACGGGGCTGATTCAAGGCTTCACCCGCGCCTCACAGGACGTGTCCTTCAGCGAAATGGCCCGTCGTCAGCAGGCGATGGTTGAAGTCGTGCGACAGGACCCGGCGGTGGAGTCGGTGTCGTCCACCATCGGCGTCGACGGCAGCAATGACTCGTTGAACAACGGCCGTCTGCAGATCGGCCTCAAGCCCTTCGACGAGCGTGCCGACACCGCGACCCAGGTCATCACCCGGCTGGAGAAATCCGCCAGTGGGGTGTCCGGGATTCAGCTGCATCTGGTCTCGTCCCAGGACCTCACCGTCGATGACCAGCTAACCCCGAGCCAGTACCAGTTCACCCTCGACGACTCGGAAAGCGCCAACCTGTCGACGCTGACGCCGCGGCTGATCGAGAAATTGCAGCACCGCCCGGAAATGCGCGACGTCGTCGACAACCTGCAGGACCAGGGCCTAGTGGCGTACGTCGAGCTCAATCGGGCAGCGGCCATGCGCTACGGCATCAGCGCCTCCGACGTTGATACCGCGTTGTACAACGCCTTCGGCCAGCGCCTGATTTCAACCATTTTCACCCAGTCCAACCAGTACCGCGTGGTGCTGCAGGTGCCGGGCCAGTTCCAGCAATCCCTGGCGGCGTTCGACAACATCTATCTGGCGGCGGCGACCGGTTCTACCTCGACGACGGCCAGCACGACATCGGGCACGTCGTCGAGCACCACCATCCAGAGCACGTCGTCGAGTTCGACCACCACCACAGGCACGGCGGCGCAAATGGTCCGCCTGACCGACATCGCCAAGGTCGGCCAACGCACCGGTTCGCTGTCCCTCAGCCGTCTGGATCAGTTTCCGGCGGTAACGGTGTCGTTCAACCTGGCAGACGGTTATTCCCTGGAGCAGGCGCAACAGGCGATCAGCGAGGTGATGACCGAGCTGAACGCGCCGAGCAGCATCACGCTGCGTTATCAGGGCGCTGCCGAGGCGTTCCAGACCGCCACGGGCAACACGCTGTGGCTGATCCTGGCAGCGCTGGTCACCATGTACATCGTGCTGGGCATGCTTTACGAGAGCTTCATCCACCCGGTCACGATTCTCTCGACGTTGCCCTCGGCGGCGATCGGTGCCTTGCTGGCGTTGCTGCTGACCGGGACCGAATTCAGCCTGATCGCGCTGATCGGCGTGGTGCTGTTGATCGGCATCGTGAAGAAGAACGCGATCATGATGATCGACTTCGCCCTTGAGGGTCGTCAGCACCAGCGCCTCAACGCGCGGGACGCCATTCACCGGGCGGCGCTGCTGCGCTTGCGACCGATCCTGATGACCACGCTGGCGGCGCTGTTCGGGGCGCTGCCGCTGATGCTCGCCACGGGGGCCGGGGCTGAGCTGCGTCGGCCGCTGGGGCTGGTGATTGTCGGCGGGCTGTTGCTCAGCCAGGTGCTGACGCTGTTCACCACGCCGGTGATCTACCTGATGTTTGATCGCCTGTCCGAGCGGGCCAGGGCGCGCTTCACGCGGGGGAGCACGCGGGGCAGCGCTCGTGGAAGTACCGGGGACGGCGATCAGGGCAGTGCGCGGCCATGAATCTGTCGCGCATTTTTATCCGCCGTCCGGTGGCGACGCTGTTGCTGAGCCTGAGCATCACCCTGGCGGGGATTCTCGGTTACATGCTGCTGCCGGTGGCGCCGCTGCCCCAGGTGGATTTCCCGACGATCATGGTCAGTGCCTCGCTGCCCGGTGCCAGCCCGGAGACCATGGCCGCCACGGTGGCCACGCCGCTGGAGCGCAGTCTCGGGCAGATCGCCGGCATCACCGAGATGACGTCCACCAGCAGCCAGGGCTCCACCACCCTGATCCTGCAATTCGAGCTCGACCGCGACATCAACGGCGCCGCCCGGGATGTGCAGGCCGGCATCAATGCCGCGCGCAGTCTGCTGCCCAGTTCCATGCCCTCGCTGCCCACGTACCGCAAAGCCAACCCGTCCGAGGCGCCGGTGCTGATGCTGGCGCTGACCTCATCGACGCGCAGCCCCGGCGAACTCTACGACCTGGCCTACAGCAAGTTGCAGCAGAAGATCGCCCAGGTGAACGGCGTGGGCGAGGTGTCGGTGCGCGGCGGCGCCTTGCCGGCCGTGCGCATCGACGTGCAGCCCAACCTGCTCAACCATGCCGGTATTTCCCTGGAGGCCGTGCGGCAGACGATCAACGACGCCACC
The DNA here is from genome assembly GCF_026153515.1 of Pseudomonas sp. KU26590. NCBI lineage: Bacteria > Pseudomonadati > Pseudomonadota > Gammaproteobacteria > Pseudomonadales > Pseudomonadaceae > Pseudomonas > Pseudomonas sp. KU26590. The sequence goes on from NZ_CP110644.1 coordinate 3,234,262, forward strand.
AAGGCCAAGCCCAAAGGCATTTTGCAGGGTGAGGGGCAGAGCTGGGTGATTGACGGCAATGACCAGATCGACAAGGCCGCCGATTACCAGGACCTGGTCATCACCTACCAGAACGGCGCCGCTGTGCGTCTGCGCGATGTGGCCAATGTCTACGACTCGGTGGAGGACACCTTTGTCGGCGGCTATTACAACGGCCAGCCCTCGGTGACGCTGGGCGTGACCCGTCAGGCCGGCGCCAACATGCTCAAGACCATCGACAGCATCAAAGCGCTGATGCCCGAGTTGCAGCGCGAGATCCCGGGTGACGTGCAACTGATCAGCGTCATCGACCGTGGCCCGACGGTGCGTTCGTCCTTGCATGACACCGAAGAAACCCTGCTGATCGCCACCTTGCTGGTGATCGCCGTGGTCTTCGTGTTTTTGCGCAACCTGCGCGCGACGCTGATTCCGGCGGTGGTGCTGCCAGTGTCGCTGATTGGCACCTGCTCGATCATGTACCTGCTCGGTTATAGCCTCGATAACCTGTCGCTGATGGCGCTGATCATCTGCACCGGTTTTGTGGTGGATGACGCGATCGTGGTGCTGGAAAACATCGCGCGCTATCAGGAACAGGGCATGCGTCCGCTGCGTGCGGCGCTGATGGGCACCCGCGAAGTCGGCTTTACGGTGCTGTCCATGACCCTGTCGCTGATCGCCGTGTTCATCCCGATCCTGCTGATGGGCAGCATTGTCGGGCGGCTGTTCCGGGAGTTCGCGGTGACCTTGAGCATCGCTCTGGGCCTGTCGATGCTGGTGTCGCTGAGCCTGACCCCGGTGCTGTGTGTCCTGCTGCTGCGCCAGCCCGCCCATGATGCCCGCGAGCCGCGGCTTTATCGCTGGATTGAAGCCGGGATTGCGCGGATGCAGGGCGCTTATCTCACGGCCTTGGCCTGGGTCATGCGCCATCGGCTGTTGACCATGTTCAGCCTGCTGCTGACCGTGGGGCTCAACGTGTATCTCTACGCCACGGTGCCAAAAGGGTTTTTCCCGGCCCAGGACACAGGTGTGCTGATGGGTGCCGTGCGCGCCGATCAGAACATTTCATTCCAGGCGCTCAAGCCGCACCTGATGCAGATCGCCCATGACCTGGCGGCTGACCCGGACGTTGAGGCGGTGATGTCATCCACCGGCAGCGGGCGGGCAGGGTCGCGCAACACCGGCGACTTCTTCATTCGGCTCAAGGACTACAAACAGCGCACCAGCAGCGCGGCGGCGGTGGCGAACCGGTTGACCCGGGCAAATAACAAGGTGGCGGGGATTCAGGTGTTCCTGATGCCCGCCGAGGACATCCGTGTCGGCGGGCGCAGCGCCAACGCCACCTATCAGTTCAGCCTGCAGGCCGACGATCTGGACCTGCTGCGGGTGTGGGAACCGAAGGTCGAGGCGGCACTGCGTGCATTGCCGCAACTGACCGGCATCGACTCCGATTCCCAGACCGGCGGCCAGGAGATGAAACTGCACATCGACCGCGCCGCCGCCAGTCGTCTGGGGGTCAGCGTCAGCGACATCGACAACCTGCTGAACAACGCCTACAGCCAGCGGCAGGTGGCGACGCTGTACAAAACCCTGAACCAGTACCACGTCATCATGGGGCTGGACCCGGTGTACACCCAGGACGCGACGATGCTCGACCGCATGTATGTGATCAATGCCGATAACCAGCAAGTGCCGCTGACCGCGTTTGCCACCTTCAGCCCGGACAATGCGCCGCTGGCCGTGGCGCATCAGGGCCAGTCGGCGACCAGCACCATCGCGTTCAATCTGCAGGATGGCGTCTCCCTGGAGCAGGCCACGGCCGCCATTAATGCGGCCGTCGACAAGGTCGGCTTGCCCCGTGACATCCAGTACGGATTCGCCGGCACAGCCCAGGCTTTCGCCGCGCTCGCGGCCAGCATGCCGTGGTTGATCGGGGCGGCGTTGCTGGCGGTGTACATCGTGCTAGGTGTGCTCTACGAGAGTTACATCCACCCGCTGACGATTCTGTCGACCTTGCCGTCGGCGGGGGTTGGCGCCTTGCTGCTGCTCAAGGCGGTGAACATGCAACTGACGGTGATCGCCCTGATCGGCATTCTGTTGCTGATCGGCATCGTCAAAAAGAACGCCATCATGATGATCGACTTCGCCCTGATGGCCGAGCGCGACCGCAAGATGACGCCGGAACAGGCCATCATCGAAGCCTGCCGCATGCGCTTCCGGCCCATCATGATGACCACGCTGGCCGCCTTTTTCGGCGCTTTACCGCTTGCCCTCGGCAGCGGCGGCGATGCCGACCTGCGCAAACCGCTGGGTGTCGCGATCGCCGGCGGTCTGGTGCTGAGCCAGTTGCTGACCCTGTTTACCACCCCGGTGGTGTACCTCTATCTCGATCGCCTGAGCCGTGCTTCGCGGCATTTCTGGCACACGCGTATCCGCCGCACTCACGTGCCCGGCTGACTGACAAGGTTGAATGAATGAACGCTTTGCTGCCTTCCCGTCTGTGCATCGCTCTGCTGCTGACCAGCACGTTGTTAACGGGCTGCATGGTCGGTCCCGACTACCAGAAACCCAATGCGCCGATCACCGCCACCTTCAAGGAAGCCCAAGGCTGGAAAGCGGCGAGCCCGCAGGATGAGTTGCCCAAGGGGCCGTGGTGGGCGCTTTATCAAGATCCGCAACTGAACGCGCTGGTGTCTCAGGTGCAGCTCAATAACCAGAACGTCGCGGTTTATGCCGCGCAATACCAGCAGGCTCTGGCCCTGGTGCGTCAGTCCCGCGCCGAAGAATTCCCGACGTTGACAGGCACCGGGGCGAGCAGCCGCAGTGAGTCCGCCACCGGCTCGTCGTCCAGCGGGGCAGGGGGTGTGAGCAAGGTGCATTCGGCCACCCTGGACCTGAGTTGGGAGGCGGATATTTGGGGCAAACTGCGCCGCACCAATGAACAGGACCGTGCCAGCGCACAGGCCAGCGCTGCCGACCTGGCCAACGCCACCCTGAGCGCGCAATCGTCGCTGGCGCAGAATTACTTCCAGCTGCGCCTGCTGGACCGACGTATCACGCTGTACCGCGAGACCATTGCCGGCTACGAGCGCTACCTGCAAATCATCCAGAACAAGTATGACGAGCAGATCTCGTCGCGGGCCGATCTGGCGACGGGCAAAACCCAATTGCAGAGCGCCCAGGCCTCGATGCTCGACTTGCAATGGCAGCGTGCCCAGTACGAACACGCCATCGCGTTGCTGATGGGCAAACCGCCGGCGGACTTTGCTCTGGCCGCAGACCCGGCCTGGCAGTACCACGTGCCGGGCGTGCCGTTGGGTGTGCCCAGTCGCTTGCTGGAACGTCGCCCGGACATCGCCGCCGCCGAACGGCAAATGGCCGCTGCCAACGCCGCGGTCGGTGTTGCAACGGCAGCGTATTACCCGGACCTGACGTTGAGCGCCAGTGGCGGCTACCAGAGCTCAACCCTGAGCAACCTGTTCTCGCTGCCCAACCGCTTCTGGTCAATCGGCCCGAGCCTGACCGGCACGATCCTCGATTTTGGCGCCACCCGCGCCAGCGTCGAACAGGCCCGGCATGCCTACGACGCCACCGTCGCGACCTATCGCCAGACCGTGCTGACCGGTCTGGGCGAAGTCGAGGATTACCTGGTCGAACTGCGCACCCTGGAGCCGGAGCTGGAAGCACGGCGCAACTCCGCGCAGTCGGCGGAAGACTCTGCAGCGGTGAGTCGTGATCAGTACGAGGCGGGCGTCATCGACTACCTCGACGTCGCCACCACCCAGGCCACCAGCCTCAACGAACGCCAGACCCTGCTCAACCTGGTGGCCACGCAGCTGATTACCAGTGTTCAGCTACAGGCCGCGCTGGGTGGGTCGTGGGTAACGGAGTGACTTCAGGAGGACCCTGCTTTTGATCTAAGTGGGACCCGCCTTAGCCGGGAAGAGGCCGGTGTGGACGCCATCAATTCTGCGGTTCACACCCAGTCTCACGGATCGCCGCACACCGGTTTTGCGCCAGCCGCTGAAATCCAGGCCAACGCAGAGCCACTGTAGGACCGTGGCTTGTCCCTCGATCTGGCGCGCAGCGGCGGTGATCCGATGAATGCGGAGGGTCAGCAGCATTGGGGTCGCCAGGTTTAACGACTGCTTCGCAGCCGATCGCGGGACAAGCCACGCTCCTACAGATTTTGCGTCTTACCCTGAAGTGTTGGCCGACGAAAAGCTGTTGCAGCAGCGCGCTTGCCCCCGAATGGGCGGTACATCCGACGCATTTTTATCGTCTGTACCGACGCCTTCGCGGGCAAGCGCGCTCCTACAAGGGATCTCCATTCGGCCGAAAATCCGTGGTGTGTGAATGACCGATGGATACCGTCTTGTTAGTGAACGAATAGCCGGTAGACGCATGACTACACACGGATATCTACGGCGAACACATAACCTGTAGGAGCGCGCTTGCCCGCGAACGGGTGGTACATCCGACGCATTTTTATGGTCTGTACCGACGCCTCGCGGGCAAGCGCGCTCCTACAAGGGATCTCCATTCGGCCGATAATTCGCGGTGTGTGAATGACCGATGGATACCGTCTTGTTGGTGAACGAATAGCCCGTAGACGCGTGACTACACACGGGTATCTGCGGCGAACACATAACCTGTAGGAGCGCGCTTGCCCGCGAACGGGTGGTACATCCGACGCATTTTTAACGTCTGTACCGACGCCTTCGCGGGCAAGCGCGCTCCTACACTGGATCTGCGCAGCACACGGAATCTCGGGCGTACGCACGAGCTTCAGCTGAGTCGAGTCAGATATTTGGGGACGGGCTGTTCAGGCAGCACCGACAACACTTTCAGCCGTTGCAGCATCCGTTGACGCGCGCGGTTGAGGTGCTCCTTGAGGTTTAACGCTGCGGCGTCGAATGCGCCGTGCAGCAGTAATTCGAGGATCAACCGGTGTTCGGCCAGCATCGCGTCGTCGGGGCCGATACCCAACTGGCTGTAGAAAATCCGGCTAATGATCATGGGGCTCTGCCCCTGGCGGATCAACGTCGCGATCTTGCGGTTGGTGATGCCCGCCAGGCAGTGGTGATGCAGGTCTTCTTCCAGCCGTTCGATGTCGGCCAGGCTGCACTGTTCAGCGTTCTGCGCGGCGTCGACCCGCGCGAGCATGGCGACCAGGTCGTCCCGGCTCAAGCCCGGCGCGGTCTGGCGCAACGCTTCAGGCTCCAGGCACGCCCGCAGCTCGTAATCTTCGGTCACTTCCCGAGCGGTGAGCGGGCCGGCCAGCCACTGGGAGTAGGGTTCCTTTTCCACCAGCCCGCGATCACGCAAGCGCATCAGCGCCTCGCGCACCACGGCCCGGCTGACGCCGTAGTGTTCGGCAGCGATCTGCTCGTCGAGGCGATAATGACCGAACGCGATGCAGGTCGATAACGCCGCGCCGATTTCATCAAAAATCCGTTCCCCCAGCGGGCGCGTGTCGACCAGTTCTTCGCTGCCATCAAGGCCCAACTGATGATGGGTCAAGGCAAGTCGCACTGGCTCCACCTCGGCGCCGTCGGGGTTGACCAGATAACCGCGGCCGTTGAATCGACTGATCAGACCCTCGTCATGCAGCAGGTCCAGCGCCCGGCGCACCGGCACGCGGCTGGTGCCGAACAGCTCTGCCAGCGGTGCTTCGAGCAGCACCAATCCTTGAACGACGTCACCGTTGACGATGGCATCGCGCAGGACCAGTCGGATCGTGGCGTAGCGGGACGCGGTGCGGGAATCCTCGGCGGACATCGATTTCATACACTTCTCGGAAGGCGGGCGGCGATTCTCGCACAAGACAGAGCGTCACTGCGGGCCACGTCAAAACGCACGGTATTGGAGCCGTTGTTACTTTTTTGCACTAAAACGTACCTTTGCATAAATATCCATCCTCTGTGACATTCATGTGATAACGCTTCCAATCCTGCGCACCCGGTCATGCTTTAAAATCCTGCGAGGTATCTAGCTCGGGCGTCATGGCCCGAAGGCCCGCGCACCCATCGCTCCGCGAATCAGCGTACCCAGACTCTGGCACGCTTTCTGCCTTTACTAAACGTACATTCTCATAATATGTACATTAAAGGGTAGATGAAATGTCTGATGCACGCTTCCCGGATCCGCCCGTTGTCGATGCCCTGGCAATGGCCGAAGCGTTTGCCAACGGAACGAACGACCCGGTACAGGCTCTGGACGCGGCGTTGGAGAAGGTCGCCGCAGTCGATGACGTGTTCATCTCTTTCTCCACCCATCGGGCGCGCCGCGAAGCGCAAGCCTCGGCGGCGCGCTGGAAGGCCGGACAACCGGCCAGCCCGCTGGACGGTGTGCCCATTGCTTGGAAAGACCTGTTTGACGTGGCCGGCAGCCCGACCACCGCGGGCGCTGCGGTGCGCCGTGATTTCGCGCCGGCGCTGCTGGATGCGCAGATCGTCGGCCTGCTGTCACGGGCTGGCATGGTCAGTGTCGGCAAAACCAACCTCAGTGAATTCGCCTACTCGGGCCTGGGCCTGAACCCCCATTTCGGCACGCCGCATAACCCGCGTGGGCATGACCAGCCGCGCATTCCGGGCGGGTCTTCGTCAGGTTCGGCGGTGGCGGTGGCAGCGGGTATCGTCCCCGTCGCCATGGGCACCGACACGGCCGGCTCGATCCGCATCCCGGCCGCCTTCAACGGCCTGGTGGGTTTTCGCAGCAGTTGCCGGCGCTACAGCCGCGACGGTGTCTTCCCCCTCGCGCATACCCTCGACAGTCTCGGCCCTCTGACACGCAGCGTGCGCGATGCCGTGGCCATTGACGACATCCTGCGAGGCCGCTCGAAGCCGACCGCTCTGGTGCCGCGCCCGTTGGCAGGCCAGCGGTTCCGGCTCGATCAGGCGGTCCTTGAGGACGACCGCGTCGAGGCTTCCGTGCGCGACAACCTGCTGCGCTGTGTGAGCGCGATTGAGGCCCACGGTGCCCTGATCGAGGTGCGTCCTTCGCCGGCCTTTCAGGCCACGCTTGATCTAATCCAGCAGCAAGGCTGGCTCGGCGCGGCAGAAGCGTTTGCCCTGCATCAGGCCTTGCTCGACAGCGACGCCGCCGCGCAACTCGACCCTCGCGTACGGCGCCGTCTTGAAGCGGCGCGAGCGTTCCCGGCCAGCCATTTGATCAACCTCTACAGCGCCCGCGAGCGTCTTCAGCAACAGATGAGCGACGAACTCGATGGCGCCTTTCTGCTCACCCCCAGCGTGGCCCATGTGGCGCCGCCGCTCGCCCCGCTGCTGAGCGACGATGACCTGTTCACCCGCACCAACCTGGCCACGTTGCGCCTGACCATGCCGGGCAGTTTGCTGGACATGCCGGGCGTGTCACTGCCCAGCGGCTGCGACGGCCCTGGCTTGCCCACCGGCCTGCTGATCAGCGCGCCGAGCGGCGAAGACTCCCGTTTACTGCGCGCTGCGCTGGCCGTCGAAGCCGCGTTGCGCACCTCCCAAAACCAATGATCCGCTAACTCCGCTGGAGAACGATGATGGCTAAAGAAATCTTGTGCGCCTTTGGTGTCGACGTAGACGCCGTGGCAGGCTGGTTGGGTTCCTACGGTGGCGAGGACTCGCCGGATGACATTTCCCGTGGCCTGTTCGCAGGCGAAATCGGTGCGCCGCGCCTGCTCAAGCTGTTCGAGCGCTACGGCCTGCGCACCACCTGGTTCGTGCCCGGTCACTCGATGGAGACGTTTCCCGAGCAGATGAAGGCCGTGTTCGACGCCGGTCACGAGATCGGCGTGCACGGCTACAGCCACGAAAACCCGATCGCCATGACGCCCGAGCAGGAAGAAATCGTCCTCGACAGATCCATCGAGCTGATCACGCAAATGACCGGCAAGCGTCCGACCGGCTACGTCGCGCCCTGGTGGGAGTTCAGCAAGGTCACCAACGAACTGCTGCTCAAGAAGGGCATCAAGTACGACCACAGCCTGATGCACAACGACTTCCATCCGTACTACGTGCGCGTGGGGGACAGCTGGACCAAGATCGATTACACCCAGCACCCCGACACCTGGATGAAACCGCTGGTGCGGGGTCAGGAAACCGACCTGGTTGAGATCCCGGCCAACTGGTACCTCGATGACCTGCCGCCGATGATGTTCATCAAAAAGGCCCCCAACAGCCACGGCTTCGTCAACCCGCGCCACCTGGAAGAGATGTGGCGCGATCAGTTCGACTGGGTCTACCGCGAGCACGAGCACGCCGTGTTCACCATGACCATCCACCCCGACGTTTCCGGTCGCCCGCAAGTGCTGCTGATGCTGGAGCGTCTGATCGAGCACATCCAGAGCCACGCCGGCGTCAAGTTCGTCACGTTCGATGAAATCGCCGATGACTTCGTCCGCCGTAATCCTCGCCACAGCTGATTGCCCCTTCATTCCGAGGCGTGACCCATGTCCATCTATAACAAACTTGATCTGACTGGCTGGAAACCCCAGCAACTGACTTCCGAAGAAGTCCGCTACGCCACCTGGATCGCCTTCTTCGCGTGGGTCTTTGCGGTGTACGACTTCATCCTGTTCGGCACCTTGCTGCCGGAAATCGGCCGGCACTTTCAGTGGGGCGAAGCGGAACAGGCGGAAATCGCCACCTGGGCGGCGGTCGGCACGGCGGTCATCGCCCTGGCCATCGGGCCGTTGGTGGACCGTCTCGGCCGACGCATGGGCATCATTTTCACGGTCACCGGTTCCGCGATCTGCTCGGCGCTCACGGCGCTGGGCGGGTCATGGGGCAAGTCGCCGCTGATCCTGATCCGCTCCCTGAGCGGGCTGGGTTACGCCGAAGAAACGGTCAACGCGACGTACCTCAGCGAGATCTACGCCGCCTCCGATGATCCGCGCCTGGCCAAGCGCCGTGGCTTCATCTACAGCCTTGTGCAGGGTGGCTGGCCGGTCGGCGCGTTGATTGCGGCAGGTCTGACCGCCGTGCTGTTGCCGGTCATCGGCTGGCAGGGTTGCTTCGTCTTTGCAGCGATCCCGGCGCTGGTCATCGCGTTCATGGCGCGCAAGCTCAAGGAAAGCCCGCAGTTCCAGATTCACCAGCGCATTACCCAGTTGCGCAAGGCTGGCGACGCTGAACAGGCCAAACAAGTGGCAATGACCTACGGGGTGAATTACGAAGAGCACCGCACCGCTGGCATGGGCGCTGCATTCCGTGGCACCTCACGGCGCGCGACGCTGGTGATCGGCGCGGCGATCCTGCTCAACTGGGCGGCGATTCAGGTGTTCAGCGTGCTGGGCACCTCGGTGATTGTCAGCGTGCACCACATCTCCTTCGAGAACTCGCTGATTATCCTGGTGCTGTCGAACCTGGTGGGCTATTGCGGTTATCTGACCCACGGCTGGATGGGCGACAAGATCGGCCGGCGCAACGTGATCGGCCTGGGCTGGATGCTCGGCGGCCTGTCGTTCACCGGCATGCTCTTCGGCCCCAGCAACATGCCGACGGTGGTTGGCCTGTACAGCCTCGGGCTGTTCTTCCTGATCGGTCCGTATTCCGCCGCCCTGTTTTTCATCAGCGAAAGCTTCCCGACCAGCATCCGCGCCACCGGCGGCGCCATTATCCACGCGATGGGCCCGATTGGCGCTGTGGTCGCAGGCTTTGGCGCGACCTCGGTGTTGAGCGCCGGTGGCGACTGGCAGACGTCGGCGCTGTATTTCGGTGCCGTGCCGTGCTTTCTGTCCGGTGTACTGATGTTCGCCGCCCGCCACGTGCGGCCCGAAACCGTCCAATAGCAACCGTCCAATAAGGAGCTGAACATGACTCGCAGAGTAGCGTTGATTACCGGGGCCGCCAGCGGTATCGGCCAGGCCCTGGCGGTGGCGTTCGCGAAGAAGGGCGTCGCGGTGGTGGGCGGCTATTACCCGGCCGACCCCCATGACCCCGAGATCACGGCGCGGTGGGTGGCAGACGCCGGCGGCGAATGTCTGATGGCTGAGCTGGACGTCACCCAGACGGCCTCGGTGGACGCACTGGCCGAGCAGGCGATCAGCCGCTTTGGCCGCATTGATTACGCCGTCGCCAATGCCGGCCTGCTGCGCCGCGCACCGTTGCTGGAGATGACCGACGAGCGCTGGAACGAGATGCTCGATGTCGACCTCACCGGTGTGATGCGCACTTTTCGCGCGGCGGCCCGGCACATGGGCGAGGGCGGATCCATGGTGGCCATTTCGTCGATTGCCGGGGGCGTCTATGGCTGGCAGGACCACTCCCATTACGCCGCGGCCAAGGCCGGTGTGCCAGGGTTGTGTCGCTCACTGGCGGTGGAACTGGCAGCGCGCGGCATTCGCTGCAACGCCGTGATTCCGGGTTTGATCGAGACACCGCAATCGCTGGACAGCAAAAACTCATTGGGGCCGGAGGGCCTCGCCAAAGCGGCCAGCGCCATCCCGCTGGGCCGTGTCGGCCGGGCCGATGAAGTCGCCTCGCTGGTGCGATTCCTGTGCAGCGACGAGTCCAGTTATCTTACCGGACAAAGCATCGTCATCGATGGCGGCCTGACCGTGCGTTGGCCGGAGTAGGGCGCAGCGCTGATCCGCTATTGATTGCGCCACAAGCCGCAGACTGAAAGAGGAAACACCATGCAACTGGTCAACAAACGGGCGGTGATCACCGGCGCAGGCAGCGGCATCGGCGCCGCCATTGCGCGGGCGTATGCCGAGCAGGGCGCGCGGCTGGTTCTGGCGGATCGCGATGCGATTACCCTGGGGCAGACCGCCCAACACTGCCGCGAGTTGGGCGCCGAGGTGGTCGAAAGCGTGGCCGATGTTGGCACCGTCGAGGGTGCGCAGGCCAGTGTCGATGCCTGCGTGGAGCGTTTTGGCGGCATCGATATTCTGGTCAACAACGCCGGCATGCTCACCCAGGCCCGCTGTGTCGACCTGACCCTGGACATGTGGAACGACATGCTGCGCGTCGACCTGACCAGCGTGTTCATCGCCAGTCAGCGCGCCTTGCCGCACATGCTGGCACAGCGCTGGGGACGCATCATCAACGTCGCTTCCCAGTTAGGCATCAAGGGCGGCGCCGAGCTAACCCATTACGCGGCGGCCAAGGCCGGGGTGATCGGCTTCACGAAATCCCTTGCCCTGGAAGTGGCCAAGGACAACGTGCTGGTCAACGCCATCGCGCCGGGCCCGATCGAAACGCCGCTGGTGGCCGGGATCAGCAGCGCCTGGAAAACCGCCAAGGCAGCCGAGCTGCCCCTGGGCCGCTTTGGTCGGGCGGAAGAAGTGGCGCCCGTCGCCGTGCTGCTGGCCAGCGAGCCGGGCGGCAACCTGTTCGTCGGCCAGACCCTGGGGCCGAATTCCGGCGATGTGATGCCCTGATGCACCGGATCGAACAACACAGGAGCGAATAAGCATGTGTGGACTCTGCGGCCTGCTGGGCGAAGACGTGCACTGGAGCGATCCGCTGGGCGACGAATTACCCCGTCGCCGCGAGCGCCTGCGCCGGATTGCCGCGATCAACAAGGTGGTGGCGCCGTTTCGGCTGAAGGTCGAGGACTTTCAGGGCGTGTCCTACCTGCTGCTCGGCGCCACCGGCAAGCAGGAACTGGCCAGCGGCCTCGACCAACTCTGGCAACGGGCCGAGCAATTGATCGGGCGTCCGCTGGACCCCCTCGATGAGCGATTGCTGGACCATCTGGAGCAGCACCCATGAGCATCGCGCTGAACGTCATCACCGGGTTTCTCGGCAGCGGCAAGACCACCTTGCTCAAGCGCCTGCTGCAGGGCGAAACCCTCGGCGACACGGCGCTGCTGATCAATGAGTTCGGCGACGTCGGCATCGATCACCTGCTGGTGGAAGAGGTCGCCCCGGACACCGTCCTGCTGCCCAGCGGCTGTGTCTGTTGCTCGATTCGCGGCGAATTGCGCGACGCCCTGACCGACTTGCTCCAGCGCCGCGCACGGGGCGAAGTGCCGGCGTTCCGACGGATCCTGCTGGAGACCACGGGCCTGGCCGATCCGGCGCCCATTCTGGCGACCATCAACAATGACCCGCACCTGCGCGGCCGGGTGCATATCGGGCTGGTGCTGACCGTGGTCGATGCCAGCCACGCCGCGCTTCAAGAGCGTCTGCACCCGGAGTGGATGGCCCAGGTCGCCGCTGCCGACCGACTGCTGATCAGCAAGACCGACCTCGCCGATGCGGACACGTTGCGAACGCTGCAGCGGCGTTTGCAGTCGATCAACCCTGCGCCGGTGCTGACCACGGATGCCATCCGCAGCGGCGATCAACTGCTGCTCGGTGACGGGCTGCACAGTGATGAGCCCGCCCAGGAGGTCGCGCGCTGGCACCTGATGGGCGTGCGCTCGACAGCCGCCCGTCACGGCGAGGCGCAGGTCTGCTGCCTGACCTTTGAGCGCCCGCTGGACTGGGTCGCCTTCGGGGTCTGGCTGTCCATGCTGCTAAGATGCCACGGCGAACGAATCCTGCGCGTCAAAGGACTGCTTAACGTGAACAACAGCCACGCCCCCGTCGTCATTCATGGCGTGCAGCATTGCCTGCACGCACCGGTGCATCTGCCTGCATGGCCCGGCGGCGACCATCGTTCGCGGCTGGTGTTTATTGTGCGCGGGCTGGACACCGCGCTGCTGCGCCGCTCGTTCGAGGTCTTCACCGAACGCCTGGCGCCGGCGCCCCGGGAAGCGCTGGCATGACGGTGACGCTGCGGGTCCTGGGCACTTCGGTGACCCTGCTTGAATCCCTGCGCGTGCGGGCGGAAGAGGACCTGGGCATCAAGCTGGTGTATCAGGTGCATGACGTGCAGACCGCCCAGCGCATCGCGGTCATGCAGCCCGACAGTTACGACCTCTATGACCAGTGGTTCCACAACGTGGATTTCGTCTGGCCCGCGCGGGCCATCCAGCCCATCGACACGCGCCGTGTCGCCCTGTGGCATGAAATCAACGACCTGCCCAAACGCGGCAGGCTGTCGGCCAGTGACCGGCTCGGCAGCGGCAGCGTGCCCAGCGAACGCCTGTTCGTCCAGCACGACGGCAGCCTCGGCAGCGCGGTGAGTGAGCGGATCAGCATGTTGCCGCTGACCCACAACGCCGACAGTTTCGCCTATCGACCCGAGCGCCTTCCCGCCGGTTTCAGTTCGGCGGACGAAAGCTGGGGCTGGCTGGTCGATCCGGCGTGGTGCGGGCGGGTGGCCTTGCAAAGTGACGCGGCCATTGGCGCGCTGGACGCCGCACTGGCCGTGCAAGGAGCAGGATTGGCGCAGTTCGGCGACATCGGCAACCTGAGCATCGAAGAGATCGACGTGCTGGCGGACATCCTCGTGCGCAAGCAGGGGCAGGGCATGTTCGGCGCGTTCTGGTCTGACGATGAGGAAGCGGCGGAGCTGATGTTGCACCCGACCATCGACATCCAGAGCTTATGGTCGCCGACCCTGGTGCGCTTGCACCGCGCCGGCGTGAAATACCGCGTCGCCGTCCCGCGCGAGGGTTATCGCGGCTGGTTTGGCGGGTTGTCGTTGTCGCGCCATGCCAAGGGCGCGGTACTCGACGCCGCCTACGCGTATCTCAACTGGTGGCTGTCCGGCTGGCCCGGCGCGGTGATGGCCCGCCAGGGTTATTACATCGGCAACCCGGCCCGCAGCCGCGAACACCTGAGCGCGGCGGAGTGGGATTACTGGTACGCCGGGCTGCCCGCCCGCGAACAACTGATGGGCAGCGACGGCCTGCCGTTGATCGACATTGGCGAAGTGCGCGATGGCGGCTCCTACGAGCAGCGCATGGGCCACATCGCGGTGTGGAATGCGGTCATGGATGAACACAACTACCTGGTGCGCCGCTGGGGGGACATCTCGCGGGCAGGGGGCAAAGGCTCACGCAGGCAGTGAAGCGCTCGCGCCGCCAGTGAAGTCGGCTTTCCCGAACCGGCGCACTGGCACGCTCACACAGCCGCAAGCCGTCCGACTCACCGAGAAACACATTCACAAGCATCGATTAGTCATGGACTATAGGCGCCATTTGGCGCGCTCCTCATGGGGCCAGCGCTCGTAGCTTCAGGATTCTGTGAATGAACATCAAGATTGACGCGCTGATCGCCCGCAAGATCGGCTTCGCCTCCCACCAGAACGCCGTTCCCCTCGTGCGTGAATTGAGCCTCTGGAACCAGGAAGAAACCACCCTCGAAGACCTGGTGCTGACGCTGAGCACCGACCCGGAGTTCGTTGAAAGCCGAAGCTGGAATATTGACCGTATCCATGCCGGTGATCGCCTCAGCATCCCTGATCGCGACATCAAGCTGAACGCCGGTTACCTGTCCGGCCTGACGGAAAGCCTGAACGCCGACGTGGTCATGCGCGTGTCCCGGGGCGAGACGGTGCTCGTCGAGCAGCGCTTCCCCACCGAACTGCTCGCCCGCACCGAATGGGGCGGGTTGAGCGCGATGCCGGAACTGCTCGCCGCGTTCTGCATGCCCAATGACCCTGCGGTGGACCGGGTGCTCAAAGCCGCCTCTCAGGTCTTGCGCCGGGCCGGCAAGAAAGACGGCATCGACGGCTACGAAAGCAAATCCCGCACGCGCACCTGGGAGCTGGCTTCCGCCATCTGGTCGGGGGTGTGCAGCTTTCAATTGAGCTATGCGTTGCCACCCGCCAGTTTCGAGCAGCAGGGGCAGAAAATCCGACCGCCGAGTGTGGTGCTGGAAAACGGCGTGGCGACGTGCCTCGATACCGCGCTGCTGTTCGCGGCCGCGCTGGAGCAGGCCGGGTTGAATGCGTTGCTGGTCATGACCAAGGGCCATGCGTTCGCTGGCGTCTGGTTGCAGCCGCAGGAATTTTCCCAGTTGCTGACCGATGAAGCGTCGGCCGTGCGCAAACGTCTCGATTTGAAAGAAATGCTGGTCTTCGAGACGACCCTCGCGACCCAGGCGCCGGCGCCCAGTTTTTCCCGGGCGGTGGCCGCCGCCGAACGCGAGCTCGACGATGAGCAGTTCATCATGGCTATCGACCTGCACCGCGCCCGGATGCAGAAGATTCGCCCGATGGCGCTGGTGTCAGCCGTCCCGGTCGAGGGCGCCGACGAAGCACCGCCCGTGATTGAAGGGCTGGAGGAAGCACCGTCGCTGCCGGGGTTCGATGTCGAGATCAATGAAGACGCCTCGGGCCCGGCGGGAAAACTCACCCTGTGGCAACGCAAGCTGCTCGATTTGACCACGCGCAATCGTCTGCTGCATTTGCCGGACAGCGCCAAAGGTGTGCGTCTGCTGTGCCCCGATCCGGCGGCCCTTGAGGACCTGCTCTCCAGCGGTCAGCGCATCCGCGTGGTGGCCGTCCCTGATTTGAAAAGCAGCGGCCGCGATGAGGCCTTGTATGAACAGCAGAACAACGAAAGCCTGGTCGACGAAGTCGCCCGTCAGGCACTGGCGCGCGGCGAAGTCCTGGCCAGTCTGGAGAAGGTCAAGCTGGAAGCCACGCTGATCGACCTGTTCCGCAAGGCCCGCAGCGATCTGGAGGAAGGCGGGGCCAACACGCTGTTCCTGGCCATCGGCTTCCTGAAGTGGAAGAAAAGCGCTGACGATCCGAAAACCTATTCCGCGCCGCTGATTCTGTTGCCGGTGAAACTCGAGCGTAAAAGCGCCTTGTCCGGGGTCACGCTGAGCCTGCTCGACGAAGAACCGCGTTTCAACCTGACCTTGCTTGAGCTGTTGCGCCACGATTTCGAGCTGCTGATTCCCGGGCTGGACGGGGAGCTGCCCAGCGATGGGAGCGGCATTGATGTTGCCGGCATCTGGAACAGCGTGCGCCGGGCCGTGCGCGATGTGCCCGGCTTCGAGGTGAGCACCGAGCTGGTGCTGGGCACCTTCTCGTTTGCCAAATACCTGATGTGGAAAGACCTGAACGCCAACGCAGCGCAGTTGCTGCAAAGCCCCTTGGTCAAGCATCTGCTGGACCCCGACGCAGCGGGTGAGGGTTTTTCCGGTTCGGCCGAATTCCCCCGGCCCGAGCGTCTGGATGCGTCAGTGACGCCGGCTCAGCTGTTTGCGCCATTGCCGGCCGACTCCTCGCAATTGGCGGCGGTCGTGGCCTCGGCCAACACCCACAGCTTTGTCATGGACGGTCCGCCCGGCACCGGTAAATCCCAGACCATTGCCAACATGATTGCCCACAACCTGGCCCTCGGTCGCCGTGTGCTGTTCGTGGCAGAGAAACGCGCGGCCCTTGACGTGGTGTTTCGTCGTTTGGCTGAAAAGGGCCTTGGCGAGTTCTGTCTGGAGCTGCATTCCAGCAAAGCGTCGAAGGTTGAAGTGCTCAAGCAGCTGGACCGCGCCTGGGACGTGAGTGAAGCGTTGAGCGCCGAGGAATGGGAACGTGAAGCCGCGCGGTTGCAGACTCTGCGCTCACGGCTCAATCAACTGGTCGACGTGCTGCACCGACGCTGGCATAACGGCCTGACCCTGCACCAGTCGATTGGCCGGGTGGTTCGCGACCACGGTCCTCAGACACCAAGGCTGGCCTGGCCAACGGGCACCGAACACGATGGGGCCGAGTACGGCCAGTTGCTGGATCTTGCCCGTCGCCTGGGACTGAATGGCAGCGCCGCCCGCGACCTGTCAGGGAAGTTCGGCGCCCTGGCGCAGACCCAATGGTCGAACGCCTGGCAGGCACAGATCGCCAGCGCCGCACGGGAGGTGCCCCAGGCGCTTGATGAATTGAATGCCGCCAGCGAACGGCTGCTGGCACTGACCCACGTGCCGCTGCCTGTGGCGGAAGTGAAAGAGGTCCGGCAGCTGCATGATCTCGCGGCACTCATTCTTGAATCCCATGGCCTGAACCTGTCGTTTGCCTTTGCACCCGATGCTGCCGCGCGCATCGAAGCGGCCCGGCGCAGTTGCCAGTTGCTCGAGAGCTATCGGGAGCTTGAAGAAAGCCTGTCCCTGGATTACGCCGATGAAGCGTGCCGTCGTGTTCCCGTCGCGCAAATGCGCGGTGAGTGGCACGAAGCCGAGGGCAAGTTCTGGTTCCTGGGGACGCTCGCCCAGAAAAAGGTGGCGAAGCAACTCGCCTCCCTGGGTGGCGCGGCAGGCCTGCCGGACACCGTCGGCGACCTCGCTATTTTTGAACGCCTGCACGCCCAACTGCTGGAGCTGGATGCGTTGGCCAGCGACATGCAGTCGATCCCTGGCTGGCACGGCCTGAAGAGCGACCCGATGCGCACGCTGCAGGCCGTGACCCTGGCCGAGGGTTTGCGCGGCCTGCTGATCGGGCTGGCCGAATCACCCGAGCACCTGGTTGCCTTGCGCGGTGCCGTGGCGCGTCTGGTGATCGACGCAAACGACATGTTGGCGCCGAGTGGGCAACTCGCTTCCGCTTGCTTGACCTTGCAGCAGGCGTTGTCCCGCGCTGAGGCGGCGATAGAATTGTTCGCCGGGTTGGCCTGCACAAGCACTGAAACGTCCCTCAGCGTGGCGACGCTTCGGGCGACGTCACTCGCCATCCAGCAGCAGGAAGAGCAACTCAAGGCGTGGTGCGATTGGTGCCGGGTGCGCGAACAGGCGACTGAGGCCGGCCTGGCCAATCTGGCCCGGGGACTGGAAGCCGGCAGCCTGTTGCCGTCTGCCAGCGAGGAGACCTTCGTCACGGCCTATGCCCACTGGTTCGCGACCCAGGGCATCGACGGCGAACCGTTGCTGCGCAATTTCGTCGCGGCCGAGCACATGAGCGACATCGGTGCATTCGTGCGCCTGGACGACGAGCTGGCGAAACTGACGGTGCGCTATATCCGCGCCAAACTCTGCGGCTTGATTCCTTCGAAGAACGACATCCCCAAGAGCAGCGGCTTTGCGATTCTCAAGCATGAACTGCAGAAGTCGCGCCGGCACAAACCGGTCCGGCAGCTGGCGATCGAGATGGGCGATGCGCTGAATTGCCTGGCCCCGTGCATGCTCATGAGCCCGTTGTCGATTGCGCAGTTTTTGCCCGCCGATCAGCCGCCGTTCGATCTGGTGATCTTCGACGAGGCGTCGCAAATCGCGCCGTGGGACGCCATCGGTTCTATTGCCCGGGGCAAGCAGGTGATTATCGCCGGTGACCCGCGGCAGATGCCGCCGACCAACTTCTTCAACCGGGGCGCGAATGCCGGCGACGACGACACCGCCGAGGACATGGAAAGCATCCTCGACGAATGCCTGGGGGCAGGGGTGCCGAGCCACAGTCTGAGCTGGCACTACCGCAGTCGCCACGAAAGCCTGATCGCCTTCTCCAATCACCGTTACTACGACAGCAACCTGATCACCTTCCCGGCCGCGGAAACCCGCGCCAGTGCGGTGGAGTGGCGCAAGGTCGAGGGCGTGTATGCGAAAGGAAAAGGCCGTTACAACCAGGCCGAAGCCCAAGCCATCGTCGATGAAACCGTCAAGCGCCTCACCGACCCTGCGTTCGTGGCGGCGGGGTATTCCATCGGCATCATCACCCTCAACTCCGATCAGCAGAAACTGATCAACGACCTGCTGGACGCGGCCCGCAAGCAGTACCCGCAGATCGAGCCGTTATTCCAGGACACCCAGACCGAGCCGGTGGTGGTCAAAAACCTGGAAACCGTCCAGGGCGACGAGCGTGACCTGATCATGCTCGGCATTGGCTATGGCCCTACCGAAGCCGGTGCGCCGGTGATGTCGATGAACTTCGGGCCGCTCAACAAGGATGGCGGCTGGCGCAGGCTTAACGTCGCCATCACCCGGTCCCGCCGAGAAATGCTCGTGTTCACCTCCTTCGAGCCGTCGATGATCGACCTCAACCGCACCAACGCGCGGGCCGTGCGCGATCTGAAGCACTTCATCGAGTTCGCCCAGCGTGGGCCGAAGGCGCTGGCCGAGGCGATACAGGGATCGGTGGGCGGTTATGACTCGCCGTTCGAAGAGGCCGTCGCCCAAGGGCTGAGGCGTCTGGGCTGGCAGGTGGTCCCGCAGATCGGCGTGTCACGTTTCCGCATCGATCTGGGCATCGTTCACCCGGATCGCCCGGGCGATTACCTGGCGGGTGTCGAGTGCGACGGTGCCACGTATCACAGCGCGGCGACTGCGCGGGACCGGGACAAAGTGCGCGGGGCGATTCTCACCGGCCTGGGCTGGAACCTGCTGCGGCTGTGGTCCACCGACTGGTGGGTGGATAAGGAAGGGGCGTTGCAAAAGCTGCACACTGCGCTGAACGATCTGCTGGCGGAGTCTCGACGGGACGTCGCTCCCAGCCTGGGCGATGAGGCCGTCGCCGCACTGGATTGAAGCTGACCACGCCGCTGGTCACTTGGGCGGCGTTCGACGCCTGCGCTCGGGTCAGCGGTACGAGAACTGTCACCTGGAGCTCTTAGCGTGGGTCATCGAGCCCTCCAGGTAGCGCCATGACTCCGTTGAAAGCCTCCGTTGCACCCGTCGATGACGTTACGCATCAGGCGGCGCTGAAAACGCTGCTGTTCCTGCGGGGCAAGGTCCAGGTGGCCGCCGAGCAGGCCGCGCACCTCATCCACCTCCATGACGATTACCGCGACAGTGCGGTAAATCTGTTGGGCTATCTCGCGCTGCGCAGGCACGACATCCGTCCGCTGCAAACGCAGCTGGCCGAGCTGGGCCTGTCTTCACTGGGACGCTGCGAACGCAACGTCGCCGAGTCCGTCAACCGTGTCATTGAAGTGCTCCAGCAACTCACCGGCAACGCTGAATCCCCGTACGCCTGGCCCCAATCAGGCAACACAGCCGGTGCGTCCAGTCACACGACCTCGCTGCAAGACCACGGCAACGCGTTGTTCGGCGACGCGCCCCGCGACAGGGCGGTGCGCATCATGGTCACCATGCCGACCGAAGCCGCCGAGGATTACGCCATGGTCGAGGGCATGCTGGCGACGGGGATGAATGGCCAGCGCATCAACTGCGCCCATGATGGCCCCGAAGTCTGGTCGAAGATGATCGAGCACCTGCGCAAGGCCACGGACACACTCGGCCAACCCTGCCAGGTGGTGATGGACCTGGCAGGCCCCAAGTTGCGTACCGGTCCGGTCAAAGACTGCACCCCGGTGCTGAAAATCAAGCCTGTGCGCGACGAGCTTGGCAGAGTGGTCTCGCCCGGCCGTCTGTATCTGGGTTCTGGCGTGTGCAGTGGCGGTGGCTGGCTGCAACTGCCGGGGGACTGGCTGAAAAGGCTTGCGGTGGACGATGTCCTGCAGCTTCAGGATGCCCGTGATTCGAAACGCCGGATGCGCGTCTCACGGGTCGACGATTCAGGCTGCTGGGTCGAGCTGGAAAAGACCGCTTACTTCGTTCCGGGCACCCTGCTCGAACTCAAGGACGCCAAAGGCCGCACGCCGCAAGCCAGGGTCATGGCCGTGCCCGCCAGGTCCGGCGCCATCAAGCTTGCAGAAGGTGACTCACTGCTGCTGATCCACGGCGATGAAGAGGGCCAGCCCGCTGTGACGGACGAGGAGGGCGAGGTCATCACGCCTGCGCGCATCAGCTGCAACTCGGCCGCGGTGTTCAGGGCGGCGGCGGGCGATCCCATCTGGTTTGACGACGGCAAGATGGGCGGCGTGGTGACGTCGGTTTCACAGGGCACGCTGCAGATCACCCTCCAGCATGCACCCGACGGCGCAAAGCTCAAGGCGGACAAAGGCATCAACCTGCCGTCCACCGATCTGGGCTTGAGCGCGCTGACCGATGACGACCTGCGCGCCCTCGAATTTGCTGCCACCCACGCGGACATCGTCGAGGTCTCGTTTGTGAACAGCGCTGACGATGTCAGGGCGGTGATCGCCGAGCTCAGGCGCCTGGACGCGCTGCACCTGGGCGTGGTGCTGAAGATCGAAACCCGCAGCGGCTTCGAAAACCTGCCCGAGTTGTTGATCGCCGGCATGGCCATGCCCAGGCTGGGTGTGATGATCGCCCGAGGGGATCTGGCCGTGGAGACGGGCTTTGAGCGCACCGCCGAGCTGCAGGAAGAGCTGTTGTGCCTGTGCGAGGCGGCCCATGTGCCGGTGGTCTGGGCCACCCAGGTGCTGGAAACACTCGCCAAAACGGGCGCGCCCACCCGGGCGGAAATCACCGATGCAGCGATGGGCATTCGCGCCGAATGCGTCATGCTCAACAAGGGCCCGTACATCCTCAAAGCGATCAGCACCCTGGACGATCTGCTCAAGCGCATGCGCGACCACCATGACAAGAAGCGCGACATGATGAGAAAGCTCAGCGTGGCGTCGTTTCCGGAACACGCTCACTAGCCCCGGTTACGGAGCCACCCATTGCACGCTGTCGAACACAAATCCGGGGCTCAAAAAGCCTGTGCCCGCCTTGCCGGAAGCGACGCCTATTTCGATCACATTCGCGCCGGCGTGCAACGCGGTGCCGGGCACCGTCGTTTCGTACAGCGTGTTGTTGCCACGATAAGTCCCGCGGGTGATGCCGCGACTGTCAGGCTGATCGGGTGGTGGCGGCACCGGTGCATCCCACACATGGTTGACGCTGATGGTCGGCCGGGCGCCTGCCTGGGACAACGTCACGAACAGACGCAGTCGATAGTCGTGCAACGCGTTCGGGCCCAGGACAAATTCAATCCGGGTGGGCGTGTTAACGTCTCGCCACTGCGCTGCAGGGAGGTCGCTTGGCGCACTGGCTCCGACGATGTACGTCCCGCTAGACCACGGGGCCATCCGTGAATCCGACGGATGCTCGGACGCCAGGAGGTCGGCGTTACGAAAGCCAACTGGCGTGCCATCAGGCGCGCCGATCTGCCACATCACCTGGCCTGGCAGTGGCTGCGCCTCAAGCACCACCCGGGCAGTTGCGTTCGCGGTCACATCGACAGTGCCTCGCGCAACCTCAAGCTCCTTTTGGTAAAGCACGGTCCGGTAGTGGCCGGGGATGATCCCGTTCAGCTTGAAGTTCTGATCGTCGCCGACGCTTGCCCAGTACTGCGCGCTGCCGTTGCTCAGCCCCACGACGGCGGGCATGCCAGCCGCCACCCCGGCGATGTGGCCTGTGACGGCGCCTCGGCCAGCGTTGCTCAAAAAGCCTTTGAGTCCGAGGGAATCATCCACAAATCTGAGATTCATCAACGCGTCGGACGGAGGCCCGCCGTCGGTAAATAACAGCCCGTACACCCCATGCAAACCGCCCCGATAGGGTTCGGTCTGGGTGTGGTTCGAGTACATGTAGCTATAGAGCTCGTGGGTGACTGCTGTTTTCTGGGTGGCGATGTCTTTGAACAATGGCCCTCCTGAACTGAGCTCTCGATTGCCCATCAGCATGTAGACCGCGACGCCGGGGCCGTGAACCCCGTGCAGTGCATCGTCCTTCGCGGGCCGGGCCGAGTAGAACTTGGAACTGGTCCGCCCGTCAGGGAGCAGAAACACATCCTTGCCTTCGATCACCTGCCCAACGTTGGAGTCCGTACCGTGATCGGCTTTGGGCAGTCTGCTGACGTTCAGTCGAGTGACGAAGCGCAGCTCGCCTGCCGGTGGCAGGGTCGGGGCATAGGTTGCCAGGTAGATCGCATCGCGCCCCTTGCGCGCGATGTAGTACTGGATCAGGTCACCCGACCGTGCGCTGACGACAATGCTGTCGCCCCGGGTTTCAACGTCAACCTGAGCTGTCCCCAGGCCGGAGGCGAGCTGCGAGCCTTTGCGCTCAGTGGTTTGCAGCTCGTCCCCCCGGAACTGCATCGACACCAGGTCACCGTTTCGCGTGTCGATGCTGAAAACAAGGTCGGCGCCGGTCTTCACGACGATCCGGGATCCGTCACGGCTGAACCCGAACGTGTTCTCGTCAGCAAAAGCAGGCAGGCCAATGAGCCACAAGCAGGCACACAGAAACAGCCTGCCAACGCGACGGTGCACAGACTGGCGCTTCGATTCAGTCATGGGGATGAATCTTCCCCGCGCCGGCTTGAGCGGGCACTTGGGCCATAGCGGCGTCCGACGACAGCGGCGTGATCAAGTACTGACGGTAGGGTTCGAAGGCCTTGAGGGCGGCGAGATCCTGAGGCCGGTAATCGTCACCGCTGGCACGGGCGTCGTTGGCGACGCAGGCCCTGCCGATGACCTTAGTGCAGAGGCTTGTCGTGCCCTCTGAAAGCGGCGCGAAGGGCGCAAAGGCGGTACCGGGTTGTT
The DNA here is from genome assembly GCF_026153515.1 of Pseudomonas sp. KU26590. Classification (NCBI taxonomy): domain Bacteria; kingdom Pseudomonadati; phylum Pseudomonadota; class Gammaproteobacteria; order Pseudomonadales; family Pseudomonadaceae; genus Pseudomonas; species Pseudomonas sp. KU26590. The sequence goes on from NZ_CP110644.1 coordinate 3,257,432, forward strand.
TGATATCGTTGAACAACGGGTGGGTGACGTCTTCGAAGCGGTTGCCTTCGACCAGCAGGTGCGATGAGTCGGTCCGCGACATGATGGCCCCCTCGCGGCTCAGGTGGGCAAACACGTTGTTGACCAGCTGCGCGGTGATGTCCGCGTTGCCCATGCCCCCGGCGTGGGGTGCGCGCCCGGAGGTGTCGTGGATGTAATTGCGCGCGATTGTCAGCGTGTCGTGATGGCCCAGAAACAGCCAGACCCAGTAGTGATGACCGTCGCAGGTCGACGAGTAGTTGGTGCGACCGTCGAATTCGTTGTTGGACAGCGTGACGTGGGAGGCCGAGCCCCATCCCGTCACGACCATTTGCCGCCCGATGCGCGCAAAGGTGTTGTGGTCGATCCAGACCCCGTCGGCATCGTCGATTGTCAGGGCATCCCCGGCCCAGACCACCCGGGGGTTGATGTCCGACAGGGTCAGATTACGGACGATCACGTTGTGGGCGCCGCCTCCGATGAGCAGGCCCATCCCCTGAATTCCCGCTCGATCGCCGCTGCCGATGATCGTCTTGTTCGATCCGACCTTCAGACGCTGCAACCCGGCGTTGTCATAGGTGACCTGTGCCGGCGGCCTTGTCGCGCAAAAACTGTTGGCGCCGTTTATTGCCCACTGCCCGCCGCCTTTAGGGCACGCGGTTACCATGCACCCGGTTTCGGTCGTCGTGCTGCTGCCGTTGACTGAGACGGAGCCTCGGAAATCGAAAACGTGGTCAAGCACGATGACTCGGGGCGTGACGTCGGTGCACTGACCCTTTCTGTCGAAGCTGCTGCACAGGGCGCTCTTCAACTCATCCGGCGTGCGCGGATGTACAGCGGCGACTGCGCCACCGCCTGTCACGCCTTGAGCGAAGCCGTCCGGCAGGTCGGCGGCTTGCGCCACCTGGTACAACGACAGGAGAAGCCCCAGCGCGACGGCTGCCACCGCATGGACGTTAACCGCGCGATCGGCCCAAGTCGCATTTGCCCTGTGCGTCATCATTGTTCTGCTCGCTTGATCCTGCTGGTCAGTCGATGGGAGAGAGGCAGCTGATCGTCGGCAGCTGACCGGTCCGTCGCGAAAAATGATAACGGCTCGCTGTGGTCCTCTTTTGCCTCTTTACTGCTGGTTCAGGCGTTGTACAGAAACGTCCTTCCCCCAGAGCGGCGCTGCGGGTGGATGGCGGGGTGGTTGACTGTATTTTTTGAGGGATTGTCGGCCACAGATGATATCTGTGGGACCGGCTTCAGCCGGGAAGAGGCCAGTGTGAGCACTCTCAATTGCGCAGCGTGACGCCTGACGCCTTCCCGGCTAAAGCCGGTCCCACATTCGAGTTCACACCCAATTTCACTGACCCCACGCGCTGTTTCGTAGGACCGGCTTCAGCCGGGAAGAGACCAGTGCGGGCACTCTCAATTCCGCAGCGTGGCATCTGACGTGTTCCCGGCTAAAGCCGGTCCCACATTCGAGTTCACGCTCAATCTCACTGACCCCACGCGCTGTTTCGTAGGACCGGCTTCAGCCGGGAAGAGACCAGTGCGGGCACTCTCAATTCCGCAGCGTGGCATCTCACGTCTTCCCGGCTAAAGCCGGTCCCACATTCGAGTTCACGCTCAATCTCACTGACGGCACGCGGTATTGTGTGGGACCGGCTTCAGCCGGGAAGGGGCCAGTGTGAACACCCCATTTTTGCGTGTTGCGCCTGCTGTCTTCCCGGCTAAAGCCGGTCCTGCATTCGAGTTCACACGCAATCTCACTGTCAGCGCTTTAAAGCAGGCCCGCCGTTGCGGCGGGCCGACGTCTCAATGCGGGTGCAACTTAAAAAGGACGCAGCGGCAGGAACTTGCCGTCCAGGGTGATGACTGCACGGTGGCCGCCTTCAGGGTCTTCCACTTTCTTCATGTCGAGCCTGAAGTTGATCGCGCTGATGATGCCGTCGCCGAATTGCTCGTGGACCAGTGCTTTGAGGGTGGTGCCGTAGATCTGGATCATTTCGTAGAAGCGGTAGATGGTCGGGTCGGTTGGCACGCCGGAGAGGCTGCCGCGCAGCGGGATGATCTGCAGACGGGCAACGGCCTCGTCGTTCAGCTCAAGCTTTTCGCCAATGACCCTGGCCGCATCGGCCGGCAATGGGTGCTGGCCGAGGAGGGCCGCGGTGACGTAGGCCAGGCTCAGGCCGGTGCCGTCAGTCAGGTCCTGGAAGGACAGGTGCTTGCGCTGCTTGGCGTCGAGGACCTCGGCGGTGAGTGCGAGGCTGGGGTCATTGTAAGCATGGGACTGTGTCATGGAGTGCTCCTGGCGGATGGGGGTTGCTGATTGATGTTGCCCGGTCTGGAGCAATCATCTTCCCATCCGCCGATAGCGTCCAAGACCAATAAACAATCCCTCGTATAAGCGCTGCCTATAAGTGCGCGTCAGCCTGATCGCGTCTTGCGCAGTGAGGATCAGATCGCCGTTTGCATGAGCTCGCGGACACGCGCAGCCAGCGTTTCAATGGCAAAGGGCTTGGTCAGCACATGCATGCCGGGCTCGAGCTGGTTGGCGCCGATGGCCGCGCTTTCCGCGTAGCCGGTGATGAATAACGTCCTAAGTCCCGGACGCAGCTCGCGCGCAGCGTCCGCCATCTGGCGTCCGTTCATCCCGCCGGGCAAGCCCACGTCGGTGACGAGCATGTCGACTCGCATGTCCGAGCGAAGCAGCTTCAGCCCGCTGGCGCTGTCCGCCGCCTCCATGACTGAATAGCCAAGCTCGCTCAGCACCTCTGTCACCAGCATGCGCACCGTGGGTTCATCATCCACAACCAGGATCGATTCACCAATGCCTGCAGTCTGAGTGGCGGCATCCAGTATGTGCGCCTCATGGGCGCCGGGATTCCCGTGGTAGCGGGGGAGGTAGATGGACAGCGTTGTCCCTTGCCCGACCACCGAGGCGATGCGAACCTGCCCACCGGATTGCTTGGCGAAACCGTAAATCATCGAGAGGCCCAGGCCGGTGCCCTGGCCAATGGGTTTGGTGGTGAAGAAGGGGTCGAATGCCTTCGCCACGACGTTGGCAGCCATGCCGGTCCCGGTGTCGGTCACGCTGAGGGTCAGGTATTCGCCCTCGGCGACCTCCAGCAACGGTGCTTCCGCTGCTCCCACGACCTGATGGCGGGTTTCGATGGTAATGCTGCCGCCGTCCTGCATGGCATCCCGCGAGTTGATGCAAAGGTTCAACAGCGCATTTTCCAGCTGGCTCGCGTCGACCAGTGCGACGCAGCTGTCCTGCGAGCCGACGGTCTGCACGGTGATACTGGGCCCCACGGTACGCTGGATCAGTTCTGTCATGCCTTCGACAAGGCTGTTGATTTCGGTGGGCCGGGGATCGAGTGTCTGTCGACGGGAAAACGCAAGCAGCCGGTGAGTCAAAGCGGCAGCACGTTTGGTGGCGCCTTGTGCTGTCGTCAGGTACCGGTCGACATCTGTCAGACGGCCCTGTGCAAACCGTGCACTCAACAACTCCAGCGAACCGGAGATGCCTGCGAGCAAATTATTGAAGTCATGGGCAAGCCCGCCCGTGAGTTGACCCACGGCTTCCATCTTTTGCGACTGGCGCAGCTTTTCCTCGGTCTGCATCAACGCCGCGGTACGCTCCGCCACGCGCTGTTCCAGGGTCTCATTGAGGGTACGCAGGGCGGCGGTGGCGAGGTCGCGCTGGGCTTCGACCGAACGCCGCTCCTCCACATCGATCAAGACACCGGGAAAACTCAGGGGAACACCTTCCTCGCTGAAGTTGACGCGCCCGTTCGCCTCGATCCAATAGTATTTGCCGTCCGCCCGACGGACCCGGTATTGATGGGCGTAGGCGCCCCCGCGACGAATGGCTTCGTTAATCGCCGTCATCAGGCCCGCCCGGTCTTCCGGATGGACGGTTTCCACCACCTGTTCCAGGGTAAGTCCTTCCCGCCCCAGCGCCGGATCGAGGCCAAAGGCCCGGGTGAAGGCTTCATCCACGGTGAAACTGTCGCTGGGCAAGTCCCAGTGCCAGGTGCCGAAAATGGCCCCGGCCGCCAGGGCCAGCTGCACACGTTCGACGTTCGCGCGGGCGATGGCTTCGCTCTGACGCAGACGTTCCTCGGCATCCCGCCGGCCCGTCACGTCGTTGAAGATGATTGCAATCTGACATTCGGCGGGATCGCCGACGGGCACGGCGCGCACGTCAAACCAGCGCTGAAAGGCCTTGGCGTAACTTTCGAATGTGGCCGGCTCGCGGGTCTTGGCCACCCGTCCATAGGTGTCGAACCAGAATTGCTCCAGATCCGGGGCAAACTCCCTGACCCATTTCCCCCGCAGGTTGACGCCCGCCTCACGTTCAAAGGCCGGGTTCGCTTCAAGAAAGCGATAATCGACCGGGTAGTCGTTGGCATCGAACTTGACCTGCACGATGGCGAAGGCGGCTTCAATCGTTTCCAGAATGGTCCTGAAACGCTCCTCGCTTTGACGCAGTGCGGCCTCGGTGTCGCGAATCGGCGTGAGATCGAGCATCGCGCCGATCATGCGCACGGCGTTGCCTTGAATGTCGCGGATGACGTGTCCTCGGTCGAGGACCTGAGCGTAAGTGCCGTCCACCCGGCGAAACCGGTACTCGTCACTCCAGCCGGTCTGCCTGCCGTCTATCACGTGATGGATCGAGGTGACGATGCGCTGCCTGTCATCGGGGTGAATCTGAGCAATCCACCAGTCGCCGGTCATCTCGACCGCTGTGGGGGGATGCCCGTAGACCCGTTCCAGCGCGTCGTTCCACAGGACGTGGTTTTGCTTGAGGTCCCAATCCCAGATCGCATCATTGGTGGCTTTTACAGCAAGGCGGTAGCGGATCTGCGCGTCTTCGATCGCCTGCTCGGCAACCTCTCCGGCGGCGCGCTCAGCCATAGGGTCGAACGAGCCTGCGACAGCGTTCGGTCGTGTGCCGGTGCATAGGCTGTCCAGCCTCAGGGCTTCACTTTGCTTGAGTGCCGAGCGCAACAGCAAGACTTCAGCCTCAAGGGCTTCTCGGGTCAAATGCTTCAAGTGTCCACCTGCAAAACGTAACGTGATGACCTGAGGTCGGAGGTGCGCCATGCGCCCTCCGCGACTGCGCCAGCCGGCTGATCCAGCCGTATCGGCGGCCAGCGTTTTACGCTGCATGCTGGCAGAATGCAATTCGGCTTCAGAAAAGACTCGGGCGCAAACACAAAGGTTCCGGCATCGGGGATGATTTGCCAGGACCTTATGGGGGTTTGTTGATTTCTTCGGTATGGCCTTTCTACCGTTCCGGCTGCGATGGGCCTACTGAATGCGCTTGACCTTGCCGCAGTGGAAAGGTCTAGCGTGACAGCTTCGTCTCTACCCTCAACCAGGATGCCCACTCATGAAAAAGATCGCCGCCGTTGTCAGCGTCATTGCGCTGCTTGCCATAACAGCCGTCAGGGCTGACCAGACGGAGGACGTCAAACAGATGCATGAGGCCTACCAGCAATCAATGGGCGCCATGAAAGACGACATGCATCACGGGATGATGAGCGACGACCCGGACGTTGCCTTCGCGGCGGGCATGCTGCCTCACCACGAAGGCGCGGTGGAGATGGCCAAGATCGAGCTCAAGTACGGCAAGGATCCGGAGATGCTGGAACTGGCGCGCCAGATCGTAGCGGCGCAGGCGGCGGAAATTGCGCAGATGAAAAAATGGCTGAAAGCGCATCCGGCTCAGTAACCCTGCATCGGCCTGCGCCCCGTGATGAGGGGCGCTGATATCCAGTCCACGTGGCGTGGGCAGGGCAAGGCGTGCGCATCAGCTCGTGATGTTCGATTCGATCTTCCTGCCCATGCTGATGCGCGGTTCGGTTGAGTAACCAAGCGACTCGTAGAACGCCTGGACGCTGGCATTGGTGCTGAGGATTTGCAGGTTGATCTTCATGCACCCCCGCAAAGTCAGGGCGTGCTCGGCATGACGAACCAACTGCACGCCCAGGCCATTCCTACGATGAGCGGGGTGCACCGCCACCGCATACAGCCATCCACGATGGCCGTCGTAGCCGGCTAGAACGGTCCCCACCACCTCATGACCCGTCAGGGCAACAAAAAAGAGACCGTCCGCTACAGCCAGCTTTTTGTCGATGGCCAGGCTGGGCGTGTTATGGGCGGTTTCGTAGCCGAATACGGCGTCCCAGAGTTCGATCACGGCCTGGCGATGAAGCGTGTCCGAATAGTCGGTAATGGCAGCCATGGCGGGGCTCCTTGTTCAGCGAAATGGGCGATGAGATCTTCTTTCAGCGTTGGCCTGCGCCTCGTGATCAGAAGCGTTGAGATCAGGATCGCTTGCTGCTAAGCCCGATCAATGCGCCCGGAGTAGCAACCCTGTTTCGCATGATGGGCGTGGATGTAGCTGACGGTAGGGTTGGCAAACATCTGCATGATGACTGGCTCCAGGCCGGTCCCTTGCGCGACATCCGCGTCGATCATCATTCCGTCGTCGCTAAACCCACGCAGTGACAGCAGGCGAATGCGCATTGACTGGGGAATCTGGTCGACCGCGTCATAAGCCTGTGTCGCACCCTCTCTGACAAAAATGGCGTGGGAGGCGCGATAGGGCGTGTTCGCGGGCTGGTGGACGTGATTGAGTAACAGCACGCGCTGACCTACCTCTGCGTCCTTCATCTCAGTGCGATCAGGAAAACCGGGGTGGGCGTCGACGATGTAACGCTTGATCCCAAGCGCTGCCAGTTCATTGTCAGGCAATCCGTAGAAGGCCTGAAAAGGTGTGGGGCAAAGTCCGGATATGCGAAAGGCCATGGTTGGCTCCGAGGGGTATTGAGCCTTGATGCTAAGCGTGCTCGTGGTGCGTTCACGCTCTGATTCTTGCGGTTGAAACGGCAGGAAATCAAGGGATGCCGGACCCCGCGAGTCACCATGTTCATCGAAGCTGGCGCGCGCGATCTTCGATGAACGCCGCCATTCAGTGGCGCCACGACCCATGGGGCATTTCAACGTGCCTTTCAGCCTTGGCCAGTGCGATCTTCAGCGCCTCCTTGTTCAGCGGAATGCAGTACGCCGGCTTGGCGCGTTCAAATCGCCAGCTTTCGTCCAGATTGCCAGCGTCGACCGCATCGAATCCCACCTCGTCCAGCAGCTGGATGGCCAGCGATTTCGCTGCAGGGTCATCGGCCGCCACCGGCAATGCGCGTCGGTCGTGCGCCGCACTCGGGCGAGCATCGCGGCTAAGGTCATCCGCCAGGATCGCGTTGAACACCTTGACCACGCTGGAGCGAGGCAAGTGCTCGGCGAGCAGTCGGCTGGTGGTGGTTTCAAACCTGTCCAGCGCCGGGATAGGGCCATCCCGGTCGGGATAGTAATTGTTGGCATCCAGCACCGTTTTGCCCGCAAGCCATTCGGCCGGCAGGGTTGGGTAGTGGTTGAAGGGGATCGCCACGAGAACAACATCGCCAAACTGCGTGGCGTCTTCGAGGGTGCCGATTTGCGCGCCCGGGATTTCGATGACCACATCGCCCAGGGTTTGCGGCCCGCGTGAGTTGCTGAGCATGACTTCATGGCCTGCCGCGATGGCCAATTGCGCCACTGCGCGTCCGATATAGCCTGCCCCGATAATGCCGATGCGCATGCGATGACTCCTATGGTGTGCTGGAAGCGGCCATGATGATTGCCAACCAGCAGCGGATAAATAATCATCAGGCACTTAGTCTCGCCACCCGGAGTGTTGAATCATGGACCGTCTCAGCAGCATGGAAGCCTTCGTCACGGCGGCGGAGTGCGGCTCCTACGCCAAAGCGGCCGAGCGCCTGGGGCTGTCGCCGCAGATGGTCGCCAAGCATGTTGCCGGGCTTGAGCATCGACTCGGCGCGCGGTTGCTGAACCGCACCACGCGACGCCAGAGCCTGACGGAACTGGGCCACGCGTACTTGGAACGTTGCAGACACATCCTCAGTGAAGCAAAGGCGGCCGACTCCCTAGGGGAGATGATGAACGACACCCCGCGCGGCAAATTGAAAATCAGCGCGCCCATCACTTTCGGTTCCTGTCGCCTCATGCCCTTCGTGACGGAATTTCTGCGACAGCATCCCGAGATTGAAATCGAGCTGCAGTTGACCGATCGCTTCGTTGACCTGGTGGAGGAGGGGTTCGACATCGCGTTCAGGATCGGCCCGCTGGACGTGTCCAGCCTGACCGCAAGGCCGTTGGCGCCTTATCAGCTGGTCGCTTGCGCGGCGCCTGGCTATCTGGCCGAACGCGGCGTGCCGCAAACTCCGCAGGCCCTGAGCCAGCATGAGTGCCTGGGCTATGCCTGGTGGGCGCGGCCCAGTGATCGCGAGTGGGTCTTCTGCAAAGGCGCGACGGTGGAGCGCGTGCAGGTGGCCAGTCGACTGAGGGTCAATGAGGTCCGCGCGCTGCTGTCGGCGGCGCTGGACGGATTCGGCATCGTGCTCGGTCCTTGGGATTTCCTCGAACCCGCCTTGGGCAGCGGCGCGCTGGTGCGACTGTTGCCTGACTATGAGGCGCCGAGCCGGCCCACGCATATGCTCTACACCGCGAGCCGGCAGCGAACGGCCAAGCTGCGCCGATTTATTGATGCGGCCCTTGAGCGTTTTGGTTAAATCGTAGCGAGCGGGGGCACTCAGGGATTGCCAGTGATCAGGCCTCAGTCGCCAGCCTCCATGGGAGCGTCGATGCGCAGCCCGTCCCATACGCCCATTACATGGGTAATTGCGCCGTCGAGTGTTTCAAACGTCGCGCCGTCGCGTGCCAAAACCGCCATGCCCAGCATGAAGCTGTCGAACACCGTGGCTAGCGCGACTGGCGCCACCGTTGCGGGCAGTTCTCCTGCTGCGATGGCCCGTTCGACACAGGCGACAATGGCGGCACGGTTCAACGCTCGCGCATCCGCCAGCGGCTGGGAGATGGTTTTGCTCTCTTCTGTGGACGCGCTCAGCAAACCCAGCGAGACCAGGCAGCCTTTGGGATGATCCGCCTCGCACTGCATGTTTGCCGAGCAGCGCAGCGTGCGCTCGATCGCTTCTCTTGGGGCCAGGGAGGTGTCGAACAGGCTATCGGTCACGCGGCCATGGGTGTTCAGGTAGCGCTGCATGACTTCATTGAACAGCGCCTGTTTGGAGCCAAATGCTGCGTAAAAGCTCGGCGCGGTGATGCCGCCGCCGATGTTCGCCTTGAGCTGGCTGAGTGACGTTGCGTCATAGCCGTGTTCCCAAAACAGATGCAATGCCTGCGTGATTGCCACGTCACGGTCGAACGTGCGCGGTCGTCCCATCTGAGCCATAGAGTTCACCTTTAAAGTCACTTTTCCAGCGATATAAATACTAGTCGATACATAAATGATTGACTACCCTGCTTCGGCTCTTTAGATTGCTACCGATCAGTATATTAGTTGGAGGATCGAATGATGACCCATGAGGGAAAGGCCACAAAACTGCCGTATGGGGCGCTGCTGGCGCTGGCGATGACCGGTTTTATCTGCATCGTCACGGAGACGCTGCCGGCCGGGCTGCTGCCTGAAATTGGCGACGGCCTGGGCATATCGGCGTCGCTGGCAGGCCAGATGGTGACGGCGTACGCGCTGGGATCGTTGCTGGCCGCCATCCCGCTGACCATTGCCACGCGCAGCTGGCGGCGCAGGACAGTGCTGCTGCTTACCGTCGTCGGGTTTCTACTGTTCAACTCCATCACGGCGCTGTCTTCGGTTTACTGGCTGACGCTGATTGCGCGATTTTTCGCAGGGGTTTCAGCGGGCCTCGCCTGGAGCCTGATCGGTGGCTACGCGCGGCGGATGGTCGAGCCCGCCGCACAGGGCCGCGCCATGGCAGTGGCGATGGTGGGTACGCCGATCGCGCTGTCACTGGGTGTACCTCTTGGTACCTGGTTGGGCGGGGTGATCGGCTGGCGGATGTCGTTTGCCGTGATGTCCGGACTGACGCTGGTGTTGATTGCCTGGGTGCTGATCAAAGTGCCGGACTACCCGGGTCAATCGTCCTCCCGGCGTATGCCATTGCGTCAGGTGCTGTTCACGCCGGGCGTGCGTGCCGTCCTCGGCGTGGTGCTGACCTGGATGCTGGCCCACAACATTCTCTATACCTACGTCGCGCCCTTTGTTTCCCTCGCAGGGTTGGGTGCCCATGTCGATCGGGTGCTGCTGGTGTTCGGCATTGCCGCGCTGGTCGGCATCTGGGTCGGCGGGCGTCTGGTTGATCGTCATCTTCGCACTGCGGTGTTGCTTAGCCTGGCCACCTTCGCCGGGGTTTCGGTGTTCTTCGGGGTGTTCTCGGGCTCTGCCTCGGCGATCTACTTCGGTGTGTTTGTCTGGGGCCTGACCTTCGGCGGCGCCGCCACCCTGCTGCAAACTGCCCTGGCTGATGCCGCAGGTGAGGGCGACGACGTGGCCCTGTCGATGAACGTGGTCGTCTGGAACAGCGCGATTGCCGGCGGCGGGATTCTGGGTGGCGTGCTGCTTGATCACTGGGGCGCGGGCACCTTTGCGTGGGTGATGGTGCTGGTGCTGCTGATCAGCCTGGCGATTGCGTTCCGTGCGCGGACCCATGGTTTTGTGCAGGGCGAGCGGTTTGCCATGGAGAGGGTCGTCGCTCATTGAGCCGTGCCTTGGCAATCATCCTGCCTATCTCGGGGGCCGCTCACTGACCGGCACAGTCTGCACGACAGCAAACACCACCTCAAAAACCGTAAACCCGAGAATCAGAAAACTCGCGCCATGGGCGACCGCATAAAGCTGCCAGGTCGCGAACAGCGCTCTCGCCAGTGCGTCGTACAACCCCACGCGGCGGCTCGGTTGCGCCAGGCGCCACAACGACCAGACCACCACCACGCTGCCGAGCAGGTTGGCGAACAGCATCCCGCTGACGTCCAGCACGGGCACAGGCCGCTCCAATGCGAGAGCGGCCGACAGCGTGGCAAAGGTGTTGAACACCCATGCGGCCGTCCAGGGCGTCATGAAGCCCGCTGTCATTATCAAATCGTAAAAGGCGCTGCCTCTGACGAGGTGCCTGTTGGTCTTTGCGCTGATCATGATCTTCCCTCACAGTTGAGCCCGCAGGCTAAAGCCTGGTCTTAGGTCCAGAGTCAACGTGAGCATGAAACGTCATGAAAATAGGTGAAGTGGCACTGCGTGCGGATGTGTCTGTCGACGCATTGCGGTTTTATGAGGAGAAAGGCCTGATCAAGCCTCAGCGCAGTGCCAATGGCTATCGGCATTATCCGCCGGAGACGCTGCAACTGGTGGGGTACATCAAACTGGCGCAACAGCTGGGGTTTTCGCTGAAGGAGATTGGCGAAAACCTGCCGCTGCTGTGGAACAGCGAGCAGGTCTCCAGCGAGCTGCTGGGGCGATTATTCGCCGAGAAAATCGCGTTGCTGGACGAGCGCATCGGGCAGATGCATGCGCTGCGCACTCTGTTGGCCGAGCGGGCCGGGCAGGTCTGTCCGCTGCTGGGCACTGGCGCCGCTGAGGTCCCCTGAAGGACACATTACCTCGCAATGCCCGAACGTCAGTGACGCCGGCTTCAGTCGCACAGCGCCTGGCGGTGACGCATCGCTATCGGCCGCACCAGGCTCAGCAATCCTGCCAGGGCCATGGCCGCGCCGACCCAGAGCGGTGAGCGCAAACCCAGGCCTGCATCGATCGTCACACCGCCCGCCCAGCTGCCGAGCGCCAGTCCGGCGGTGATGACCGAGGTGTGCATGATGTTCACCAGCGCGCCGGGCTCGGCGGCTTTCATGACGCGCGCGACCATCGCAGGGTTCAGCGCCACACCGGTCAGCCCAAGGGCGAGGAAGCACGTGAGGTTGAGCCACAGATGATCCCCGGCCAGTGCGAAGCCCGACAACGCCAGCACCATGATTGCCAGACCCCAGCCGACGATCGCCATCATGTAGCGATCCGCCAGCCGGCCGACCACCCAGTTGCCCAGCACGTTCGCGACGCCATACAGCGCCAGCAGCGGCGCGACGAATTTCGGCGCGACGCCGACTTCCTGAATCAGAATGGGCGTGCAATAGCTGAACGCGGCAAATGTGGCGCCGATGATCAAACCGCTGGTGAGGTACGCCGCCCAGAGGGGTGCAGTTTTCATGTCAGCCCATTGCTGCCGCAGCGGCGGTTCGCTGCCATTGGCGCCTGCCGGCAGGCGTTTGCTCGCGAGCACCGTGCAGAGCATCGCCAGCACCACCACCAGCCAGGCGCTCGCACGCCAGCCGAAGTGTTGCTCGACCCACGTAGTCAGCGGCACGCCAACCACAGGGGACAGCATCAGCCCGGCGAGGACCACCGACACCGCTCGGCCGCGTCGTTCCGGGGTGACCAGGCCTGCGCACACCGTCATGCACAAACCAATGCACACCGCGCTGGCAATCCCCATGACCACGCGAGCAGCGGCAAGCACCAGATAACTTTGAGCGGCCGCTGCGACTGCGCCGGCCACCACATAACACACGAGCAGAGCGATCAACGAACGTTTATTGCTGACGCCTTTGGACAGCAGCAGGACGGTCACAAGGGGGCCGCCAATGGCCATGCCCAAAGCGTAAAAGGCGATGAGGTTGCCGACCTGCGCGAGGCTGACCGAGAACGCGTCGGCCAGCGCGGGCATCATGCCGGCGACCATGAATTCGGCCGTCACAAGCGAGAAGATCGTCAGGCCCAGGAGGTAGACGGTGGAGGGGAGCTTGCTGCGGCTGGACATGGGGTTCCCGAGGGTAAAGAAGGCCGGCTACCCTAGGGATTGAGACGGGGCAGGTCAACAGGCAATCAAGTCACTGTCCCGGGAAAACGGTCGCTGTCGCATCATCCCGAGGTCCGCGCTTTAATGGCCCGCCATTCATCGCGCGTCAATTCCCAGAGTTCTTGAACCATCGCGCCAGACACAAAGTGGCCGTTGCGTCGCTCGATCATCCGCATGCCCTCGCGTTCGGAGATCTTTCTCGACGCCTCATTGCCCGCCGCTTTGGGGACCTGCATCACCGGTCGCTGCAGGGTTTCGAACCAAAAGGCGTTGATGACCTCACACGCCTCCCGCATGTAGCCATGACCGCGCCACGGCGGCGCCAGCCAGAAACCCCGGTGGTTCTCGGGCTGATCGTGAAGGCTGATGCAGCCGATCACCCGCGTTGGTTCGCCGATCAGGCGTATCGTCCAGTGCCATTCGCGTCCCTCTGCCACGGCAGGCAGCGCGATGTCGCGGAGGTAGGTCAGCGCGCCGTCGTCGGGGTAGGGCCATGGCACGTGGCTGTCCAGATAACGGACCACGTCCCACTGGGGAAACACCTGTTGAATCGCGGGCGCATCGGTTAGCTGCAGCGGGGCGAGAGTGAGTCGGGCAGTCTGGAGCGTGGGGCTGTCCATGCGGGCTCTTCTTTGGAATTGCTCAAGGGCGGACGCTACCGCGTCGTAGCGACGCAGTCCACTGCACCCGCCGATCGCAGCCCCGATGTCGAGAGGCACGACCGGTGCGGGAACCCGAATTCCCGCACCGCTCTACGTCAGCTCATGGCATTAAGCACGCCACCCATGCGCGTTTCCACCTCAGCCCGAGTGGCCGCCCATGCCGGTACGGTGTCGAGCAGACGCTGTTGCCAGGCCATCAGATTCGGGAATTCATTGAAAGGCGCGCCTGTCCGCTGGTACTGCGAAAAGGGCGCTGCAATGTCGATGTCCGCCAAGGTCAGGGCATCACCGACGATATAGTTTCGCGTCGCCAAGTGGGCGTCCAGGACCTTCGCACCGTTGCCGATATTGCTCATTGCCAGCTCAACCACTGCGTCGGTCGGCGGTTTGCCCATCAACGTCTTGCCAGCCCATTCGTTGAAGAGAAAGGTAGAGAATACCCGCCATTGTTCTCCCGACCAGAACATCCATTGCAGGACCTCAAACCTCTCTGCTTCTTTTCGTCCCAGCAGGTTTAAATCCAGGCTCGCGCTTGCGGCAAGGTAGAGGTTGATCGCTGACGCTTCCCAGATCACGGTATCCCCGTCCTGAAGCACCGGCGTCAGGCCGTGGGGGTTGAGCCTCAAAAACTCAGGGGTATGACTTTCGCCCTTGAAAAGGTCGACATCAATGCGTTCGATCTCGACGCCCATGATCGCGGCCGCAACAGTGACGCGCCGAAGACTCCCGGAGCCCGGATCGCCGTAGATTTTGATGGACATGGTTTTTCCTCACAATTCGATGGTGGAACCAGCCGGCGTGGGCATTGGCACCGATCGCGTGAAGCGGGCCAATGAGTGAATGTCAGCCGTCTGCTCCGTTGAATGACGAGACCACGGTAGACTCTTGCTTCGCACAAAATAATGCTGTCTTTTCGCAGAACACTTATCTGGAATTCAAATGACTGATCGTTGGCTGGAGATCGAGGTTTTTACCCGGGTCGCGGAGTCGGGCAGCTTCTCCCGCGCCGCTCAGGCGCTCGGGCTTTCTCAGCCATCGACCTCACGAATTGTTACCGGACTGGAAGCGCGTCTGGGTGTGAAGCTGTTGCTGCGCACGACCCGGAGTGTGGCCCTCACTGAAGCGGGCGCGGCGTTTCTGGAAAAGGCTCGTCAGGCTGCGGCCGACCTGCAGGACGCGGAAGATGCGGCCCGTGGCATCGATTCCCTGCGTGGCACCCTCCGTCTGGCGGTGCCCATTGCGTACGGCACCCTGGCGGTGATTCCCGCGTTGCCCGATTTCCTAGAGCGCTATCCCGAACTGCGGGTCGAAATCAGCATGCGCGATGAGCGGCAGAACCTCGTGGCAGCCGGGGTCGACATGGCCATCCGTTTGGGCACACTTGAGGACTCCACATTTGGCGCCCGGCGGATTGCTTCAGTACCGCGGTTGCTCGTCGCGTCCCCGAGGTACCTTGCCAAGCGAGGGTTGCCGGAAACGCCCGAAGATCTGGCGTTTCACGACGCGCTCTTGCACGACCCAGGCTATCCAGCGAAAAGCACGTTGACGCTCATCAAGGCTGGGGTTCAGCGAGTGGTCACGCTGCACGGGCGGGTCAAAATTGATGCGGCGCCGGGTATCCTCGCTGCAGCCACGGCAGGTCTCGGCATCGCCAATGTCACGACGCTCATGGCGGCAGAACCCCTGTGCAACGGCACCCTCGTTCACGTGTTGCCCGACTGCGCACTAGAGCCCTTGCAAGTGTTTGCCGTATTCCCCTCAGGCCCCAGACCCTCGGCGAAGGTGCGGGCCCTTGTGACTCACCTTATTGACGTGTTGGGTAACTAGCCTGGCGGGGCAGGGCTGCACGCGAGCGTATGGGCCCAATCAATCTGATCTGTATCTGTTTGGCCCGGTCATGCATCGGTAGCATCGAACACCCTTCATTCGCCGAGGCCGCCATGAAACTCACCGCCATTCCATTTGGTACGACCGACTGGTCTAAACTCGAAGCCGTCGCACATCCGGGCGAGACCGGCACAGCGCTTTGGCGCACTTGCCAGTTTGGTGATGTCAGGGTGCGCATGGTTGATTACTGTCCCGGCTACCTGGCTGATCATTGGTGCAGCAAGGGCCACATTCTTCTGTGCCTGGATGGTCAGCTCGACACCGAGCTTGAGGATGGCCGGACATTCACCTTGACCCCGGGCATGAGCTACCAGGTGGCTGACAACGCGGAGGCGCATAGGTCGTCGAGCGCTGTGGGCGCCAGGCTTTTCATTGTGGATTAGTGCTGCGGCTGCTCGAGGCTGGATACAGGCAAGGCCTGCCAGTGGGGCTGGGTAACCGGGTGATACGGGGCTCAATGCTCGTGATTTGATCGAACTCCTGCGAATCAGTCCCGGTCAGAGCATGACGGATGTACCGTCACCCCTTATTCAATAAGCGGCACTCGTTTGCCAAAGGATCTGATCATGCTCGCCAAGAAATACCTTCCTCATCTGCTGTTCACCGCGGTATGCGCAGTCAGCAGTTTTTCCTACGCGGCCGAACAGCCAAGCGTGACGATGGAGCGACCGGGCGCAGGGGTCAAGGAAATCAAGGAAGGCGACAACGCCCCAGACCAGTACCAACGCCCTAGCCTGGCCGTCAAAGACTGGCGCGCACGTCACTTGGCCGCACCGGACGAGAATCAACAGTGGGTGCAGATCAAGGACAAATATGCGTTGATTGACATCCCGACCGGGACGATCAAACAGATGGTGCCGAAGGCCAAAGGGCACAAGTAACGCCATTGGCTGAAACCTCATTCCTCAGCCAACGAATGATGGCGTGACACATGACGTCTTCCCGGCTAAAGCCGGTCCTACAGTGGGTTCAATCGCCCGCTTCACTGGACGCACGTTGTCTCCGGGTAGGACCGGCTTCAGCCGGGAAGAAGCTCATCCGATGCCCTCAAAGGCAAATCCCCATCCAGATAAAACTCATCCAGTTGTGGCGGCGGTACGCGGGTACCGGACAGCATGGTGTGAACCTGCCCACGATGGTGAATCTGGTGCTGGAACAGATGCAGTAACAGGCGATCCACTCGTTCCGGAATAATGCCCGTCGCCCGCACCACCCCAGCTCGACGACTAAGCGCGTTCTCATCCAGAACTTCGCAATAGGTAACAAGCCGGACGTCTGCCGCAGTTTGGCGCTGGACGATTTCCTGCAGCGGCAAACGCTCGGGCAGATCGTGTCGTTGACCTTCCAGATCAAACGTCAGCGCGGCCAGGTAGAACTGATCGACATCCAGTATGTGCCGCAAGGTCAGCTCGATGGAGGGAAAAAAACCCGTTCGCGGCGCCCGGAATTCTCCATCGCTCAACCCAAGGCATGCCGAGAGCAATCGCCGGTTCGACCATTGATTATTGTGTGCCTGCGCCAGATAGCTGTTCATCGATAGAGCCTGGGTGGAGAGCTGGACTGAATGTAGTGAATTCACGGGGGTTTAGTCACACAGCGTTTCCCTCCCCCACTGGACGGCTGACCGAAAGGTGCCACGGGCCCCCGAGATGCCCATCCGACGAAAGTCCGTTCCGGGCCACTAACAATCACGAAATCCGCCGGTCCAAGCTGTTCGCCGAACCGGTTGCGACAACCGGTTCACAGGTCGTCAGTATTCCAGGCAGGAGCAGCGCATGAGCATTACCCCCACTTTCGATATCCGCAATTATGGCGCCAAGGGCGACGCCGTCACGGACGATACCGTCGCCATTCAGAAGGCCATTGATGCCGCAAACGCTGCGGGTGGGGGCAAGGTTTACATTCCTGGCGGCACCTGGCGGGTGTCTGACAGCGACGGTTCGGGCAATGCCCTCGCGCTGAAAAGCAACGTCACCCTCACCGGCGATGGTGCCGGTGACAGCGTGCTCAAGCTGGCCGATGGCGCCGGGTCAAATACCACCTCTCTGTTGGGCGTGGTGGCAGGCAGCACCGTGCGAGACGCGACGGTCAGCAATCTGTCCCTGGAGGGCAATCAGGCCAGTGGCGGTGGGCAGGTCAGCGGCTGGTCTCAATCGGGGGCGAGCAGTACCAATCTGTTGATCGACGGCGTCACCGCCACTCACTTCAGCGGCAGCGGTTTTGACCTCACTGGCGCGTCGGTGCATTTGACGGTGCGCAACAGCACGGCCACAGACAACGCCTCCGACGGTTTCGTGCTGGGCGGGTCGCTGGCCGCATTGACCTTTCAGGACAACCGCGCGCTGGACAACGGCGGCAACGGCATCAACGTCGGCCTGGGCGGCGTGGCGATGTCGCTGACCGACAACCAGGCCTCGGGCAACGCCGGCGACGGCATTCACGTCCATGAAGAAAGCGGCGTCGACACTGGCTTTTTCAGCGTCATAGGCGGTGACGTCTATGGCAACGGCGGCGATGGCGTGCACATGCGCGGCATCGAATACGGCGGCGTGTATCGCCTCGACATCCACGACAACGGTGGGTCTGGGGTCAACCTGCAAGGGACGACCCACATCGAGGTGTCCAACAACGTCATTCATGCCAACGCGCAGAGCAACGACGTGCCGGAAGTGGCGATCCGCAACCTGGGCAGCGATAACGGCACGCAGAATTTCGTCTACGACAACCTGATCACTGGCAGCACCGGGTCGAGCTGGGGCGTGGCCGAGGTGCCGTCGGACGTGGCAAGCGTCGAAGGCAGTGTGATCTTTGGCAACGTCATCAATGGCACCCAGGCCGGCGATATCAGTGCAGCAGGCAACGACAGCCAGGTCTACAACAACAGCGATGTGCTCATCGTGCGCGGCAGTGCGGGCGCCGACACGCTGATCGGCAGCCGCTCGGACGAACTCATCAGCGGCGGAGCAGGGCGCGATCGCATCGATGGCGGAGCGGGTGACGACGTCATTCATGGCGGTGCAGGCGCGGACCGCCTCAGCGGCGGCACCGGCAGCGATGTGTTTCGCTTCACCTCGGTCAGCGACAGTTATCGCACGGCGACGACGTCCTTCACCGATCGCATTACCGACTTCAACGACACCAGCGACCGTCTCGACCTGACCCTGCTGGGATTGTCCGGCCTGGGCAATGGCCACGACGGCACGCTCAAGGCGACGTACAACGCCGGCACTGACATTACTTACCTCGCCAGCCTGGACGCCGATGCGGCTGGCAACCGTTTTCAGCTGGCACTGGACGGCAATCATCTGAGCACGCTGAGCGCGGCGAACTTCTTCTCGTCGATTACCGGCACGGCCAGTGACGACAAACTGCTGGGCAGCGCTGGCGATGACGTGCTGATCGGCGGCGCCGGGCGCGACACCTTGTCTGGCGACGGCGGCGCGGATCGCCTGCTCGGCGGCAGTGGCGGCGACACGCTGACCGGCGGGGCAGGTGCGGACACCTTCGTCTACACCCGCGTCAGCGACAGCCTGCGCAATGATGCCAGCGGCAGCTACGCGCAACGCGACCTGATCACCGATTTCAACAGCAACGGTCATGATCGCCTCGACCTCACCGCCTTGGGTTTCAAAGGCCTGGGCAACGGCTATGACGGCACGCTCAAAGTCGTGTTGAACCTGGCAGGCGACCAAACGGCGCTGAAGTCGCTGGAGCCGGACGCCGACGGCAACCGCTTTGAAATCCTGCTCAGCGGCAATCATCTGTATGACCTGACCGCCAGCAACGTGCTGTTCGCCAATCCGGACGACACACGCACTGACTCGTCCCAGCCGCTGACTTCGGTGAACGCCACCGGCACGGCGGGCGTCGACACGCTCTATGGCGACTGGGGCAACGACACCCTGTTTGGCCTGGCGGGCAATGACGTCCTGGCGGGCAGCGTCGGCGATGACCTGCTGGTCGGCGGTGCTGGCAGCGACAAGCTCACCGGTGGCTCCGGCGCTGACACCTTCCGCTTCGATCACGTCAGCGACAGCTACGTCGGCGCGGCAGACCTGATCACCGATTTCACCACCGGCCACGACACGCTGGATGTCTCCGCTTTGGGCTTCACTGGCTTGGGCGACGGTCGTGACGGCACCTTGCAGGTCAGCTACAACGCCAACAGCGACCG
This sequence comes from Pseudomonas sp. KU26590, assembly GCF_026153515.1. Classification (NCBI taxonomy): domain Bacteria; kingdom Pseudomonadati; phylum Pseudomonadota; class Gammaproteobacteria; order Pseudomonadales; family Pseudomonadaceae; genus Pseudomonas; species Pseudomonas sp. KU26590. The sequence continues at coordinate 3,276,949 of NZ_CP110644.1, forward strand.
CACCTACGTGCGCAGCAACGAAGCGGATAGCACCGGTCAGAAATTCCAGGTCACCCTGACGGGGGATTACAGCCACAGCCTGAAGGCCGATGACTTTGCTTTTAGCACTGTAGGAAATGCTGCTGAGATCAAGGTGGTGGGTGTGGCAGCGGCGATGGACCATGTGGTGTTGTCCGACGCCTGATCACCTTCACCGCATGTGGTCTCTCAGGCTACACGCGATCTCAGTGTAGGACCGGCTTCAGCCGGGAAGAGGCCAGTCCGAGCACCTTCAGCTGTGCGGTGTGACGCCTGACGCTTTCCCGGCTAAAGCCGGTCCCACAATTAGTCCGCCGCCAGTCCCATGCAAGGGTGCGCAGTCACTGCCACTGCACCCACTGACTTCAACCTGTCACATCCTCGCCCCTGAAATGCCACATTGACGCCGTAATGTCCTCGCCAATGAGATCGATCTCAAGCGAGTGATCATGAGTGACCTGAAAGACGTTGCACGGGTGGCCGGGGTTTCCAGAGCGACCGCTGCCCGTTGTTTCGCCTCCCCCGGAGTGGTACGCCCGACGACCCGCGACCAGGTATTCGCCGCCGCTCGAGAGCTAGGTTTTCGACCCAATCTGCTCGGCCGTCAGTTGCGCCTGCAAACCACCCAGCTCATTGGCGTGGTCGTGCCGAGCCTGCTCAACCCGGTGTTCGCCGAACAATTTCAAGCCATGGAACGCGCCGCGCGGTTGCGGGGCTACAACCTGCTGCTGGCGACCACCGATTACAGCGCCGAGCGAGAAAGCGCAGTGGTTGAAGAATTACTGCGCCAGCGTGTAGACGGCCTCGTCCTCACCGTGACCGACGCCCACAGCAATCGCGTGCTGCAAAGCCTGAGCACCGAAGACACGCCCTTTGTCCTCGCCTATCACCAGCCCGGCAGCACCGAATACAGCGCCGTCTCGGTAGACAACCGTGCCGGCATGGCTCTGGCCACGCGTTATCTGCTGGACGCCGGTCATCGACGCATCGGTATGGTCGCCGGGCCGACGCTGCAGTCCGACCGGGCGCGGCAGCGTTATGCCGGCTACTGCGACGCCATGGTTGAACACCGCTTGAACGCGATGCCCATCATCGAAATGCCCAGCCACACCCAGGCCGATTTCAGCGCGCTCGCGCCGCTGTTAAACGGCCCTCAAGCCCCCACAGCGCTGGTCTGCTCCAACGACCTGCTGGCGATCAGCCTGATCGCCGAACTGCGCCGCCACGGATGGGCGGTCCCGCAGCAACTGTCGATCATCGGTTTCGACGGCATCGAGATCGGCACCCAGATGCACCCGACGCTGTGCAGCGTGGTCCAGCCCATCGGCGCGCTGGCGACCACCGTCATTGATCAATTGCTGGCGCAGATTGCTGGCGCCGTCCCGACTTCCCATTGCCTGCCGTGCCACATCCGGCCGGGCGAAAGCACTCAACCCTACAATCAGCCCTACGAGGAGACGCTCCATGATCCGCTTCAGTAAAACCCTGGCGGCACTGCTGCTGTGTGGCGTAGCCAGCCTGACCCAGGCCGCCGAAACCGCCATCTGCTACAACTGCCCGCCGGAATGGGCGGACTGGGGTACCCAGCTCAAGGCGATTGCCGACAGCACCGGCGTGCAGGTGCCGCTCGACAACAAGAACTCCGGGCAGTCACTGGCACAGCTCGTGGCGGAAAAAGCCGCACCGGTGGCGGACGTGGTGTATTACGGCGTGACCTTCGGCTTGCAGGCGCAGAAAGCCGGCGTCGTCGGCACCTACAAACCCAAGGGCTGGGAGCAGATTCCCCCAGGTCTGAAAGACCCGGAAGGGTACTGGTTCGCGATTCACTCCGGTACCCTGGGAATCATGGTCAACGTCGATGCACTGGGTGGCTTGCCGGTCCCGCAAAGCTGGGCTGATCTGCTCAAGCCGGAATACAAAGGCATGGTCGGTTACCTCGATCCGTCCAGCGCCTTTGTCGGCTACGTCTCCGCTGTGGCGATCAACCAGGCCATGGGCGGCACCCTGGATAACTTCGCGCCGGCCATCGACTACTTCCAGAAACTGGCGAAGAACTCACCGATCGTGCCCAAGCAAACCGCTTATGCGCGAGTGCTGTCTGGTGAGCTGCCAATCCTGGTGGATTACGATTTCAACGCCTACCGCGCCCGCTACAAGGACAAGGCCAACGTCGCCTTCGTCATCCCGAAGGAGGGCAGCATCAGCGTGCCCTACGTGATGAGTCTGGTCGCCAATGCCCCGCATCAGGCCAACGCCGAGAAGGTGCTGGATTTCGTCCTCTCCGAGCAGGGCCAGGCGTTGTGGGCCAAGGCGTATCTGCGTCCGGTGCGCACCATGAAGATGCCGGCTGACGTGGCGGCGCAGTTTCTGCCGGACAGCGATTACGCCCGCGCCGGCGTGGTCGATTACCAGCACATGGCCGATGTCCAGGAAGCCTTCGCCGCGCGCTACCTGAGCGAGGTCAAGTAAGTGAGCAGCACGGTTTTGAAGGCGCAGGATGCCCGCGCGCGCGGGTCTCTGACAGGGCGTCTGCGTCCGACGTCGGCCTGGGCACTGGCGCCAGCAGCGGCAGTTTTGGCGGCGTTCTGGCTGTTACCGCTGGCGCACCTCATATTGCTCGGCGGACAGCAACGGGACGGCGCCGGCAGCGGTTATTGGCAAGTGCTCAGCAGCCCGCAGTACCTGGGCAGCCTGGCGCAAACCTGTGTGCTCGCGGCGGTGGTGACCTTCGCCGCGCTGTTGGTCGGCGGCATCACCGGCGTGTTTCTCGCCCGTCAGCGCTTTTTCGGGCGCACGACGCTGGTGGCGCTGCTGACGTTTCCGTTGGCGTTTCCCGGCGTGGTGGTGGGCTTTCTGGTGATTCTGCTGGCGGGGCGGCAAGGGCTGTTCGCCATGCTCGGCCTGAAACTGGCGGGTGAGCGCTGGGTGTTCGCCTATTCCCTGGCGGGGCTGTTCCTCGGCTACCTGTATTTTTCGATTCCCCGAGTGATCCTCACGATTATGGCCGCCTGCGAAAGCCTCGACCGCAGCCTGGAAGAAGCCGCGCATTCCCTCGGCGCCGGGCACTGGCGCGTGGTGTGTGACGTGATCATTCCCGGGCTGGCACCGGCTTTGGTGTCCTGCGGCGCGATCTGTTTTGCCACGTCCATGGGCGCGTTCGGCACCGCCTTCACCCTCGGCACTCAGCTGAACGTCACGCCCGTGGCGATCTACAACGTGTTCACCAACTACGCCAACTTCACTGTCGCGGCTGCGCTGTCGGTGGTGTTGGGCGCGCTGACCTGGGCGGTGTTGCTGCTCGCGCGGCGCATGGTCAAGCAATCGAGGACGGTCCTGTGAAGCGCTCATCGCTGTTCATCGCGCAACTGCTGTTCACGCTGCTGGTCTGCGCCTTCATGCTGGTGCCGGTGGTGATGTCGCTGCTGGCCGGCCTGACGCGCAATTACTTTCAGGGCGTGTCCAGCGGTTTGACCTTCGACTGGATCGCGCAAGTCTGGCAGGCCTACTCGCCGACCGTCTGGCTCTCGCTGCAACTGGCCTTCGCCTGCGCGGTGTGCGTCTGCGTGATCGGTGTACCGGCCGCGTATGCATTGGTGCGGGTGAACAACCTCTTCAGTCGCGCCTTCGAGGAATTGATGGTCTTGCCCGTCGCCATGCCCGGCCTCGCCAGCGCCCTGGCCCTGCTGCTGACCTACGGCCAGTTCGGCAGTTTCCGCAGCAGTTGGTTGTTCATCCTCGTCGGCCACGTGCTGTTCACACTGCCGTTTCTGGTGCGGCCGGTGATGGCGGTGATGCAGCGTCAACATCTGCCAACGCTGGAGGAGGCCGCCGCGAGTCTTGGCGCCGGGCCGCTGCGACGGTTTTTCAGCGTCGTGGTGCCCAACTGCCGGGCGGGGATTCTCGCCGGCGTGCTCATGGTGGTGACGCTGTCCCTGGGTGAATTCAACCTGACGTGGATGCTGCACACGCCCATGACCAAAACCCTGCCGGTGGGGCTGGCGGACAGTTACGCCTCGGCGCGGCTGGAAGTCGCCAGCGCCTACACCCTCATATTTCTGTTGATGATCGTGCCGCTGCTGGTGGCGTTGCAGGCCATCAGCGCACGCCTTTCCCGTGGAGAGCAAAGATGACTGGAACCACGCTGCGGCTGATCGGCTGCCGCAAGGCCTTCGCCGACGGCACTGTCGCTGTTCACGACCTCAACCTGACCATCGAGGCAGGTGAGACCCTGGCGATCCTTGGTCCGTCCGGATGCGGCAAAACCACCACGCTGCGGATGATCGCCGGCCTCGAACGCCCGGACGTCGGCCAGGTGTTCTTCGGCGATCAGGACGTCACTCGCCTCCCCATCGAGCGCCGCGACGTCGGCATGGTCTTTCAGAATTACGCGCTGTTCCCCAACCTGACGGTGGAAGGCAACATCGTGTATGGCCTGAAGGTGCGCGGCATGGCCGTCGCCGAGCGGAACAAGCGCTGCGCCGAACTGCTGGAACTGGTGGGCCTGCAAGAACACGCCAAGCGTGGCATTCATGAGCTGTCCGGTGGACAACGGCAGCGGGTGGCATTGGCCCGTGCCTTGGCGCCACGGCCGAAAGTCCTGCTGCTCGATGAACCGCTGGCCGCACTGGACGCGCAACTGCGTGAACGCCTGCGCAGCGAGCTCGATCAACTGCTGCGCGGCCTCGGCATCACGTCTGTGTTCGTCACCCACGATCAGGGCGAAGCCATGGCCCTTGGCGACCGGATTCTGGTCATGCAGCAAGGGCGCATCGCCCAGCTCGGCACGCCGCGGGAAATCTATCAGCAGCCGGCGAATCCGTTCGTGGCGAGCTTTGTCGGCAACCTCAACGCTTTTACGGTGGCTGGGCGCACGGTTAAGGGCCTGAAAGTCAGCGGCGGCGAACTGCCCTGGAGTGAGGCGGGTGAGCCGGCGACGGTGTATTGCCGACCCGAGCATCTGCGGGTGGTGAAGAGCGAAGGGCACCTGCAAGGACGTTTGCTGGGCCAGTTTTTTCAGGGGGCGCAGAGCCGTTTGCTGATCGACGTCGGCGCGGCGCAACCGTTGCTGGTCGACAGCGCCGACAACGTCATTCATGCCCCGGGTGATCTGATCGCCCTGGCCATCGAGCCGCAGGCGCTGTTTGCCCTGCACCCGTAATCCTTGTTTAAGTGAGTTGAATGTGAACGTCCCGTTTCTCGTCGCACAGATCAGCGACCTGCACCTTAAAGCCGGCAACAAGCTGACCTATGGCGTGGTCGACACCCTCGGCGCCTTGCGTCGAGCGGTTGATCATCTGAATGCCAGCACGCCGCGCCCGGACATCGTGGTGATCAGTGGCGATCTGGTGGATTTCGGTCGGCCGGATGAATACGCCGTCCTGCACCCCGAGCTGGCGTGTCTGAGCATGCCGTATTACCTGGTGCCCGGTAATCACGACGTCCGCGAGCACCTGCTGGCTGAATTTGCCGATCACGTTTACTTGCCGCTCTGTCCCAACTCACCCCTGGATTGGGTCGTCGAAGAGCACCCGGTGCGCCTGATCGGACTGGATTCGACCATTCCGGGCGCCCACGGCGGACAAGTGCTGGACAGTCAGATGCGCTGGCTGGATGACGTGCTTGGCCGACGCCCCGACGTGCCGACGCTGTTGATCATGCACCACCCGCCGTTTGTCACGGGGATCGGCCACATGGAACACGAGTCCTTCATCAACGGCGCGGCGCTGGAAGAAGTCATTAAACGCCACCCGCAAGTAGAGCGCGTTCTGTGCGGCCATCTGCATCGGCCGATGCAACGGCGCTTTGCCGGCAGCATCAGCTGCACCTGCCCGGGCACTTCGCACCAGATCGTGCTCGACCTGCGCGAGGAAGCTCCGGCGCATTTCAACCTCGAACCGGCGGGCTACCTGCTGCATCGCTGGGATGCGGAGCGGGGCCTGGTGACCCACAACGGCGTGTTCGGCGATTACCCGGGGCCGTACCCGTTTTATGACGCGCAGGGGTTGATCGATTAGGCACGCCCATCTCGGTGGACTGTCCTTACGCTTTGGCCTGGCGCCGCCCGAATGTTCTGCGGGCGCCGATCGTTGGGGCACGACTGAAATGGAGTCACCTATAATCAGTCTATAATTGCTCTATAATCACCTATAAACGCATATTTCACCCATATCTATAATTGGTCTATAGTCGTTCTATAATTGCCTATAAAGCAGTGCCTGAGGTCTACAAATGCCAGAAATCTTCTACCACCGTCCCGAGCTGGCTACCCGGCTCTCCAAGCTGATCATGCAGATATCTGTGGGCAGCTCGGCCAGCTCAGGCGTCTTCCTGGCGGCGCCAAGACGCACTGGCAAATCCACCTTCGCGCGTGAAGACCTGCGCCCTGCGCTGGAAAAAGCGGGGGCGATCGTGCTGTATGCCGACCTCTGGCAAGACCTGACCAAAGACCCCGGCCTGGTCATCGTGGAAGCCATCCGCGAAGCGGTCGGCCGCAGTGACGGTTTCATTACCCGGCTTGCAAAGTCCTCCGGCATAGAGAGGGTGGTTGTGGGCGGGCTGAATTTCAGTCTGGATAAAATCGGTCTCGGCAAGGACATCGACCTCACCACTGCGCTGGTGGCGCTCTCCGATGAGTCGAAGAAGCTCATCGTTCTGATGATCGATGAAGCGCAGCACGCGATCACCACCGAGGCGGGTGTAGCGGCGCTGTTCGCGCTCAAGGCGGCAAGGGACGAGCTCAACAGCTCCCGGCACCATGGCCTGCGCATCGTCTGCACCGGCTCGAACCGGGACAAGCTGGCGATGCTGCGCAACAGCAAGGATCAGGCGTTCTTCGGGGCGTCGATGGTGCCGTTCCCGACGCTCGATCAAAACTACATTGACTGGCTGTGCGCCAACATTGACCTGCCATCACCGCTCGACCCGGCGGAGGTGTTCCAGCTCTTCAAAGAAAGTGGCTATCGCCCCGAACTGCTCGGTGCGGCGGCTGATGCCATCCGCTTTGACTTTTTCATTGACCCTCAAGACGTACCAGAGCGGTTTGCCGAGCTTGTTCGGGCGCAAGCGGATGAACTGAACGCGAACCTCAAGAAGGTGATCCACAGCCTCACCCCGATCCAGTCCGCCGTGATTCGCGTCATGGGCAGTATGGGCGACAGCTACGCCCCCTTCGAGGCGCCCACCATGGCGTTGTACGCCACAGCGCTGAAGCAGGCAGGCGTCGTAGAAAGTGAGATCAAAGTTGAGGTGCCGGGTGTGCAACAAGCCCTCATTGCCCTGCAGGAAAAGAACCTGGTGTGGAAGGCTTCACGGGGTGTTTATGCGGTGGATGAGCACGTGATCGTTGATCTGCTTCGCGCCGACGGGCTGCTGGAAGGTTTGTAGCCTCGCGGCAGCCCGGAGTGGTTACCTCTTGAGGGCTATGGCCTCTTGGACAAGGCACTCAAGGGCGAACTGCTCGGTGTACGTCATCTGAATGGGCGTTGTTTCTCCCTTGACGGTTCTTTCGCCATCCAGGATGTAGCGGATGCGCTTGTCAGTCACACCGATACGCTTCGCGATCCATGAAGGCGTTTGGCCAATCCGCGAAATCAGCTTGTCGGCGTATTCGGTTGAAGGGTTATAGAGGTCTGCGTTGGGTGTCATGTGACGTCCAGATAGAGGTTAGGTGCTGGGTGTTTAGGCGAGTGCCGCACAGTGTGCCAATAACGGTGCTGTGTCGCGACCTCAATGTGTTGGGCTCGGACTGCGACGGTTCCGAGGGGATGATTCTCATGGCAGCCTGTGTAAATACTATTTGCCGGTTTACGCGAAATCAGGCTCAGAGAATCTTATATCCAGGGTACGTGACGACTTGATCATGGCAGCGCACTGATCACTCGGCACGGGTTTGCTAAAAAGATAGCCTTGTATTTGATCGCAGCCATGCCTGATGAGCAGTTCCAGTTGCTCGGATGTTTCGACGCCTTCGGCAATAACCTTCAAATCCAGTTCGTGCGCCAATACGATGACCGCTCGGGTGATGGCCGCGTCTTCATGATTGCTCATGATGTCTTTTATGAACATCCTGTCGATTTTAAGGGTGTCTATGGGGAATCGTTTCAAGTAGGCCAGGCTGGAATAACCCGTGCCGAAGTCGTCGACTGAAAGACCTATGCCATACGATTTGATATCGCGAAGGATTTCAACTGCCGACTCCGGATCAATCATCAGCACGGATTCGGTGAGCTCAAACTCTAAAAGAGCGGGGTTGATACCGTATTCTTCCAGGATGTGCTTGACGATTTTAGCCAGGCCTTTTACCTGAAGCTGCCTGGCGGAGAGGTTGATGGCGATCGGTACCACTCGGAAATTATGTTCTTCCCAGTTTTTCAGGGTTTCACAGACTTTGCGGATCACCCATTCGCCGACAGGAATGATCAGGCCGGTGTCCTCAAGCATGGGGATAAAATCAGCGGGAGAAACCAGGCCGAGGGTTGGATGATTCCACCTCAATAAAGCCTCAAAACCGCTTATCCGGCCATCTGTGAGGCTGACCTTCGGCTGGAAATGCAGAATGAACTCATCCCGATCAAGCGCACCGCGCAAGAGTGTTTCAGTCTGCAGGCGTTTAACTGCACTGGCGTTCATCTCGGCATCGTAAAACTTGAAATTGTTGCGACCACTTTTTTTCGCGTTGTACATCGCGGTATCCGCATTCTTGAGGATAACGCCCGCGTCACTCCCATCAAACGGATAATGAGCGATGCCTACGCTCGCTGAAACAAATATATCCTGGCCGCGAAGGTTAAACGGTTTCCCCAGTGCATCGACGACATGGGTCGCGAGCGACTTGATGAGGTGTTCCGAATAAACAGGATGGGTAACCACGATCGAAAATTCGTCACCTCCCAGCCGCGCAACCATACTGTTGTCATCAATGAATTCTTCCAATCGCCGGCTCGCCTGGATAAGCAATTCATCGCCTACAGAATGCCCCATGGTGTCGTTGACGGTTTTGAATCTGTCCAGATCGATGAATATGACGCTGATTACATCTGACGCGTTGAGACTGATGGCCCCGCGCAGATAATTGTTGAGAAACCAGCGATTAGGCAGATCTGTGAGCGAATCATTTTCGGCCAGGTAGGTGAGCTTTTTCTTTGCGTCATCCCTTTCAAGCGCGGCTGCCATCAGGTTTGCCAGTGTTTGAATGTAGCTGACGTCTTCACGTGTAAAGAGGTAGTCCGTGGTGGCATAGACCCCCAAAATGCCCTTAAAAACTTCTCTGCAAGACAGGTCAACTTCGATGCTGCTCCTAATTCTTTCAGCGTCCACTGTCGCACCCGAAAGCAATTTGCCTGCACCCGCCTCATCAAGGTCGTTGGCACACTCAGTAGAAGCAGCAGTGCCGTTCAACAATTCGTTGTTATAACCCCTCCGGCTGTCAAAGTGGGTCAAACCCACCTCGGCATTGATGATGATCCGGCGACTCACTCTATCAACGACTAACAACGCGGCCTTGCTCAGTTTTAATCCTTGGGCGGCCGTCAGTGCTGCCAGTTCACCCAAGACACTGACGTTTTCTTCTGTCAATGCCTGCTGGCCAAACAAGGCGATAAGGTTTTGCCTTCTGGCGTTATCCAGAATCGCGACCTCAAACTCTTTGCGATCCGTAATATCGATATCGATGCAAATATATTTTTCAACGCCGCCCCTGTCATCGAGAATAGGGATGATAGTGCGTCGATGCCATTTGTCCTTTCCGGTACGACCTGACAGCCTGACCTCTCCGTTCCACACCTCATTTTCAGGTGCCCATTGCCATGGCTGTGTCGCTGAAGACATGCCGGTCCACACTTCATCGATCTTCAATTCTAAAAGCTCAGCCCGTGAATGCTGTGAGCGTGTCACGAATCGTTCGTTAGCGTAGGTGATACGGCCGGAGGGCGAAAATTCGCAAACGATTGAAACCTCATCCAGTGCGTTTTTATGCTGCACCAGGGTATTCATCAACGATTCGATGCGCTGACCAAAGTGATTGCGCATACTCGCTGCCGTGCGGTTCACCGCTTTTATAGCCTCCTGTATTTCCACGGGAGCATCGGCGACCAACATCGCTTCTGCGGCCACTGCGCCTGAAGCGATTTCCGCTTCATAGGAGTGAAGCTTGTCCAGATGGGCAAGCGAACGCTTGATCAGGAATCCCATCAACAGCAAACTTGTCAGCAAAAAAAGCACTGCCAGTACCGTCGCCTGCACCACCAAGGTACAAAGCTCGGCCGCTATTTTCTCGGCATTAAATGACAGGCGCATCACGCCATAATCTTTCCCCCCGATCGTTATCGGACGGTTGACATCGAATAATCGTGCAGCAACCTCCGACTCTATCCACGCAGGGGCTCTGCCAAGAGGCGCCTTGGGTGCCTGCAGACGGATGACGCCACCTGACAGGTCAATAAACATGGCCGACTTGAACGGCGAGCGAGACACGGTTTTTTCGAGGGTTCTTTTGATGGTGTCGTAATCGCCTATGACGACACTTTCCTCTACGGCCTGCGCGGCAACCTCTATCAGCATGTTAGCGCTGTCTTGTATCTCTTCAATGTGTTGAAGCATCTGGTTTTTATAAAAAAGACCCAGGCCAGTCGTGAGAAAAACCAGTATCAAAATGGACAGCATCGCCAATATGCGCGACGTCAGTGATCTGGGCATCAGGCTTTTAAAAAAACTCATTAACAGCCTCTCCAGCTAAGGGTGAGATTGATTACTTACGGGTGGCTGGCAAGTTGTTATAAAAATCACGGTAGGAAGCATAATCCGCTGCCGTCGCAGGAATGAATTTAATCGGTGCGGGTGCATGGACTAACTCGGTCGCCTCATGAAGAATGCTGCTGCCGTCTGTATCATATTGCATATTAAAAAATGCCTCGGCGACCGCAGCCAGTTCTTTTTGAGACACTCTGGGGGATGCCATGAGGGCTAAATCATTAAACAAGGACGACTTCCACAGTACGCGGAATGACTTACCTTCTCTCTCCGTGTAACCGCTGACAAGCTGTGAGTTGCCCCCCATCGCCTGGGCCTTGCCGCTGAGCAGCTGGCTGAACGCGCCATCCATGTTTCCTGCAAACACAGTGGACGTATTTATTCCTTTCTTTACCAATTCTGCGCTGGTCACTTTGTAAGCAATAAACGCTTCGGGTCCCGGGTACACGACCTCCTGGCCTTCCAGTTCCGCAAGGCTATGGATGGGCGAGTCGGCAGGTACGACGATTTGTCCTTCGAGGGCAGGCGCGTCACGACGACCAAATACCTTCCAGCCCATTTTGTCACGGTCGGGGCTAAACAGATGATTGGTAAAAGCAAAATCAACTTCTTGTGCGAGCACATAACTGGTGGTGTCAGAGGATGTTCGCCCTAATTTCAGCGTAAGATTCACACCGCTTTTTTCAGACACATACCGTATGATCGGGTTCCAGAAACTGGCCGAGAGATTAAGGTTGTATTGGTTGACGGGTGAGAAGTTGTAGACTTTAAGATCTTCAGAGACAGCCACATTTGCCAACCCAAAGGACAGCGCAATAATAATAGCTTTGAAGATTAGGCGTGACGTCACGTGTTAACTCCGGATTGATACTAGCGTCTCACCCAAAGGTGATCAGGGCTAGATTAAGCCCTGCAATCCAATGCAATCGGCCGGGACAGGTGGAACTTAAGCAGAGGTTACTTAAATAATTAGTTAAGAGCATTGGATCCACTGATCCGCCCCTCATCATTGACCCCATTAGCGATAGCCGTTATCCCGCTCTTCTCGAGTGAGGGCCGTCGTTGGAGGCGAGCGTCGGCGGGTGTTTTCTGTGAGCTGTAGGTAAAAACGCCGAGCAGCGATCAGGCAGGGCAAAACAGGTCAGGAGGGCAGGGGTCGATAGCTGAGGTTCGCGAGTCGCTTCTACGACCCCATGGGACAGCTTTCGAAGGACAGTTCGCCTCGTACGGTCCGACTTGGCTGGCTTATGACAGGCTTGTCGAGATTTAAGCAACCACGAATCATCCCTATTTTATAAATCACCGAATGCCAAATCGTCTGTCCAGCGAAACTGTACCGGCACCCTTGGCGATGATAATCAGCAGTAATCCGATCCAGGACAAATGAGTCGGCCACGCATCGGGGTAAACAAATATCTCAATCACCAACGTCATGCCCAGCAGAGCCAGGGCCGAAAGACGACTGAACAGACCGAGAATCAGTAGCACCGGGAACAGATGTTCAGCATAGGCAGAAAGATGAGCAGCCAGTTCCGGAGAGATCAACGGCAAGTTGTATTCAGTGCGAAACAGCTCGTAAGTGCTGTCGGTGATGGTTAAAAAGCCCTCGACCTTGGTCCGGCCGGACAGGATAAAGATCGCGGCAATAGAGACCCGCGCCACCAGTGCCAACACCGAATCATTGATCAGGCCATGCAGACGGTCGGCGAGGCGGTTCCACAGAGTGAGCAGGCGAGGTGCATTCACGGTGTTCTCCAATGCTCAGTGAGCGGCAAATACGTTGGCAGCGATCAGTCGGCTGAGCATGTTCATCAGATCCAGTTCGGGTTCAGCTCGGGTTGCGTATTCGGCCGCCTCTTCCAGGGGCAGATGGGCTGCGCAGGCGTCCAGGAAGGCACACTCGCCAACACTCAACGGATACCAGGCAATGGACGTGGTGCTGCGGCTGATCAACACGCCTTCGCCGACCCAATCCAGCTCGGCAGGTACGTCGATCAGTTCGCGATTGCACCGCCAGAGGGTGTAGGCCGGTTGGTTCGGGAACCATTTCCAGCGAGTCGTGGCGCGCAATTTGAGCCTTACGCCGGCCAACAGCGCCGGCTCGATGGCTGCAAAGGCGGCGACATCGAGGGCGAGTTGGTCCTCAGCACCGTGCGCTTCATTCCACAGCAGATCGATGCGTGCCACATTGCCCAGATAAGGCAGATCCCGGGCGTGCTCGAACGCATCGAGAAACTCCGGGAAGCCTTGGCCGTAATGAAGCAACCGCGCATCGGCAGGCGGGAATTGGCGGACATACCGCGCGGCGGCGGCCTGCAACCATTCGCTGCCTACCAGACGCTCCACGGTGGGAAAGTTCGCCAACAGGGCATCACTGGCGCCTTTCATCACAGTGTTGCGATACACCAGAAATCCCGACTGCTCGGTCAATACCGGCAAGCTCGCGGGGTCCTTGCCATACAAGGCGCTGATAAAGGCGTCCTGAAAACCGGCCAGTGACAGATTCATTACGCAGTCTCCATTAGCAGGTGACGATGGGTGTCCAGGACGCCCTGAGCGCGGCTGCGCTCGATCATCAATTGATCAAAGGCGGGAATCTGGTCATCGCGTTCAATGAGCGTCGGGCGTGGGCCGATGCGCTTGATCAAGCGTTGATAAAGGGACCAGACCGCCTCGCTGATGGGGCTGTCGTGGGAGTCGATCAGCAGGCCTGAGTCGCCAGGGTCAGGGGTATGACCGGCCAGATGAACTTCCATGACCGCTTTGGCCGGGAAGGCATCCAGATAATCGGCGGCGTTGAAATCCTGGTTATGCGCACTGATAAAGACGTTGTTCACGTCCAGCAGCAGCCCGCAACCGGTTCTGTCGCTTAGTTCGGTGAGGAAGTCGAGCTCGCTCCAGTCATGGCCGTCGAGCTTTAAATAGTGGGTCGGATTTTCAATCGCAATCCGGCGTCCGAGGGTGGTCTGGGTGCAATCAATGTTGTCTACGATCCGTTGCAGCGCTTCATGGGAACGGGGAAACGGCAGCAGGTCGGGGTGGTACTGGCCTCGCCAGGTTGACCAGGCCAGGTGTTCCGACATCAGGGCCGGTTGAACGCGATCGGCAAGCACCTTGAGCCGTTGCAAGTGGGCCATGTCCGGCGGGCAATCGGCCGCCAGGGACAGGGATACACCGTGCAGTGACAGCGGGTGCCGGCTTCCAATCGCTTCAAGCCAGGCCAGTCGGGGGCCGCCGTCAACCATGTAATTTTCCGGATGGACTTCAAACCACAGGCCGCTGGCGGTGCAATCGAGTGCGTGCTCGTAATGCTCTGCCTTGAGACCAAGTCCGGCGCCCATCTTTTGGGAAGTTTTCATGATTGACGTCTCCCTTGATGTGGCGGGTTACATGGCTTCCAGAGTACCGTGGCCGTTTGGCGTCTTGATCGAGGTGCAAGTGCCGGCCGGAACGTTTTTCCACGAGTTGGCCTGGTAGTCGGTCTTCGAAGTGCCAGCACACGTGGTGCCTGCGCCTGCTTTGCAATCATTCTTGCCCGCCATGGAAACGCCGTAGCACTTCTCCATGGCCGCTGGTTTTTCGGCCGCCATGACAGAACCGGCAGCAACGGAAGACAGGGCGATTGCGATAGCGGCAATATTGATAGTTTTCATGGGTATTTCTCCGAGGATTCAGGTAGTTGGTCAGCAGTTCAGCGAATCTTTCGCTTTGCTTGCGATCCGGAAAGTAATTCGTCGCGAAACGCCAACCGGTTACAGCGATCGAAAAAATATTTGAAATACCGTGAAAAAATTTGCGCCGCGCGGGGTTTCTCAGTTCACTGCCCACCTGCATTCAGTCAGTGCGCGCTCCTAACGCACTTGATGAAAAGAACAATTAAAAAATTTTTAACTTTTGTGTAACCAGGGCGATTGATGGACCGAACTACACATAACGAATCGTTGCGCAGGCGAGAGATCGATCTTCAGACGCTCTTCCTGTCTGGACTCAAGGGTGAGCAAGCCGACTACGCGCATTTTCTGCGGGAGTTGAGTACACACCTGCGTGGTTTTCTCAGGGCACGGCTGCTGCGTCAGCCAGATGAGATAGAGGATCTGCTGCAAGAGATTCTGCTGGCGGTGCATAACGGCCGTCAGACCTATCAATCCGATCAGCCGTTGACGGCCTGGGTGTTTGCCATTGCTCGCTACAAACTGGCTGATTTCTATCGTTCCCGCTCGCGGCACGATGGGCTCAACGATTCCATTGATGACGCCGAGGAGCTATTTGCCGAGCCCTGCCTGGAACCGGCTCAGGCAAGTCGCGATCTGGACAAGTTGCTCGAAGAGTTGCCGGACAAGCAGCGCCTGCCCATCATGCACGTCAAGCTCGAAGGGCTTTCCGTTGCGCAGACGGCGCAGTTGACCGGGCTTTCCGAGTCTGCGGTAAAGATTGGCGTGCATCGCGGGCTCAAGGCCCTAGCGGCCATGATCAGAGGTAAATGATGAATACAGATGATCTTGTTTCCATGCTTTCCACCGGGGTCGAACCCGTTGATCCCAGGGCGATCGCCAAGCGCTTCAGCCTGGCGATGCTGATTGGCGGAGTGGGGGCTCTGTTGGTGATCCTGCTGCGCTTCGGCGTACGGCCTGATCTGGCCGACGTGGCGACGACTCCGATTTTCTGGGCCAAGGTCGCCTTTCCCCTGAGCCTGATGGTGGGCGCGTTACTGATGACGACGCGTCTGGCTCGTCCCGGCATGAGTGCGGGTGGCGGCAAGCTGTGGGTGACGCTGGGGGTGGCGGCGATCTGGGTCGGCACGCTGTACGGGCTGGCTGTCGCACCTGCCGATGATCGAGTCGCCATCGTCTTGGGCACAACCTGGAAAGTGTGCGCCTTCAATATCACCTTGCTCTCTGTACCCGGCTTTGTTGCGGTGTTCTGGGCATTGCGCGGCCTGGCACCAACCCGGCCGAAGCTCGCGGGCGCGTGCGGCGGCCTGCTCGCCAGCTCCCTGGCTACGCTTGCCTACTGCCTGCACTGTCCTGAAATGGCCATACCGTTCTGGGGTATCTGGTATTTTCTGGGGATGCTGGTGCCGACCTTGATCGGCGCGGCCATGGGGCCGCGTTGGTTGCGTTGGTAGTGGCTGATTAGCGCGCTTAGATCGGGGTGGCCTTGGGTTTGAGCAAGATAACGAGCATGTTTGAACAATTGCGGCCGCTCGGCACCGGTGGAAGTCGGCCAGCAGCCACCGGTCACCAGCAGCGGTTTTCGAGCGCTCTAACCGCAGCCGCACCAAACCCCGAATCTATCGCTTACTTCAACGCCTTCAAACGCCCGCTCGCCCTTTGCACCGCCGCCATTTTTTCAGGGCGCTTCATGCGCTTCCACTTTCTGATGTCGTCCTTGGTCCGCCCACAACTCACACACAGATCACCCCTGAGCTGGCACACAGCGATGCACGGATTTTCGATTTCTTTGGCCATCGTCAGTCACCCTTAACCAGTCGCTTTTGCCAGTTGCCACCCTGAGCGCGCTGGCATTCTTCCTCAGAGTCGAAGCGGACATTGCGATCCGAGAGCTTCAGATCCATGCAGGCTTCCTTCAGCGCGGTGGCCGTCAGCTCAAAAATGCGAGCCTTCGCTTCAACCTGAGCGAGCTGTTTGTCCGACAGCGTTTCGAAGACCCAGATCACCTTCAGGGTTTCAGATAACGCGTCAAGGTCAGCCATGTGGGTCAGCCAAGTGAAGCCGTTGATTTCACCTTTAGCTGTTTCGCACGCTTCGGTCAGCGTGGCGATTAACCGACGTTCGATTCGCGCCAGTTCACGTTTGCCGGGTGGCATCGCAGTTTCCTTTGGAGTAGGGGCAGAGGTGCTGATCAGGCCGGTCGAAACTCGACCGTCAGGTGCCTGATTTCATGGACCGGCTGGAGACGTTCACGGATGGTGTCGGCGTTCGCAGTGGCTGCGCCAACGACGCTGACGATGGCCGCATGGGCTTGGGGCCCGATCCGCCAGACGTGCAGGTCGGTGATGGTGGCATCCCCCGGCTCTTCAACGAATTGGCGGATCTCCTCGGCAACGTGGGCGTCAGTCTGATCAAGCAATACGCCTGCGGTCACCCGCATCAAGGTCCATGCCCACCGCGCGATAACGAGGGCGCCAACGATGCCCATGGCCGGGTCCAGCCATACCCAACCCAGGTAGCGACCGGCGAGCAGTGCAGCGATGGCCAGCACCGACGTCAGCGCGTCTGCGAGGACATGGACATAGGCCGATTTCAAATTGTTGTCGTTGCCATGATGAGCATGGCTATGGGCGTGATCATCAGGGTGGTGGTCATGATCGTGTCCATGGCTGTGCCCGTGGCCCAGCAACAGGGCGCTGACGATGTTGACGATCAACCCGGCAATCGCGATGAGGGTAGCGGTGCCGAACTGAACGTCCGTTGGCTGCAAGAGGCGCATGACGGACTCCACGCCGATTCCCAGGGAAACCATGCCGAGAATCAGCGCCGACGCGAACCCGCCCAGATCGCCGACCTTTCCTGTGCCGAAGCTGTAACGCTGGCTGGACGCGTTGCGCTTGGCGTATCCATAGGCGGCCGCCGCGATGCCCAATGCACCAGCATGAGTGGCCATGTGAAAACCATCGGCCAGTAACGCCATCGAGCCGGTGACATACCCGGCGGTGATTTCACCGACCATCATCACGACGGTTAACGCCACAACCCAAAGCGTACGTTTGGCATTCTCATCGTGGGCTGAGCCGAGGAACACGTGGTCGTGGGCGTAGTTGATGCTGCTGTTCATGAGTGAGTGCCGTGATGTGTTCACTTGGAATAACGACGTATGGCTTCAAGAAGCTCTTCGACGCCTTTGTTACGCTCGGCTTCGCTGAGACCAGGATCCGCAACATGCGCGCGGGCGTGGTCTTCAATGATTTCCTCCATCAAGCCGTTGATGGCCCCGCGCGTGGCGGCAACAAGGTGCAGCGTCTTGGCGCAGTCGAGATCCGACTCCAATGCCCGCTCCACAGCCTGGAGTTGTCCGGCAATGCGTTTTACGCGCTTGAGAAGATCGTTTTTGTTGGCGGCGATATGGCCCATCGGATACACCCCTGGCTAGACGGAATGCAGGATAGGGGTACCCCTATACCTATGCAAGGGCAGACTTACCAATGGATCAACAATGCTCGACAGGGGAAGCGTGATTTTCAAATACGAAGAGGTGAGGGACGACCTGGAGCGCCTGCGTCTGGCCGGCATGGCGCCTGACATGCAAAACGCCGTCATACCCGGTGTAGTCCCGCCAGATCCGGATTGGGCAATCGCCTGAAGAGGGGATCTGTCAGGCGATGCGCAGATGGTTTTCCACGTTCCTGACACCCGGTACAGACCAGGCGGCCTGTTCGACCGTTTTACGTTCAAGCCATCTGCCAACAGTCCCCTCAAGCCTGACCTGGTCGCCGTCGGCGGAGACGTGGATCTTGCTCGGATCGAGGTCCGCGCTTCGCGTCAGCGCTTCGTCAATCAGCTTCTTGATGTCCCGGACGCTCGCCTTGGGCTTTATAACCAGCAGGTTGTTCAGGCCCACTACGCCGTCCAGTTTCTGGATGGCGTTCTGCGCGGCTTGTTTCTCATACTGCCATTCAACGTCCCCCTCGAGCGTGACCCAGCCCTGCTGGACGTTGATCATGATCTGATCGCCGGGGACGGCGGTGCTCCAGCGAATCAGGTCCAGACAGCGCGAGGCAATCATCCCGTCATCAATGGCTGACATGCCGGTCAGCCGCACTTCGATTTCGTCGGCGATGGCGCGAACGCCTTTCACCTGTTTAACGGCCCGTTGCGCCGCAATCTTCTGGGCGTAGGTCTTCACATGACCGCTCAGGACAACGACGCCGTCCTCTATGGCAACGCCAATGGCGGCGGCGTCGATGTGGGGTAGAAACTCAAGCTCATCCAGGATGTTCCTGCGCAACGTCAAATCACTCATGGTCAATCCTCTCGGGTTGCTGACAAAACGCGCGAGGCGACTTCGCCCGGCGCGACGATGTCATCATTAAGAACCCGCTGGAAAATCAGCCATTGAGATTTGTCAGTGAAAGACGTTTCTGGAAAGCATGGAGTTTTACCCTGCGCGCCGCGGGTGGGCAGCATCTGTCATGAGTGCGAAGCGCTTAATGCATCCGTAAAAGCGCTTGCTCCAGTCGCAGCTCACTGTTCTTCCTCAGAACCCCCTGCCAGCGACAAAAACGGTTGTGACTCTTTTGAAATTTGTGTGTAATCCGCGCACTTCTTCAGGGATGAAGGCCGATCAACGATTCCATCGTGCTAACTCATCCCTGCATATCTCTCCTTCACTCCAGAGGACTGTGCGATGGGTTTGGCAAAAAGAGCCACTGCTGCGTTGCTCGTTTTGAGCATTGGTTTTTCATCCGGTTGCGCCACGTCGGGTACCGACTGGGCTAACAAGGAAAACATTGGCACCGTACTCGGCGGCGCCGCTGGCGTACTGATCGGCAGCCGCATTGGCGCGGGAGGCGGGCGAACCGCAGCGATGTTGATCGGCGGAATGGCCGGCGCCTTGCTGGGCAAAACCATCGGCGCGAAGATGGATGAAAGCGATCGTCTGGCCCTCGCTGCACAAACCCAGCAAGTCCTCAATAGAAACCAGGACGGCCAGGCCACCAGTTGGCAGTCCAACCACAGCGGCAGCAGCGCGCAAATCACCCCTGTGAGTACCGAAACCCAATCTCGGCAGGTCGCGGTGAAGCGCCTGCCTAAGATTCAGCCCGTCACCGACATGACCGTGCTCAATAAACCCTACCGGACCATCAAGTCGGCCAACCTGCGCAGTGCCCCTGACACCACTGCCGAAAAAGTGGGTGGGTTACCGCCGAGTTCGACGTTCACAGCCTTGGGCCGCACCCACAATGACTGGATCATGGTCGGCCGCCGCGGCGTCACCGTAGGCTATGTGTATGCCCCGCTGGTGGAAGCCGTGGCGCCCAAAGTCATAGCGGTTGCCAGCAGTACTGCCACACAAGCTTCCGCCGACACCGCCACTGACCTGGACAACCTCGACACGGCCAGCGCCGCCAAACAAGGCGTGGACCTTGACGCCATCGACGCCAAGCCGGTGGAAGACAAACTGACCGCACAAACCACCTGCCGCACCATCACCTACGACGTGAAAGCCAAGGACAGTCAGGCCGAGAAGCAGACCGTCAAGGCCTGCCAGGCGGGTGACGGCGCCTGGGAACTGATTTGATGAACAGCGTAAGCAAACTGTTGCCACTGACCCTGTTGGCGCTGGCCGTGTGCCCGAATGCCCATGCTGCTGCCTACCGGCTGGCCTTTTCCAAAGGCGAGAACGTCGAGGTATTCGTGGACCATGCCGACAATCAGCCGTGGTGCACGAACCCGCTGGCGCTGCGTTTTGCCTTCGCAGGCAAGCCGGACAACGATGGGGTGGCGCGCCTGCTGCCCAAACTCGGCGGCCTGCTTGCCAGCCAGTGCCCGAGTGCTGCCACGGTGACCTGGAAAAGCTACAACGCCCAAGGCCAGATCGTTGCCATCGGGGTGGCTGCCAAGGCGGAGGAATGGTCCAGCCATGTCGTCGTGGCTGATATGCTGGCCGTGCCGGCAGCCAAGGTGGCCGCTTCGCCTGTCTCCGAGCCAAGCCCGGCGTCCGTGCCGCCCGTTCCTGCACCCGTTGCAGCTGCGGCCCCAGTCCCGCCGCCTGCTCCTGCGCCGGTTGCGGCTGCAGATCCAGTGCCACCACCTGCTCCTGCACCCGCTGTGGCCGCAGATCCAGTACCTGCTCCTGCTCCTGCTCCTGCTCCTGCACCCAGTCCTGCAGTTCCACAACCGGCTGAATCGGAACCGGCTCCGCAGTCCCCTGCGCCCAAAACGATTACACATGCGACGCCGGCTTTTGCGGTATCCGGCTGGACGCCGCCGGCAGAGGCCGACGCGATCAAGGCCGCCACTTTTTTCCTGGAACTCAAAGATCAGAACGGGTGCCTGTTTCGTACCACCTACAAGCCAGACGGTGACACCCGCTTCGTGAGTGCAAAATCCACCGGTGTCACCTGCGGTTCCGATGGCTACGCTGCAGGGGAGGGGGCAGTGGTGGTGCTACGGGCAGACGGGGTGAAGCTGAAGGAATATGAAGGCAGTTTTCATCAAGGCATCCCGTTCAACAAACAAGCGCCGCAGCTTCCTATCGTAGGCTTTGATAACCAGAAAAACGCCCTGATGCTGCTCACCAGTGACCCGGCCAGTGGCATACATTATCTGCTGCGAGCGTCTTACAGCTGGAGTGGCTATTGGGACACACGCAGTCCGGCGCTGGTAGCTGTGACCGAAAACCAGGAGCTTTTCCGCCAGCTTGAAACCATTAAAACCACGGTATTCACCGCTCTGAGTGCTCTGGACCAAGCCCAGCCAAAAACCCCGAACGTCAGCTTCATTGCCGTTCGAGATGTACCACAGGGCCTGTTGAAGAATGACCGCGACAGCTGGCTGTATGAATCCAGCATCAACCGGAACTGGAGCACCAAAAGCTGGCAGTTCAACCCGCAAAACGCCAACAACTACCTGTTTATGCATGAAGCGCAGGTCGCCGAGCAAAAGCGTGCTGCCGACCGTCAGCGCCAGTACGAAGAACAGAGAAAACTTGAGCAGGCCGGCTACCAGGCTCAGACCCAGCTCCAGCAGTTTGCCCAACTGAAAACCGAAAGCAGCGACGCTAAATATATCCAGTCTCGACTGCTCACCGACGTCAGCTATGCACCCACTTCCGGAGGAGGCTATGCGCGGCTGGTGGCCGGCGGCAAAGCCGCTTACAGCCAGATCGTGCACATCGTCGGCAAGACGGATGGACGCTGGGAAACCGATTATCCCTATGAGTCGCAACTGAACATTGTCAGCCCCAACCTGAAGCCTGAGAAGGGCTGGTTCCTGGCCAAAGGCGAGGTCACCGTGGATCCGGTCAAGCGAGACAGCGAAGACCTGCCGCTGACCCTTGTAGCGGTCAATTACCTGCAAGCCTGCACCGAAGACGGCTGCACGGATTTGCGTGATCCACTGAAAATCATGCGCATGCAGTTGGGTGACGACAGCTGGACGCCCGACGCGGCGCGCCAGGTATTCAAACAGGCCTGGCCTGACCGGAACATTCAGGGGGATGTGCAATGATCCAGAAAAAACTGCTTGTCCCTGCTGCGGCTGTGGCGATACTCGCTGCGGGCTACTTTGGCTTGTGTGCCTATGCCAGCAAGCAGGCACAGAACCGCCTGGATGACTTCGTGTATGACAACCATCTCAGCGGCACAGTCAGCTGGGCCTCGGTCAGCTCCTCGCCATTTGGCGGCAAGGTCGTGATCAAGGGTGTGGAGTTTGGAGAGGGGAAAGCAGGCGGTCTGCGTGCCGATAAAGTCATCGTGACCGACTTGATCAACAATGACAGCCGCTCCCGTGTGCGCATCGAAGCCAGCGGCATACAGGCGTCCAACAGCTCGCTGCAAAGCCTGCAGGACCTGGGCGCAATGGCCGGCTTGACAGGGATGGGCGGTGGCTCAAGGGGCATGAATAATTTTGGCCCGTTATTAAGCAGCGGTCGCAACGAGCTCAAACCATTCGACCTCATGCTGTTTCTGGACCTGAATGACGACGCCACCCGCGCCACGGGTGAGACCCTTTTGGACATGCCAGACCTGTTCACCTTTAGCGCCAGCTATCGCATGGATAACGTCAAGGACCTTCACCGTACGATCAACGACTTGCAGCGCGGCGGTGAAATGGCCGTCTATGGGTTGCTCGGCGGTGCAGCACAAGGCATGCAAGCTGCATTCGCTCGAGCCGAGTTGAGCGAATTGAACGTCAGTTTCAAGGACAAGGGCATGGTCAAACGTAGCGCATTGCTCGAACAACGCTACGCCACGCCCTTGGACCCGACTGCCGGCAGCGCCGACAAACAGCGCCAGGCCTGGTTCGAAAAGAGCCTGGGTAGCTGGCAGAAAAACTGTGAAAGCGGAATGCGCGCAAAGGCCCCGATGCTCAGCGATGGCTGCGAGCTGATGGTTAAGCTGTTCAAAGGCAAAAACGACGGTATCCAACTGAGCATCGACCCCAAAGACCCGGTCCGGGTCATGGACCTGATGAGCCTGTTCGGCGGCAGCAATAGCAGGCAGCTGATGGAACGGTTGAATCCGGAGGTGAGCTCATTGTAGGTTCGGCGGGACTGACACTATTTTATTTAGTCAGGATGAGCAGGCGTACTCCGCCCACTTCCCGAAACTTGTTAAAAACTTGGGTGCCGGGCCAAATGGGACAGCAAACAGAAGAGCTGATCGACGTACTTGAGCAACTGATCGAGCTACTTGAAAGCGACGGAGATATGCATTGGAGCCGGTGGATGCGGAAGGCACGAGCCATGCTCATCGACTCCGATTATTCCGGGATTGCCTACCTGCGGTCGGCCTATGGAGGCATGGGTTCGTTCAACGATCTGATGCTTGGACAGAATGTTGCCGGGGTTGGTTATTCCTGGACACCACGGCATGTGGAGATGAACGATAAACTTGAAGCGTTGCGCAACAGAGCGGCCCAGCTCGCCATTGAAATAAAGCGGTCTTTGTAGAGTCTGTTGGCAACCGTTCGACTGGGGCGAGATCAGCCTATTCGTCCCTTTTGAGTAACCGGCGCAGCATCGTTATTGCTGCTGTGGCCAACACCAGAATCATGAAAACGGTCCCGGCGACGTTCCAGCCAAAGCGGGTAGGTTCGACATCGGAGAAGATAATGTCTTTGATACGGTGGCCTTTGGGCCCTGTGAACGCCACGATTTGCCCGCTCATTAACGCCAGGTAGAGCTCGACACTCGCGCCGCAGGCGCCCACGAAACTGAATATCCCCAACAGCGCGGCATAAAAAGGCTGGCGACTTTTAGGTATCTGGTCGAATAAAGACCTGCGTGGGATGGGGGGCTTGGGGGAGACTCGGCGTTTGTGGTTTATCACTGTGGCTGCTCCGTATAATCAATCTTCACATCGTCTGGTATCTGATTCAGGATCAGGATCAGGCGCTGGCTCTGCTTTCATCATGAGTCATCGCCAGCCGGTGCCGGTTTGATCGCGGGACCGGCTGTTGAAACTATCTGACATCTCTCGCTAAGGATGTGGCGTTGAACAACTTGTTTTTGATTGGCTGTGTGATCTCGCTCACCGGGTGCGTGGGTCATTATCAGCAGCCCGCAGCGGACGCGCCCCGTGCGACTCTTGAAGCCCAAAAGGGTGATAACAATCTCATCGATGGCGGAGCCCAGTCATATTGGGCTTTTTATGACGCGCATTGCCAGGACACTGGTCAAACTGGAGCCCTTGGTACGGTGTCGCCATCCTCACCTGGAAAAAATCGATTTTTTATCCAGACCAATCGACGGATTTACCTAACCGCCCTTAGCGCTGGCGTCATTGAGCGCGAGAGCTTTGCAAAACCGATGATTCGTAGGAGTTGTCTGAGCGTCAGCAGCTTCGTCCCTGAAACTGGCGCGACGTACCAAGTCACTCATACTGCTCCTGCATGGGGTTGCTCAGTGGAGATTATCAATCTCCAGACCGGCCAAGCTCCATCGACACTGATTGTCGAACCGGTCACGAAAGAATGTGGGCTGTAAATGGTGCGTCGGGAACATATCCCGTGGGCTGTCCAGCAGATCCTGGTCGCACACCCACGCTCAGAGCGTGAGCCCTGCGTGTCTCCTATTTGACGAACCTCAGTTACACGAACCCAATCTTTACTTCCAGCGTGTGCTCTCTTGCCACAGCCTGGTCAGGCGTCATTTTCGTCTCTTTAAACTTTGCTTAAAAAAGCGCGGCGTCAGCTAATAGCCACTGCCGTCCGCCTGACGCCGAAGTCCAGGCATCAGCCAGTGACCGCCATACCCTCGCTGTGAGTGGATGTCGTCGGTGGAGACATGGATTCTTCTCCGGTCCAGCCGTGAATGGTGCAATTCAGTCACCCTAAACTTTGCAGCGTGCTCCCTGGACGACTTCCCGGCTAAAACCGGTCCTACCTCGCGCCGCGTGTCGGCTGCATCGGACTAAGTCTGTCGACAGGTCACTGGCGCAACGCACGGCGAGCATAGCGGCGCACATCGTCCAGCGCCGGCACAACGGCCAGCGCGCCAAGCACCAGCGAGAGCGGCACGGTCGCGATGTACCCGACGTGTTTAAACCCGTACGCACCGGCCACCCCACCGGCGAAAAAGCTCAAGGCCAGTACGGTCAATATCTTCAAGCGCGCGCGATTGGCCAGCACACGCGGCTGCCCGGGCGGTGTGGCGCCATTCCAGTAAAAGAATTTGCCGAGTTCAATGCCGATGTCAGTGACGATGCCGGTGATATGGGTGGTTCTGATTTCGGCCTTGGAGACCTTGGTGATGAGGGCGTTTTGCAGGCCCATGATGAAGCACAGCAGCATCACGGTGAGCGACACGATCACGCCGTCCAGCGCCGACAGCCTGGCGCCCAGCAAGCCGAAGCAGATCAGCAAAAATGCTTCCAACAGCAGCGGCAGCGCGAATGCACTGTGCAGGCGTTTGCGCCGGGAGTAATTGACCATGATGGCCGAGCAGGCGGCACCTGCCATGAAGGAGAGCAGGGCGCTGCCGCCGCGCAACGCTAGGTCGTACGCTCCCAGCACCGCGTTGTCGGCCATTGACGAGACGATGCCGGTCATGTGCGACGTGTACTGCTGAACCGCCAGAAAGCCTCCGGCGTTGATGGCCCCAGCCACAAAAGCCAGGGCGAAGCCAAGCTGCCGGTTCGCGGCGGGGGTGCGTCTTCTGCCGGTCAGGCTGCGGATGTATCTGATTGCCATCAAAGGGGCCCGTGCCTGCTGGTTTACCTGACGCCGTACTCATCCGACCTGTGCAATGACCGCCTCGATTCGCCAGTACGCAACCCGCCCGTAGTGTGCGTACAGGGCTTCTTCGCGTTCACGGTTCAACTGCTGCGTGGATTCGTAATGAGGGGATGCCCTGACGGCGGCCTGTTCGAGGTCTACCGCGACAATCTTGTCCTGCCACGACACCTCGTCGATCCACTCTGGCGCGATCAGCACCTTGTGTCCATGCCACCAATGGCTGGTATTGACCACCAGGTACTGAATCGCCCAAGTGTCTTCGTTGATCAGCACGTCATCGACGTGGCCGATTTCACCGTCTGTGGCTTTGATGTGACAGCCGATCAATGCACGGCAGCTGCGCAAGCTCTGATCATCGGTTGGCTCCTGGGTCGGTGGCGCAATCGCCCAGCTTTCGATCGACGGCTGATCTTGAGCAGCGGCCACGGCGCGCCGCTCATGTTCGGAATCCAGAACATCCCTGACCTCTTGCTTGTCGACATGGATCGGCAACCTGCGTGAGACCCAATCCGGCAGTCCGGTGGAGAACGGCGAGATCAGTACCTGACCGCCGAACAGCCAGGATCCGGTCTCGACCACCAGGTACCTGATGACCCAGGCTTCGTTGTCGAAATAGAAATCGTCCACGTCGCCGATATCACCGTCAATGGCGGCGAGGGTGAAACCTTCAAGGTCTCGCATGCTGCGTAACATAGGGCTGTCCTTTGTTGTGCCGGTCGAGTATTCGGCACAGGGGAAGGGTGCAAGCCAGCCACTCGAAATGGCCACGGACACTCTGCGCGGTGCTGCGCGGCGCGTCTGTTCGTCAGCGCACGTTGCCAGGGTGAGCCGGCGGTGCAGGCCGCACAGGCGTGCCAGCCACTGATGACTCGTGGCGACGGGTATAGCTCAGCAAGCGGTCGGACTCGGCCTTGACCACCGAATAACATTCGCAGCTCAACCGTTCCAGACGCGGGCGATCCAGGACCTTGATCTGGCCACGGCTGTATTCGATCACGCCCTGGCGCTGCAGCTTGCCCGCCGCTTCGGTGACACCTTCTCGGCGCACGCCCAGCATATTGGCCATGAGTTCCTGGGTCATGGTCAGTTGATTGCCTTGCAGCCGGTCCAGCGACAACAGCAACCAGCGGCACAACTGCTGATCGATCGAATGATGGCGATTGCACAAGCCGGTCTGTGACATTTGCGCAATCAAGGCCTGGGTGTAGCGCAGCATGAGCAGCAACAAATCGCCGTGGCGATCGAACTCTTCCTTGAGCCTATGGCCGGCCAGGCGGAAGGCGCCCCCGGCACTCTGCACCACCGCGCGACTGGACGTGCTCTCGCCACCCATGAACACCGCGATGCCGACAAGCCCCTCGTTGCCCACCACGGCGATCTCTGCCGAGGACCCGCTTTCAGTGACCTGCAGCAAGGACACGATCGAGTCGGTAGGGAAGTACACCTGACGCAGAGTGTCCCCGGGCTCATACAGCACCTCGCCCAATACCAGGTCCACCCACTCCATGTGCGGGGCCAGGCGCAAGAGTTCTTCCTCGGCGAGCGCAGCAAGCAGGTGATTGTCGACGGGCTGCGGCGCGGTGCACATGGTGGAACTCCAGAAGTAGGGACGACGAACAGAGGGTACTCCAGCGCAGCGCCGGCGCCGCGGGTCAATCATCGGCTGCCGTCGTGTATTCGATCGGCTCGTGTGCTGCTGGCTGCGCACCGCCGCACTCAATCCGTACCCAGCGCTCCACGCCATCGTCCACCAGCGCCAACGCATTGCCTTCGACCGGTGTGCCATCCAGCGTCATCGAGGTGCCGGCCGTATCGCCACGGACCACCTCGAAGTGGTACTGCGTCCCTGCAAAGCGGTAACTCAGGGTAAACCCGGGCCAGTCCGCCGGCATCAAAGGGTTTAGCTGCAGCAGGTTGCCGTTGCGTGTAAGCCCCAGCAGTGACTCGACGCCCAACCGGTACATCCAGCCAGCGGAGCCGGTGTACCACGTCCAGCCGCCACGCCCTGCATGGGGCGCAATGCCGTAGACATCGGCCGCCATCACGTAGGGCTCGACTTTGTAAGTGTCGATCCTGGCACTGTTGAGGGGGTCGGCCGGGTTGATCATGTGCAGCAGCTCCCAGGCTTTGGCCGTATCGCCCAACTGCGCAAAGGCCATCGCCGCCCAGACGGCCGCGTGGGTGTATTGCCCTCCGTTCTCGCGCACGCCTGGCACGTAGCCCTTGATGTAGCCCGGGTCTTGCAGGCCTTTGTCGAACGGAGGGTCGAGCAGCAGGACGGCGCGGATGTCCGGTTTGACCAGGTACTGATCCACCGCCTGCATCGCCAGGTGCTGGCGTTCGGGTGATCCTGCACCGGACAACACCGACCAGCTCTGGGCGATGGAATCCAGCCGACACTCATCGTTGACGGAAGAACCCAGAGGCTGTCCATCGTCAAACCAGCCACGGCGATACCACGCGCCGTCCCAGGCAGCCGCTTCCAGGCTCCCACGGAGTTCTTTCGCGTGTTCATCGCAGCGTGCCGCGAATTCACTGTCGCCGTGGCGCTCGGCCAGCCGTGCGAAACGCTCCAGCACCTGACACCCGAAAAAGCCCAGCCAGACGCTTTCACCCTTGCCGAGATAGCCCACGCGATTCATGCCGTCATTCCAGTCGCCACTGCCCATCAATGGCAGACCGTGTTCACCGCGGCTCAGGCTGTGCTCGATGGCGCGAAGACAGTGCTGATACAGCGGCTCCTGCAGCGCTGATAGACCGGGCAAGTCGTAATAGGATTCTTCCCCCGGCCCCAGCGCGCGCCCTTCAAGGTAGCCGGCGGGTTCGTCCAGCACCGACAGATCACCGGTGACCTCGACGTAGCGGCTGGTGGCGGCCACCAACCACAGGAAATCGTCGGAGCAAGCCGTGCGCACGCCTCGATTGAGGGGAGGGTGCCACCAGTGCTGAACATCGCCCTCTGCGTATTGATGATTCGCGCACAACAACAGGTGCGCCCGCGCTGCTGCTGGATCGGCATGGATCATGGCCATGCTGTCCTGCAGCTGATCGCGAAAACCGATGGCGCCGCCCGACTGGTAATAGCCACTGCGGGCGAGAAACCGGCAGGCGATGACCTGGTACATCAACCAGCCGTTGAGCATCACGTCCAGGGCCGGCACCGGGGTCTTCACCTGAACCACGGAGAGCACCGAGCGCCAATGGTCTTTGACTTTCTGCAACTCCTGCGCCGCCACCTGTACGCCTTTGTAACGTTGCGCCAGCTGGGTGGCCGCCTGGGCGTGTTTCTCCGCACCCAGGCGCAGGACGACTTCCGTGCCTTGCCCGTGTGTGAGCGCCACTGCCACCTGTATAGCGGCGCAGGGGTCCAGACCTCCACCGGTTTTCCCGGACAGTCCTTTGTGCCGCATTGCTGCGGGAGACTGCAGACTGCCGCTGCGTCCGATGAACTCGGTACGGTCCGCCGTGACGCTGTGATCGACGGAATCGGTATCAAAGAATGCCACGCGCTCGCTGAATTCCACCGACCAGGCGTTGCGGGCGAACAAGGCGCCGCTGGCAGGATCCGAATGGGTGACCACGTGCATGGCTGATTTACTGCGCAGATCGCCCAGCACCCACTCCACATAGCCCGTCACCGAGAGGTTGCGGTCACGCCCCGACACATTGCGCAGCACCAGCCTGGAGAACTTGATCGGCGCATCCAGCGCCACGTAAACCCAGAGTTCGCTGCGGATGCCGTCTTCCTCGTGCTCAAACACGGTGTAACCGAAGCCGTGGCGCGTTCGGTAAGCGCCAGTGCCCGAGGCAGGTCTGGGGGTGGCCGACCAGAAATGACCGGTGTCCTCATCACGCAGGTAAATGACCTCACCGACGGGGTCGCTCACCGGGTCGTTGTGCCAGGGCGTGAGGCGGAACTCGTGGGCATTTTCGGCCCAGGTGTAGGCACTGCCGGACTCAGAGATGACGGTGCCCATCTGGGCATTGGCAATCACGTTGACCCAGGGGGCTGGCGTGGGATGGGAGGCCGGGGCGTTGATGATGTACTCACCGCCATCCTGGCTGAACGCACCGTAGGCATTACTCAGTGGCAGCGACACGGGAATCGGGGCAAGGGCCGGCTGCGATGGCGCTGGCACATGAGCGCGGGTCGCGACAAACGCCGGGTGCACCCGCACTACGCGGCGTCGGTGAACCTGCTCGGCCAGGGTCCCACGCCCTTCGGCAAACACCAGCCGCGCAGCCGAGAGGATCAGCGTGCGGTCCTCGTTGGACATCTGCTGCGCCATACGCACGAATATGCCGCCCGGCCTATCCACCAGCGTGGCTTCACTGCCGGACGTGACCAGTCCCATGATCGCGTCCTGCAGTTGCTGGCGATAACCCACCTGATCTTCGTTCCAGATCAGCAGGTCCGTGAGCAGGCCTTTCTGTCGCCAGTAGGCGTGGGCCTGAATCATCTTCTGGACCAGCTCGATATTTTCAAGGCTGTTAACCTGCAACAGCACGATGGGTAGGTCGCCTGAAATCGACTGCCCCCACAGGCCTTGCTGATTGCGCAGGTTGGCCGTCAGCACGCTGCTGTCCGGGCGCAACGCCGCATTGGCGTAAATCAGCGAGGAGGCCATCTGTTCAAACAGACGCGCGTCGGCGGGCGAGACGTTGAGCTGGCGCAGCAGCACCTGACTGTGGGTCCATGACAGATCGAAAACCCGGTCCGCGAGGTGCCGATCACGGTACTTGTTGATCAGCGAGAGGCAGTCTTCGCGGCTGTCCGCGACGCCCGTGACCAGATCGATGGTGCCTTGCTGCCCGGGCTCCAGGTTGATCCGGCAACGGATAGCGACAATCGGGTCCAGCACCGGACCGGCGCTGCCGGACAAGTGCTCGCAGCCGGGGTCCAGCGCCGCCGGCGACTGGGTGCTGCGGCCGCGACCAATGAAACGCGCGCGGTCGGTCTCGTAGGAAATGGCCTGAATATCCACGCCATGGGCGGCCAGCAGGTGGCACATCCACGGCGTGTGTTCATCGCTGGCCCGCGGCCGTCGACTGCAAACGATGGCTTGCAGCGGCAGCAACAACTCGGTCTGCACGAATAGCTTGCTGAAGGCCGGGTGCATGGCGTCCGTTTCCGGCGACGCCAGCACCACTTCCGCGTAGGTGGTGATCTCCAGGGTCTTGGCTGAGGTCCCTCGGTTGGTGACGTGCAGGCGGCGCAGTTCGATATTGTCTTCCGGGGAAACGACGATTTCCATATGGGTATCGAAGCCCAGTTCCCGGGTGCGGAATTCGGCCCGCGCATCGCTGAAAATGGCCTCGTGGCTCTCGGCCCGGTGCAGGGTCGGCTGAAAGGCGCTGGACCAGACAGCGCCCGTTGCCACGTCCCGCAAGTAGCAGAACGTGCCCCAGTTGTCCTGGGTGGTGTCTTCCTGCCAGCGGGTGGCGGCCATGGTGTCGAGACGGCTGTAGCCGCCGCCGGCGCTGGTAAGCATGACGTGGTACTTGCCGTTGGACAGCAATTGCACCGCCGGGCGCTTGAGCCCCGGGTTGGCGAACACCCTCAGGTCGTTCTCCTGACCGGCCCCCGCATCGCCGGCGGCGGGCTGCTGTGCGGTTTGCAGATAAGGCGCTGCCACCTTGGGCACCCGCTCTTGCAACAGCAGCAGGGCCGATTGCAGGGCCGGATCGGATTCAAAACGCCGTTGCATGGGCTGATCGAGCAACACGCTGGTCAACGCCAGCAGGCTCATGCCCTGATGGTGCGCCATGAAGGACTGCACCCAGGCGTAACGCTGGCCTCGCGGCAGACGCGCTTCGGTGTAATCAATGGCCTCATAGAGTCCGAAGCGGCCGCAGGCACCTTTGCGGGCAAGACCCTGCAGGTTTTTGCAGGCCGCGTCGGCGTCCACCATCAAGGCCAGGACGCTGGCGTAAGGCGCGACCACGACGTCGTCGCCCAGGCCGCGCTTGAGGCCCAGCGCCTGGACGCCGAACGCCCGGTACTGGTAATTGAAATGCGCATCCAGCGTGTAATAGCCCGATTCCGACACGCCCCAGGGAATGCCCAGGCGCTTTCCATGTTCAATCTGCACGGCCACCGCCGCACGGCAGGTCTGGTCAAGCAGACTGCCGTCGTAGTTAGGCATGACCAGCATGGGCATCAGGTATTCGAACATCGAGCCGGACCAGGACATCAAGGTCGGTACACCGGCGCAGTCACCGAGCAATCGCCCGAGGGTGAACCACGCCCGCTGCGGAATCTGCCCCTGAGCGATCACCACAAAGTTGGTCAGACGCACTTCGGATGCCAGCAGGTCGTAATAGCCGGTGTCCAGGCGCCGCTCGTCGGCGTTGTAACCGATCACGAACAAGTCGCGCTTGTTGTCGTAGAGCAGGGAGAAGTCCATCTGCGCCAGCGCGCCCGTCAGGATGATCAGGCGATCAATCCGGGCAATAGCGGCGAGGGCAGCCTGGCGGACAGCGTCAATGCGCGGGTGATCATCGAGTCCCCAGTCAGCTTCTTCCAGCCGGGACAGTTCCCGCAGCGTGCTGCGAGGCGGGTGTCGACCGATCAAAGGCGTGGGCAGTCGATAACGTTCGAGGGCCGCGATCCAGTCATCACACTGCGCAGTCAATGCGTCTTGCCAGTAAACGCTGTCCTCTGTGCTGCCCGCCGTCATGGCCGCCACCCGAGCACGGACGGTCTGCAACGCGGTCAACAGCGCATCGGGTTCGTGGGCTTCGGCAACCTCTTCAAGCAGTGGATAGAGCGAATTCAACGTGCCGCTGGCGTCCGTCGTTTCCAGCAGCGTGTCCAGCGTGATACGCAGGCCTTTAACCATCGTGGCATCGAACACCGCCGCGTCGGGCAGCTGGATCAAGCCGGCACGCAGGGTCAGCAAGTGCCCGGCCAGGTTGCCACTGTCAACGGTGGAGATGTATTGAGGGCGCAGGGGCTTGAGGGTTTGCGTGTCATACCAGTTGTAAAAATGGTGCTGGTAACGCTCCAGGTTGTCCATGCTCTCCAGCGAAGCGGACAAGCGCTGCAGCAGTCGCTCGGTGCTGAGATAGCCGAAGTCGTGGGCCGCCAGATGCGCCAGCAACGCCATGCCCATATTGGTTGGCGAGGTGCGGTGGGCAATCATCGCTTTTGGTTCTTCCTGAACGTTGTCGGGGGGCAGCCAGTTGTCCTGTGGCCCGACGAATTCGTCGAAAAACGCCCACGTCCGCCGTGAGAGCACTTGCAGAAAGCGCAGTGCCTCCACCGAGGGCTCGAACACTGCATGTTCCGGCACCGCGCTCAGGCGCCAGGCGATCCATGGCCCGGCAGCCCAGGCGAGCAGGAACGGCATGGCGATCAGCAGAGCCAGCGGGTCAGCCAGTAAACCGGCAAACCCGCAGAGTGCGAGCAGAGGGCCTATCCACATCTCGCGGTAGAGCGCCGGCAGTGGATTTTGCGTGTTGCGCTCGACTTCCCGGGAGGGTTGCCATTGCAATAACAGGCGACGGCTGAACAGGATCCGCCAGAGCGAACGCGCGATGGCGCCCACGCTGTAATACATCTCGAACGGCAACCATGCGACGGTTGCAGCGATCTGGGCGAGGTCCTGGCCCAGACTCCTGCACAGCGCGGCGAGGTATTGCCGATAAGGCACGTTCAACGGCGGTTGCAACCCATCGGTCAGGGTCCTGAGCAGCGGTTGCATGACCAGCAAGCCGAGCACCGCCAAGGTCCAGGCCAGCGGTTCACTGCTGGCGAACCAACCCCAGGCCAGCATAAGCAACACAGCCGCCGGTTCAAGGCTGCGGCGCAGGTTGTCGAGAATCTTCCAGCGCGCCATGACATCGAGACGGTTGCGTGTCCATTCTCTGCGCGTGTTCAGGGTCCAGGGCAGGATCCAGGGGGTCAGCTGCCAATCGCCGCGAATCCAGCGATGGCGTCGTTTGACGTCCACGCTGTAGCGGGACGGGTATTGCTCATACAGCTGCACATCGCTGAGCAGGCCTGACCGGGCGTAGCAGCCCTCGATCAAGTCGTGACTGAGGACCTGGTTGTCCGGCAGACAGCCCTCCAGCGCACAGGTGAACGCGTCGACATCGTAGATGCCCTTGCCAATGAAAGAGCCTTGTTTGAACAAGTCCTGGTAAATGTCCGACACCGCCCGGGTGTAGGGGTCGACGCCGCCACCACTGCCGAACAGGCGTGAATAGATCGAGCGGGGCGTACTGGTCAGGCTGATGCCGACCTGGGGTTGCAACAGCGCGTACCCGGAAATGACCCGCTCACGGCTTGCGTCGAACACCGGGCGGTTGAGCGGGTGCATCATGGCGGCCACGCACTGGCGGGCCACCTCGCCTGGCAGCAGGGTGTCGGTATCCAGGGTCAGCACATAGCGCACAGACACAAGGGCCGAGGTGTCGCCGACAACGGTGCTGAAACGGTTTTCGCCGGCACCCCGCAGCCACGCGTTGAGGTCGGACATCTTGCCGCGTTTGCGTTCGTGGCCCATCCAGGCACGCTCACCGGCGTTCCAGCGGCGGGGGCGGTGAAACAGGAAAAACCGCGCTGGCAACTCGTCCGCATATTTGCCGTTGAGTCGGTTGATTGCCTCGGAGGCGTAGACGAGCAGGCCTGCATCCGCTGCCTGCACTTGCGTCGCTGAGTCGAGAAAGTCGGTGAGCAGCGCGAAAAACAGATTGCTGTCTCGATTGGCCAGAAACCTGACTTCCAGCCCCTCTACCAGTTCGTCGATGTCCGCGCGCGACCCGATCATCGTCGGGATGGCCACCAGCGTGCGCGCCTCATCGGGAATCCCGTCGGCGTAATCCATTTTCGGCAGCATCGCCGGCAGCAGGCTGAACGTGACCAGCCAGTTGATGAGACTGAACGCCAGGCGACTGGTCATGACCAGACAGGGCACTGCCAATGCAATGAGCGCGATATTCGGCAGCCCGTCCCGGTGCGCCGAAGCCAGCAGCGGCAGTGCAAAAATAATCGTCAGGGCTCCCGCAGGTGCCAGGTAGAACGTCAGCGGCGAACGTTGCAGCAGGCGTTTCCACCTTTCGTGAAAGGGCACACGGGCACCGACTTTCTGTTCGAGAACCCCGATGCCGGGTCCGACCAGGTAAAACCCGATGTGCCCGGCGAGATCGTCCCCGCCGCCCGCGTCCCGATGTTCCCGGGACAGCGCCACAACGGTTTGCGCGACGAACATTTCAGCGCTTCGACTGCGTCTGGCCAGCCGTTCGATGGCGTGGCGATAGCTGTCACGGGTGGCGAAGTCCATGTGCGGGTAGACCTCAGCCGGATCCTGTTGAAGCGTCTGCTCGACATGGCTCATCGCTTCGACAAACTCACGCCAGGGGGTCGCAGACAGCAGGCGCAGGCTGGCGATGCTGTTGCTGATCGACACCTGATCGGCTGACTGTTGCTGTGCATCGAATTGCACCTGTCGCTCCGTACTCGAACCGGTCTCGGCGAGCAACTGCTCGATCCAGTTGAGCGGCAACGCCAAGGCAGCGCTTTGGCCCTGCAGGCGGCGGGCGAACTCGGCGACGAATGCAGCGGTCATGGGCGGGGATGAATGCGCCATGTCGGCGACAGTCAACACCACGCTCTTCACGTCGTGCTCGGACACTTCGATCAACCGCTCGGCCCAATCATCAGCCAGGTTGCGATCGTCCCAGTTGGCGATGACCCGCGAGGCCACTCGCCGCAAGTTCTCTATCAATGCTAGGCGCAGCATGATCGGGATCGCCCAGAGTTCGCCCAGCGTCAGCGGCATCACCGTCTGGTACGAGACGACGAAGCGCTTGAGGCTCAGCTCGTCAAACCGGCCATCACCGTGGGAGATCGTCTCCAGCGCGAGGTCATAGACCCGTGGCAGACCCGAGGAGGGCCCATTGCTAAGGCGTGGCAATTCCCGGCTGTAACCCTTGGGAAGGTGGGAGCGTGCGGTGCGGATGTGATCTTCGATCAGGAAAAAATTATCGAGCAGCCACTCGGCGGCAGGGGTGATGCGGCGGTCGGACGCCTGGGCTTGGGTCAACGCGTTGCAGCTCTTTTTGAGCAGTGCCTCGTTGTCATCCAGCCTGCCCAGCAGGAAATCACGCGTGGTCACTGCACCCAGCTGATGCTGGCTGGCCAGGGCTATGCCGTGGCTGGCCATCTGGTCGGCGCTGAACAATTCGGCGCGCAATATCCGTTCGTAAGCAAATTCCAGCTTGGGATGACCCCCGGCGCCGCGAAACAGACTGACCCGGGAGATCGCCTGCTTGGTGCGTGTCCATGTGCTCGTCATTAGTTTCCCTGAAATGACTTGCACTCCGGCGAACGCAGCGTGTTGGGCAGTGTGCACAGCGGAGCGCCGGCACCGATGTGCCCTGGTGAACGAAGCGTTCAGACCACGCCAGTGTGAGTACGCTTGATCAGGGCTGTCTGTTCGCTGGCGCACATAGTGTCGCGCGCAAGCCTTTTCCTGCGCGGTTCTCCAGGGTAATTTCACCGCCGAGGCGTCGTGCAATCGATTGCACGATGGTCAGGCCCAGCCCCGCGCCCTGATCGTTGCCGCGGCTGTAGAAGCGCTCGAAAAGGCGCTCCCGCTCGGCTTCGTCAATGCCGGGCCCCTCGTCCGCAACGCTGAGCTGGAAAAAGCCATCGGCCACGCCCAGATTGACGATCACCTGACCGTTCAAGGGCGAAAAATTGACCGCATTGGTGACCAGGTTCTGCAGGGCAATGTCGATGGCGGCGAAATCGGTTCGTACCATCAGGGAAGGTTCATCGCAGTCGAACACCAATTCCAGCCCCCGGCTCAAGACCCACGGCGTCATTTGCACCAGGCTCTCGCGTACAGCCGCAACAAGATCGGCGTCGCGGGTGAGAACCGCGCCTGCCCCGGGCTCCATCCGCGCGACGGTCAGCAACTGATTGACCAGCCGTGCCGTGCGGTCAACGCCGACGATGAGGTAACTCAGGGACTGGTCGCGCTGCGCGCCGTCGTGTGCCTCCAGCACGTTTTGCGCATGAACGCGAAGCACCGCCAGCGGGGTGCGCATTTCATGGGCGGCGTCGGCGATGAAGCGCCGTTCACGGCTCAACACCTCCTGAATCTGTCCGAGCAGTCTGTTCAGTGCCGCTTGCATGGGTTCCAGCTCGCTGGGCAGCGGGGCCAGTTGCAAGGGATCGAGGGAGCCGGGATGACGACCGCGCAGCGTGGCGGCCAGGTCGGCCAGCGGCTTCAGTCCCCAGCCAATGGCCAGCCAGATCGCGCCCATCAGCAGCAGGCTGCCGATCAGGTTGGGGATCACCGTGTGGCGGACGATGCGGTTGACCAGGTCCGAGCGCACGTCGTCGCGCTCGCCGACCCAGATCAGCAGGTCGTGTTGCTCGTCCCTGAGCACGAAGGTGCGCCATTCATGTTTGCCCAGATCATTGATGTCGCTGAAGCCGTTGTACTGGGGCGCACGGGTCAAACTCGGCGCGCTGGGGGTGTGCACCAGCAGTTGCCCCTGAAGGTCCCAGACCTGAAAGGCGATTTTGCTCTCGTAGGGGTGGCCGTCGACCCTGGGTTCGGCCTGAGCCAGGGCCTGATTGAACGCCTGGTACAACTGCGCATGCTCCTGCCGCGCCAGGGGCATGCGCATCACGCCCTGCAGCAACCGGGCATTGGTGGCGAGCTGGGCGTCATAGACTTCGGCGATTTCGTGGTTGCTGTCATGGAGGTTGACCAGCGTCAGGATCAGCAGTCCGATCAGCACCAGTCCGAGAATCAACGTCAGCGTGCGTCGACGGATCGAAGTCACGGGCGATCCTCTACCAGATAGCCGACGCCGCGTACGGTGCGGATCAGCTCGCTGGAAAACTTCTTGCGCAGGTGATGGATGTGCACTTCAAGGGTGTTGCTTTCCGCCTCTTCATTCCAGCCGTACAGCAACTGCATCAAGCGTTCGCGGGTCATCACCCGGCCCGGTGGCGAGAGCAGTTCGTACAGCAACTGGTATTCCTTGGGGGTGAGGGCGACGGGTTCGTTCTTGTAACTGACTTGCTGGGTGGCCGGGTCCAGGCGAATGCCCGCGTGCTCGATCGTGACCCGCGCACGCCCGGCACTGCGCCGCAACAATGCGCGCAGGCGGGCCTTGAGTTCGGACAGGTCGAAGGGCTTTATCAGGTAATCGTCGGCCCCTGCGTCGAGGCCGGCAATGCGATCGTCAGTGGAATCGCGTGCCGTGAGGATCAGCACCGGCAGGGCCGAGCCACTTTCACGCAGGCGCCGCAACACTGCGAGGCCGTCGAGCCTGGGCAATCCGAGGTCAAGAATGGCCAGATCAAACGCTTCGCTCAACAACGCATGGAGAGCGCTGGCGCCGTCTTTCACCCAGTCCACCGTGTAGCCTTCGCGACTCAACGCCTGATGAATGCCCTCACCGAGGGCAACATCGTCTTCAACCAGCAGCAAACGCATGAATGCTCCGTCATTTCAGTTTTTTGTTTACGTCCACCAGCAATAGCTGGATATCTTTACGACGTCCACTGTCCGCCACTTCACGCCCGGGGCGGGGTGCGGCGAGCAAGGCTTTCTCCAGCGCTTCCGTTGCCTGAGCGTAGTGGCCTTGGCGGTAGAGATGATCGCCCCAGAAGTAAAGCGGATCGATGCCGTCGGGATTGAGTTTCAGCGCCTGCTCCAGCAGCCCTTGCGCTTTATCGGCATCGCCGAATCCGATGGGCCAGCCCGGCACGCGATCGTACAGCGCAGCCAGGCTGGCGTAGGCGGAGCCTTGCAAGGCATTGGGGTCCAGCGTCATGGCTTTTTCGAGGTCGGCTTTTGCGGTTTTCACCTTGCTCAATGCACCCAGTCCGCCCTGGGCACCGGCCCAACTGCTGGTGACAATGCCCGACCATATCCATGCCTCGGCGACGGCGGGACGCTGCTGGGTGAAGGCGGAGGACTTGGCGGCCAACTGCTCAAAGGCAGCGACGCGCTGGTCTTCCGGCAACTGGTATTGAATCCGCGCCCAATCCTGCTGGATGCCGGTCAGGCGTTGCTGGTCAGGTGCATCCAGTGCCCACACCGGCAGGGTGAAGGTGGCGAGCAGTACGACGAGTAGACCTTTCATGGCTTGGTGCTCTTTTCGAGGGGGGCGCTGCTGAGTCGGCGAATGAGGGGCAAGTGTTTGCGCAGCCCACGGTCCACCACGGCAGGCAGCAGACTGTTGAGGCGTACGAAGAACTGTTCAGGCCAGCCCATGTACAGCTCGCGCTGATTACCGACAATGGCACGGACAACGGCTGCGGCGACCGTCTGCGGATCGTCCTCGGCGGTCTTCAGGGCAGAGTTGAGGGCGCGCGCTGCGGGACTGTTCATCGTCGTGCGGGTGGCGCGCGGGGCGACGTACAACACGCCGACCCGCGTATCCGCCAGCTCACGGCGCAAGGCTTCGGAAAACCCGCGCAGGGCAAACTTGCTCGCGCAGTACGTGGCGTAACCGGCGTAGCCGATCGAGCCGTAGGTAGAGCCGACGTTGACCACCATGGCGCGGCTGGCCTGGCGCAGCAGCGGCAACAGCAGGCCGGTGAGCTGAATCGGCGCGTTCAGGTTGATGTCGAGCATCGAATCGATCTCGTGCCCCGGCAGCTGTTCCAGCATGGCGAAATGATTGACGCCGGCGGCGTTGATCAGCAGGTTGACCCCTTCCATCGCCTGCGCCGTCATCAGCACGTGCTGACGACCTTCGGCGCTGGTCAGATCGGCCTTTACCCAGTGCAACAGGTGCGGATACTGCTGTTGCAATGGCAACAGCGGCTCCTGATGCCGGCAGACGGCGAGCACTTCGGCGCCATGGCTGCACAGCGCCTGGGCGATGGCCATGCCGATGCCGCCACTGGCACCGGTCAGGACGACGCGGGTTTCAGACAGACGCATGGGCGAGCTCCTTCACCGGTGCGGCCTGAGCGACGGGCAACTGACGAAACATGTCGGTGTACAGGCCGTACACCACTTTCGAGGCCTTGATCACGGCCGCCTGATCCTCCGGGTCTTCAAGACGGTCCATCAGTTTGCGATAGGTCTCCATGTGGCCGACATCGAGGCTGCCGTGGGAACTCAGGTAGCGGAAGGCCGTGGCCGGCAGCCCCAGGCGCTGCTGAATGCTGCCCGCCGCATGGGTCGCCAGCGCAATGCTGGTGCCTTCCAGCACATTGACCATGCCGAACAGTCCCACCGGGTTGCCCCGCGCGATGACATCGTAGAGGTAGGCGACCATGAGCTCGATAGGCAGGCCAGGCGTACCGTCGCGCACGGCATCGGCATCGCCACCGCAGGCGCGCACGTCGTTGAGGATCCACTGCTCGTGGCCGTATTCGTCTTCGATGTACTCGCACACCGCGCCACGCAGCCATTCCAGCCGCGAAGGCAGCCGCGCGCCACAGGCCATCATCAACGGCACGGTATGGCGCACGTGGTAATACGCCTGAGTCAGGAAGGCGCGATAGCTGTCCAGCGAGACTTCACCGTGCAGCGCCTGATGGATGACGGGCAGATTGAACAAGGTCTCGCGCTCGGTGCGGGTGGCGTCTTGCAGGGATTCGAAAAAACTCATGATTGA
Source organism: Pseudomonas sp. KU26590 (assembly GCF_026153515.1). Classification (NCBI taxonomy): domain Bacteria; kingdom Pseudomonadati; phylum Pseudomonadota; class Gammaproteobacteria; order Pseudomonadales; family Pseudomonadaceae; genus Pseudomonas; species Pseudomonas sp. KU26590. The sequence goes on from NZ_CP110644.1 coordinate 3,317,235, forward strand.
AGGTCCTTTGCTCGCGTGGGCTCAGTGAACAGATGTCGGTAATTCGCCAGGATGGCGTCGCGCCGGGGTCGGCCGTTGGCGGTGGCCATGCCGTTGACGGTGGTGAAAGGCTGATCGAGACGGGTCCAGGTGTGGACGCGTGCGTAGTCCGGCAGCGCCTGATTGGCCTGCTCGACAGCGCTGTGCAGGTGCGAGTCGGTGGCGTCCGGGCGCAGTGGCCACAGCAGCGCATGGTTGCGCGGCAGGGCTTCGCCGTAGACGAATGCCTGAGCGATCAGACCGCGCTGGGTCAGTTCGGCCTCGACCCACTCAGGGTTGACGTTGCGACCGTAACTGGTCACGAACTGATGCTTCTTGCGGCCGTGAATATATAGGTAGCCGTTGGCGTCAAACGCGCCGAGATCACCGCTCGGCCACCACTGCGGTGTGGGTTCCGCGTCGCCGAGATAGCCCAGCATCCGCGACCCGCCAATCAGGACTTCACCGTCCTCGGCCAGGCGTATCTGCACATGGGGCAGCGGTTTGCCAACGCTGCCGGGATGATTGGCGTCGGGGCGGTTGAGGGCGACGACCGACGCGCACTCGGACAGGCCGTAGCCTTCGTACACCGGAATGCCAAGGGTTTCGGCGCGCAGCAACAGTTCATGGCTGACTTTGGCGCCGCCCACCGCGATGAAACGCAGCGCTGCCGGGTTGAAAGCGCCCATCTCGCACGCGCTGACCAGCAGCAACAACAGCTGCGGCACGAGGATCATGCTGTGGGGCTGGCGCACCGCCAAGGTTGACAGCAGACGCGGTAACTCCACGCCGCTGGCGCCTTGAATCCCCAAGGCTCGCTGACTCGGGAGACTCAGCATGGCCCCGGCATAAAGCGCGGCGTAGCAGCCGACGTTTTCCAGCAGGATCGCCAGAGGCAAGAGTGAAAGGTGGTGGGCGGGCTGACGAGATTCGCTGGCGCGCTGCAGCTCCATGGCCACCGCCAGTACGCTTGCAGCATCCAGGCAGACGCCTTTGGGGGTGCCGGTCGTGCCAGACGTAAAGGTGAGCTTTGCCGTGCCGACGGGCAGGGGCGACGGCTGAGGGTTTGTCCGCAGCCAGAATCCCTCTTCATGACGGAACGCCGAAATGGCCAGTTCACTGGCGTAGTCGTCGTCGGCAATGACCACGTCAGCCTGGCTCTGCTCCAGGCAGTGAAGCCGCTGCGCTGGGCTGAAGAACGGCGGCAGCGTCACACAGGCCAGGCCTGCGAACAGAATCGCCAGGTCCCAGATCAGCAGGTCCGGGCCATTCTCCAGGGCGAGGGCCACGACCCTGGCGTCCAGGTCCTTGAGCCTCTCCTGACGCAGATTGATTTCTGCATCCAGCTCGGCATAACTCAGTTTCAAGTCATCGCCCCACAGCGCGCACGCATCGGGCTGCTTGGCGGCGAGATCGGTGATGCGCTGGCGCAAGCCGGTCAGTTCAGGCGACATGGCAGCTGTCCTCCAGTGTCAGGGGCAGCCCGAAGCGTTCAAACACGCCACAGCTGCTCAAATGCAGAAAGCCTGCGCGGATATCGCCGACGTGCACGTTCGGTTGCGTGTCGTAGTAATGACCCCATGCGTGGCGGTCCTCGCCCAGACGCATAGGGTCGGCAGCACAGAGGGTGACGGGGCGCAGCCCGAGGCGATTGAAGCTGTTGACCAGCCCGGCGTTGCCCGTGAAAGCGACCCATTCCAGGCCGCCCATGGCGAGCAGCCAGGTCACGGTGATGATGCTCAGCCGCGCGCTGCCCAGGTTGCTGGCGGCGAGGTTGCCCACTTCAACGATGCCCTGACGGTCCGCTGGCCTGCCGGCACTGGCTTCGATCATGTGCTCGACGGGCTGGTCGAGGTAGCGCTCCAGGAACAGCGTGCCGGAGGTCGCCACCCGCACGCCGGCCACGGCGCAGAGCGTGTCTGTGGTGTCGTGGAGTCCAAACAGCTCCGGCATGAAGCTGCGGATCTCGGCGTTGTGGGCCTGGCGAAAGCGTTGCTGGATAAAGGCCTCGTAGGCATCGCGCAGTGGCTCCTGAGGCAGCGCGCGATTAAGCGAGAGGGGCGGTGATTGCGCAGTGCCGAATCCCATAGGCAGGAAATCCAGAGGCAGCGCACTGGACGGCATTGAGTGCTGTGGTAATCGGTTATTCCAGTCCAGACCCTGCATGGGTGTGGCTCCTCCCCAGTGGTGAATGGGGTGGAGTATCAGTGTCGATTCTTAACGAAGTCTGAAGGTGAGAAATGTCCCTGGTTTGGCGTTCTTTGCAACCTGCGCGAGGTCTTCAGACTGCCTTAAGACAGCGGCCCCAAGGTGCGGAGCCATTCAGCAACATCCTCCTCACTCAGCGAGCGCCCACTATGAATTCAACCCCACACCGGTACGCCAGATTGTCGATGTCCCTGCACTGGCTGATGCTGGCGTTGTTCGTCGGCGTTTACGCCTGTATCGAGCTGAAAGGCTTTGCGCCCCGGGGCAGTACGCTGCGCTCGCTGTTGTTAGGCATGCACGGCATGTTCGGTCTGTCGATATTTGCGCTGGTCTGGCTGCGTCTGCTGGGCAGGTTGATGTACAAAGCGCCACCTATCACGCCGGCCCCTCGTACCTGGCAGCTCGGGATGGCCCACCTTGTTCACGGGCTGTTGTACGCACTGATGATCGCGACACCGGTGCTGGCCTGGCTGATGCTGGCGGCGGGTGGCAAACCGATGCCGTACTTCGGCTTCTTCCTGCCCGCGCCCCTGGCCGTCGACCCTGATCTGGCCAGACAGATCAAAGGCTGGCACGAGTGGGCCGGCAACCTGGGCTATTGGTTGATCGGCGTACACGCCGCAGCGGGGCTCTTTCATCATTACTTTGTCCGCGACAACACCCTGCGCCGCATGCTGCCGTGGTCGGCTGAAAAGCGTTAAGCGGTCACTGCCATTATCACTCTACCGCGACCCAGTGATCGGCGGCTACCGCTGAAAACCGCTGCACCGGCGCGACAAAATCCTTTGTCTTGATCGGGTCAGGCCGGTCCAGCTCTTTGAGCAGGCTCTTGAAATCCCGGCGCCGGCCCACTTCGGGCACCGGCACTGCGGCGAGCAGGCGGCGGGTATAGGGATGCTGCGGGTTGTGCAGGACCTGATCACGGGCGCCGATTTCGACAATGCGGCCGCCATACATCACCGCCACGCGATGACAGATGCGCTCGACCACCGCCATGTCGTGGGAGATGAACAGGTAACTCAGGCAATGCTCGGCGCGCAGCCGTTCCAGCAGTTCCAGCACCTGGGCCTGCACCGAGACGTCCAGCGCCGAGACCGATTCATCCGCGATGATCACTTTGGGATTCAGTGCCAGCGCCCGGGCGATGCAGATCCGTTGGCGTTGCCCGCCGGAAAACTGATGGGGATAGCGCTCCAGGGTGTCCCGTGGCAGGTCGACCTGTTGCAGCAGTTGCGCCACGCGCTCCCGCCGTTGGGGCTCGGGCATCCTGTCGTGAATCAGCAACGGCTCGCCCACCAGATCGAACACGGTTTTGCGCGGATTCAACGCCGCGTACGGGTCTTGAAACACCATCTGCACGTCACGGCGCACCCGCTGCAACGCGTCACCCTGCAAACCGTTGAGTTCCTGCCCCAGCAATTTGACGCTGCCCTGATAGCTGAGCATGTTCATCAAGGCCTTGCCGGTGGTGGACTTACCGCAGCCGCTTTCGCCGACCAGCCCCAGGGTTTCGCCTTGACGCAGTTCGAAACTCACGCCCTCGACCGCATGCACCGTGCGCGGCGTTTCGAACCAGCCGTGGCGCAAAGGGAAGCGCACGCTGAGGTCCTTAACGGCGAGCACCACCGGCTGTTCTGTCAATGCGTCAGGCGGCGGCGCGCTGCCCAGCACCGGCACGGCGGCCAGCAGTTTGCGCGTGTAGGGCGCCTGGGCGTCGGTGAAGACCTGATGCAACGAACCGCGCTCTTCCATGCGCCCCTGATTCATCACCACCACTTCATCGGCCATCTCGGCGACCACGCCCATGTCGTGGGTGATGAGTAAAAGGCTGGTCGCGAACTGCTGCTGCAACTCGCGCATCAGCTCAAGAATCTGCGCCTGAATCGTCACGTCCAGCGCGGTGGTCGGCTCGTCGGCGATGAGGATTTCCGGCTGGCAGAGCATCGCCATGGCGATCATCACCCGCTGACGCATGCCACCGGACAGTTCGTGGGGGTACTGGGTCAGGCGCTTGTCGACCTGGGGCATGCGCACGGCGTCGAGCATGGCCCGGCAGCGCTGACGAATCTCGCCGCGACTCAACGCCTCATGCCGGCGCAGGGTTTCCGCCAGTTGCTGGCCGACGGTCAGCAGCGGGTTCAGTGACGTCATTGGCTCCTGAAAAATCATGCCGATGCGCTTGCCGCGCAGGCGTTGCAGGTCCCGTTCCGGCAGGCTCAGCAGGTCGCGGTTGTCGAACAGGATCGCGCCACCGGGAACACTGGCCGCCTTGGGCAGCAAGCCCATGATCGCCAGGGACGACAGCGATTTGCCGCTGCCCGATTCACCGGCGATGCACAGCGTGCGGCGCGGGTAGAGGGCGAAACTTAGCTCATCGACCACCCGCCGCCGTGACGCGCCACCACCGACGTCGATGCTCAGCCGCTCAACCGACAGACTGGGCTGATCGGCTGGCTTCACTGGAACACCACTTTCGGAAAATAGAACGACACCACCCAGTTCGGTAGGTCGACGATTTCGCTGATGCGCAAATCGCCGCACACCGAGCACAGCATGTACGCCTGTTCCGCCGGCATGCGGTGCTCGCGGCACAGCCAGTCGATGGTGTTGGCCACGGCCTGGCGGGCGGCCTGCATCAAGTCCGGGCCGATGCCGGTGAAGGCTTCGTAGCCGGCGCTGTCCAGGTGCCCGGTGACCGGGCCGGGTGTGCTGAAACGCGGGGTGGCCAGGGGCGTTTGCTTGATCAGGTCAAGCTTGACCACCACGTCCATGGCGCTCTCGATGGCAGTGCCGCAGACCTCGCCATCGCCTTGGGCAGCATGGGTGTCGCCGATGGAAAAGAGCGCGCCGGCGACTTCCACCGGCAGGTACAAGATGCTGCCGGCCGCCAGGTCGCGGATGTCCAGATTGCCGCCGACCCGACGGGGCGGCACGATGGAATGCAGCCCGGCTTCAGCGGGCGCCACGCCAACCGTGCCGGCGAACGGCTTGAGCGGCACCTTGGCGAAATCGCCGAAGGCGGCGGGGGCGAGGGTTTGCGTGTCGTAATGCCACAGCGCTAAGGCGGGCGCCTGGAACTGATCAGCGAGCAGGCCGAAGCCGGGGATGTTGGCGGTCCAGCCGAAGCCGCCGGGCTTGAAGCTGTCCAGGGTAATTTTCAGGATGTCGCCAGGCTCGGCACCCTCGACGTAGATCGGCCCGGTGACCGGGTTGATCTGATCGAAGGGCATGACGCTAACGTCAGCCACTTGCGATTGCGCAGTGAAATAGCCGTTGGACGAATCCCGGCAGTTCATCTGCAGGGTGGTGCCGGGCGCCACGCGCTCGACCGGGGTAAAGCTGTGGTCCCAGCCAAAGTGGCTGTTGACGCTGTGAATGGTCTTGACCAGGCAGTTCTGGCACATGGGTGCGGTCCTCGTTGCAAACAGGCTATGGGGGAGGGAAGCCGTGGCCTGTGCCCCGGCGCTTGCCGGGAACAGACCAGCGCGAGATCACTTCACCCAGATGTAGTCATAGTTGACCGGCACGTGGACCGGATCGACGTACAGCGCGTCGTCGCCGCCCATGCGCTTGGAGCGCACGGTGAAGCGTTGCTCGTTGAAGATCGGCACCCACGGCGCGTCGGCCATGGCATCGGTGAAGATCTTCTTCCAGGCTTCAGTGCGTTCGGCCTGTTGTTCCGGGCGTGCCATGGCGTCGGCTTTGGCGGCGCGTTCGTCCAGGGCCTTGTTGCAGTACAACGACCAGTTCCAGCCGCCTTCGACCGCGCCGGTGCATCCGAGAATCGGGCCGTAGAAGTTCGACGGGTCCGGGAAGTCGGCGATCCAGGCCATGCCGCCGGACCACACCATCGGCGCCTGATCCTTGGAGCTGCCGGCGGCAATCACGTTGGCCTGGGCCAGGGACTTGATCTGCACGCGTATGCCGACCTTGGCCAGGTCCTGCTGGATCGACTGGGCAATGCGCGGCTGCGGGTCGGTGTTCATCACGTACAGCTCGGTGTCGAAACCCTTGGCCAGCCCTGCGTCGGCGAGCAGCTTTTTCGCGCCCTCGACGTCGTAGGGCAGGCCCTTGTATTGCGTGTCGTAACCCGGCATCGCCGGCGGCAACGGCTGATTCGCCGGCACCGCGCGACCATTGATGATGCGCACGATGCGTTCCTTGCTGATGGCCATGTTGATGGCCTGGCGCACCTTGAGATTGTCGAACGGCGGCAGGGTGGTTTTCAGCGTCACGTAGCCGGTTTGCAGCTGATTGCCGGTGACCAGTAACTGCTTGGAGGCCGGGTCGTTCTTGAACTGCAGAAATTGCGCGGGGGGTACGCCGTCGCCGGCAATGTCCACCTCGCCCTTGTTCAGGCGCAGCAGCGCAACGGTCGGGTCCTGGCCGATTTCGAAGGTGATCTTGTCGACGTAGGGCAGGCCCTTCTGGAAGTAATTCGGGTTCTTCACCAGTTCCAGTTTCTGCCCCAGTTTCCACTCGGCCAGGCTGAACGCGCCGCTGCCGACCGGGTGCTTGCCGAAGTCGGCGCCCCATTGCTCCACCGCTTCCTTGGGTACGACCGAGGCGAAGTTGATGGCCATGATGTGCAGGAAGGTCGCGTTTGGCGCGCTGAGCGTAATGGTCAGGTGTTGATCATCGACCACCTTGATGCCACTGAGGGTCGTGCTTTTGCCGCCGGTCACGTCTTCATAACCGACGATGGAGCTGAAGAAACCGGCGCCCGGGCTCTGGGTTTTCGGGTTGACCGTGCGCTCCAGGGAGTACTTCACGTCATTGGCGACCAGCTCACGGCCGTTCTGGAATTTCACGCCCTTGACCAGGGTGAAGCTGTACACCAGCCCGTCCGGGGAAATGCTGTAGTCCTCGGCCAGACTTTTCACAAGCTCCGTGGTGCCGGGCTTGTAGTCCATCAGGCGGCCGAACAGGCTTTTGATCATCGACCAGTTCTGCCAGTCGTAGCCAATGGCCGGGTCCAGGGTCGCGACATCGTTCTGGTAGGTCACCACCACATCGCCACCGCTTTTCGGCGTGTCGGCCCACAGTGGCGTGGTAAACAGCGTGGCCGCCACGGCCAGGGTCAGCGCGTTGATTTTCATTGTTGTGCCCCGTTGTGTTGATGAATTCAGTGCTGCTTGATGTCGATGCGCGGGTCCACCAGCGGGATCACCAGATCCGCCAGCAGGTTGCCCAGCACGATGGCCACCGCCGACAGCGTGGTGACGCCGACGATGACCGGAATGTCGACTTGCTGAATGGATTGCCAGGCGAGCTGACCGATGCCCGGCCAGCCGAACACCGACTCGACCACCACCAGCCCGCCCATGAACACGCCGATGTCGATGCCGATCATCGGGATCACCGGCACGATCGCGTTGGGCAGCACGTGCACGAACACGATCCGCGCCCGGCTCAGGCCCTTGGCCCGTGCCGTGCGGATGAAATCCTGATGCAGCACTTCGATCATTGAAGAGCGGACCATGCGCGAATACCAGCCGCTGCCGAGCAGCCCGAGGGTCAGCGCCGGCAACATCAAATGGCTCGCGCCGCCATAGCCCCCCAGGGGGAACCAGCCCAGTTGCACGGCGAAGAAGTACAGAAACAGCATCGCGGCGATGAATTGCGGCGCCGACACACCGACGAAGGAGAACGCCATCAGCAGCTTGTCGGCGAAGCTGTCGCGCTTGAGCGCGGCGAGCATGCCCAGGCTGATGCCGATCAACAGCTCGAAGCCGATCCCGGCGGCCATCAGTTCCAGCGAAGGCCGCAGTCGCGCGCCGATCAGCTCGCTTACCGCGGTGCGCTGGATGTACGAGCGGCCAAGGTCGCCGTGGAGCAGGTTGCCCAGGTAACTCAGGTATTGCTGATAGAAGGGCAGGTCCAGCCCCAGTTGCGCACGAATTGCCGCGACCACCTCAGGGGTCGCGCTGCGCCCGGCGATTTGCCGCGCCGGGTCGGCGGGCAGCAGGAACAGCAGCAGGTAGGTGATAAACGTCACCCCCAGCAGAATCAGCAGCGCGTAACCGACCCGGCGGCAAATGAACGGCAGCATCAGCGACGCCCCTTGAGTGTGGGGTCGAGTTCGTCGCGCAGGGCGTCGCCGACCAGGTTGAACGCCAGGGACAGCAGGATGATCGCCGCGCCCGGGATGAACACCAGCCACGGAGCCGAGGTGAAGTAGGTCTGGCTTTCGAAAATGATGTTGCCCCAGCTGGGCGTTGGCGGTTGTACGCCCACGCCCAGGTACGACAAGGTGGCTTCCAGCAATACCGTGGTGGATATCCCCAGCGTCGCCCACACCAGAATGGTCGGCAGCAGATGGGGCAACAGGTGCGAGAACAGAATGCGCAGGGAACTGGCGCCGAGGGTGCGCTCCACGGCGACAAAGTCTCGGGCGCTCAGCGCCACGGTTTCGGCGTAGATGACCCGGGCGATCTGCACCCAGTTGACCATCGCAATGACCATGGCCACGATCCACACGCTGGGCTGGAAAATCGCCGACAGGGCGATTGCCAACAGCAGCGCAGGGAAAGCCATCATCAGGTCGGTCAGGCGCATCAACACGCTGCCGAGCCAGCCGCGCACAAAACCTGCGGTCAGACCCACCAGCGTGCCGATCAACACCGCCAGCCCGTTGGCCAGCACGCCTATGAATAGCGAGGTGCGCGCGCCGAAGATCAACCGCGACAGCAGGTCACGGCCGAGCAGGTCGGTGCCCATCCAGTACGGCGTCGCCGGGGCCATCGGTGCGCCTTCCATCGTCAGGCCTTCGACGAATTGCTCATCCGGATCGAAGGGGCTTAGCCACGGCGCCAGCGCCGCCAGCAGCACCACGGTGACGATAAACAACAGCGACACCGCCACCGCTGGCCGGCGCAACAGGGCTTTGAGGGTGTTCATGCGCGGTCCTCGTCCCGGGCCGCGAGGAGGTCGGCACACAGCGCTTCGATCGGTCGATTGAGCTGCATCGACAGACTGCGCAAGCGCTCGTAAGCCGTCGCCTCGTTAATGCGCTGGGTCACCATCAAGCGCGCCAGGGCCTGGGCCATCAGTGGACGCATCGCCAGCCGCTGTTGCAAATCGGTGAGCCGTTCGGCATCGGCGCGTTGCCGGTCGCGCAATCCCACCGCCATCATCAGCGTGGTGTACACCGAGCCCTGGCTGATGGGTTTGTTCAGCAATGCCGTCGCGCCAAGCTGCAGTGCGCGCTGAATCTGCGACAGGGTTTCGTGGGCGGTCAGCGCCACCATGGGAATGCTGGCCGCGTTCAGCGCCTCAACGGCCAGCGGGCTGGCGAAATGCTCGATTTCAAGGATCGCCGCGAAACAGCCCTGGGTGTCACAGGGCGCATCGTGATCGAGCACCTGAGAGTGAATCCCCAGGCGTTGCAAGCTCTTGCCCAGATTGGCTTGACTGCGTTCGTCGCAGTCGATCAGCAGCAGATGACCCTGGTCAAAAGCCGGAAATGCGCGTGTGTTCATTTGACGATCCTCAAGCGCAGCGCCGGGGTGGCGTGTCGGTCGACCCCATCGGCGTGTACATCCGTAACAGTGAGATAAGGGTCGGCGGCGATTGGGTGAGGCGCCGACTGCACAACCTGGAAGCGACCCTCGCGCAGTTCAGCGATATGACTGGCCAGCGCGCTGTGATGATTGCGCGCCGACAGGCTGACAGTGCCGAGCACGCTGGCAACCGGGTGGCCGTAAAGGTGCTCGCAAATGGCCTTGGGCGACGCATCTCCGCGGGCCTGCAAGGCGTCAGCAAAGACCCATAACGCCGTGTAGGCGCTGGTGTAGTAATGCGAGCAGGTGCGCGGGCCATGACGCTGTTGGCCCTCGCAAAACGCCGGGTTCAGGGTCTCGAAAAACGGTCCGCAGGACAGCAGCCGCAGCGCCTGCATCGGGCCCACCCCATCGAGCTCCGCTTCGGTGAGGTTGCAGCTGAGCACCGGCAGGCGCAGGCCTTGGCGCGCGCAGGCCCGATCCAGTTGCTGCAGAAAAGCGTAGGAAGACTCGCCCACCAGGTTGTTCAGCACAAACGCCGGCGGGTCCTGAATCAGCCCTTCAATCAGCGTGTCGAAGCCGGTCGCGCCCAAGTGCCAGTACTTTTCCCCAGTCACTTCAGCGCCGTTGGCTTCCAATACTTCCCGGGCAATGCGGTTGCTTTCCCAGCCCCACACATAGTTGGAACCGAGCAAAAACGCTCGCCGACCGAACTGGCTCAGGGCGTAGCGCAACAGCGGCAGCAGCGTCTGGTTCGGGCACCCGCCGAGGTACAAGACGTTCTCGCTGCTTTCGTAGCCTTCGTAGGGGCTCGAATACCAGAGCAGGGCGCCGTGCTGGTCCAGGTCCGGGATGATTTCCTTGCGGCTCGCCGACAGCGTGGTGCCGAAGATGTGCCGGACGCCCGCACCCAGCAACTGGGCAACGCCGCTGCTGTAGGCGGCCGGATCGCCTTGGGGGTCGATGCAGATCGCCTCCAGTTGCACGCGGCGCCGGGTGTCGGCGTTGACTTCAGCCAGCGCGTCCTGCAACCCGAGCAAGGCACTGCGGCCCATGCGCCGGTAGGTGCCTTCGGTCGAGAGCAGGAAGCCAACAGAGACGGTGGGGCGAAAGTCGGGCATGAACAGCATCCATAAAAAAAGCCCGATCAACCCGGTAGGGGTCGATCAGGCTTCGATACCTGGCGCATTCGAGGCGCGTATGTGGACGAGACTTAAGGACCGGGGTCCGGCTTGTCGTTTGTTTTAAACATGAAATAAGCGTGCCAAGTGAACGTCCGCCGGATTGATGGCGTTCGTCGGCACTTGCCTGTCTGCGAATGCTCCGGGGTGGAGCGTTCGGTCATGAAGAGCCTCAAAGCGGAGCAGGGTGGGTGCGGTGGGGCAGCTGACGTCTTCCCGGCTGAAGCCGGTCCCACACTTGCGTTCACACCAGATTTCAATGAATTCACCCGGCGGTACGGCGGGACCGCACTCAATCTACTGGCTGCACGCGATCCCAGTGGGATCGGCTTCAGCCGGGAAGAGGCCAGTCTGAACACCACCAATCTCGCGGTGTGGCAGCTGACGTCTTCCCGGCTGAAGCCGGTCCCACACTTGCGTTCACACCAGATTTCAATGAATTCACCCGGCGGTACGGCGGGACCGCACTCAATCTACTGGCTGCACGCGATCCCAGTGGGATCGGCTTCAGCCGGGAAGAGGCCAGTCTGACCACCATCAATCTCGCGGTGTGGCAGCTGACGTCTTCCCGGCTGAAGCCGGTCCCACACTCGCGTTCACACTCAGCCACAGCAGCTTTCAATTCGTCGCTTTCGCCTTTCACGTTGTAGATGATCTGCCCGGTCATAAGTAAGTCGTTCCCTCTGTCGATCTGGATAATGGTCTACCATGAGCCTTCATTCATGGTGTGGGCAGCTTCATGCATGCCCCTCGAGGCCCGATGAGATGAGAGACCTGCCACCCACCGCGACCTTGCGCGCCTTCGAAGTCGCCACCCGTCATGCGACGTTCACCTCCGCATCAGAAGAACTGCACGTTACTCAAAGTGCGGTGAGTCACCAATTAAAAAATCTCGAAGACATTTGGGGCGTGCAGCTGTTTCAGCGCGGCAAAACCCTGAGTCTGACCCCCGCCGGTGCAGCCCTGGCGCCGATCGTGCGGACGTTCTTCATGAACCTGGAAGCCACCCTTGCGGACCTTCGTGAAGAGAACGGCCGCGTTCGGCTCAAAGTCAGTACCACCTATTCCTTTGCGCTGAAGTGGCTGTTACCACGTTTGCCCAATCTGGCCGCACTGCACCCGGAAATCCTCGTCACGCTGGACAGCACGGATACCGCCATCAACTTCGCCAGCGCAGAGGCCGACGTGGCGATCCGTCTGGGTGGCGGACACTATCCGGCCCTGCATTCGGAGTTCATGTTCCGGGAGCAGATGTTTCCGGTGGCAAGCCCTGACCTGCTCAAGCGCTTCGGCATGCCCCGGGAGCCCGCCGAGTTGTTGCGCTATCCACTGTTGGCCCGGGACGGTTCGGAGCTGGTGCCAAAGTGGGAAGTGTGGTTTCAGAACATCGGCCTGGGCGTGACCTCGCTGAAAGAAAGCGTGCGTTTCCCCGACACCAACATGACCGTGGAAGCGGCCTTGTTAGGGCAGGGCATCGCCCTTGTTCGAAGTGGGCATGTGGAAAAAGAAGTGCGCGACGGCAGCCTGATCAGGTTGTTCGACGTGCCTTTTCCCTCTCCGGTGGCCTATTACTTCGTCTGCCCGAAAGGCATTGAAACCCAGCCCCACGTTGCGAGCTTTCGCGACTGGCTGCTCGAAGAGTCGGCCGCAGCCGGGATTGCCTACGACTGAGTCATGAGGATTTGCTCATGGCCGAATGAAAAGACTTCGCTTTAGTTTCGAATAATCGGGTGCCTAGAATCTGACATGCCTACTTACATCATCCTGTTGATCCTCTTCGCCGCCTTGCTGCATGCCAGTTGGAACGCCTTGCTGCGCGGCGGCAATGACAAGCTCTGGTCGATGACCATGATGTGCGTGGCGGTGGCCATCGTCAGCGCGATCGGGGTGTTGTTCATGCCGGCACCGGCGCGAGAAAGCTGGTTCTACGCGGGGCTCTCGGCGCTCTTGCATGTGGGTTACAACCTGTTTCTGGTGCGCACCTACCGCAGTGGCGACCTCGGCCAGACGTATCCGATCTCACGGGGCTCTTCACCGGTGCTGATCACCCTGTGCGCCTCGATCTTTGCGGGGGAGGTGGTGCAGACCGGCACGATGATCGGCATCGCGCTGGTCTCGGCAGGCATTATTTCCCTCGCGTTCAAGGGCCGAAAACTGGACGTGGCTAACCTTCCGTATGCCCTGGGCACCGGGTGTTTCATCGCTGCCTACAGCGTGACGGATGGGATAGGCGGGCGCCTGTCCGGCGCGCCGATGGCTTACACCGCCTGGATGTGTGCGCTGTGGGGGGTGTTGATGCCAATGACTTACATCTGTCTGCGCGACGCTCGCAGTCTGTTCACCGTCCGGCCCGGGCTGCTCGCTTCGTTGGGCGGGGGCGCGGTGTCGCTGTTGGCGTACGGCATCGTCATTTACGCCATGACCCTTGCGCCCATGGGCGCGGTGTCCGCCCTGCGCGAAACCAGCGTCCTGTTTGCGGCGTTGCTCGGGTATTTGTTTCTGGGCGAGTCGCTGACGGCGCGGAAGATACTCGCGTGCGTGGTGATTGCGGCGGGGACGATCATCATCGGTTGAGCGGCGCTGGCTCACTTACTCAGGCGGCTCACGCCGGATCATTTGCGCAGTTTGGGTTTCACGGCCTTCAACCGTGCAATCGCCAGGTTGTGCAGGTATTGGCGCACGGCATCATGGTGCTCGACGCTGACGTGGTAGCTGTCCAACAGGCCCAGCAAGTACCCCTCGGCCATGGCGTGGTAGCGCGAGACGCTTTCCCGTGTGTCGCTGGTTTTGAGCTTGGCGATCAACTCGTCGATCCGGGCACGGTGCTCGCTGGAAAACCAGTCCGGCTGGGGCGGGGATCCTGCGTCGTCGGTCAGGGTCGTGTCCGGGTTCATTGGGCCTCCAGGGGAGCAGATCGATTGCGAATGGTATCGGCGCGGGGCTTGGGAATGATTCAACCCGCGCTCACGGGCTTGGACAGCCTTTCAACCGATAAATCCTCCTCACTGAACGAACGCGTACGTTCTTAGCCGGCGTCAGCCGGGAAGAGGCCAGTCTGATCAGCTCAAGTTCTGCAGCGCGCCGCCCGCCGCTTTCCCGGCTAAAGCCGGTCCTACACTCGCGTTCACACGCAATCCCATTGGCTGGACGCGATGCTAGTAGGACCGGCGTCAGCCGGGAAGAGGCCAGTCGTAGCGGACCCAAGTTCTGCAGCGTGCCGCCCGACGCTTTCCCGGCTAAAGCCGGTCCCACATTCGCGTTCACACGCAATCCCGCTGGCTGGACGCGATGCTAGTAGGACCGGCTTCAGCCGGGAAGAGGCCAGTCTGATCAGCTCAAGTTTTGCAGCGCGCCGCCCGACGCTTTCCCGGCTAAAGCCGGTCCTACACTCGCGTTCACACGCAATCCCGCTGGCTGGACGCGATGCTAGTAGGACCGGCTTCAGCCGGGAAGAGGCGAGTCGTAGTAGCCCCATGTTCAGCAGCGTGACGCCCGACGCTTTCCCGGCTAAAGCCGGTCCCACATTCGCGTTCACACGCATTCCCACTGACGGGACGCGTTGCTTTAGTGGGACCGGCTTTAGCCGGGAAGAGGCCAGTCGCAACAGCGAAATCCATCAATACACCGGCGTAATCTGCTGCATTTTCTGAAGCAGCGGGGCGTATTGCGCGTGGACGACCGGCACAATTCCCGAGGCTTCCTGGGAATCAAGAAAGCCGCGCAAGCCTTGGTTATTCACCAGCATGGCGTCGCGGATCCTGGCCTTGATGTCGGCACAGGGCGCGCCACGGAAGACGAAGGGGTCGTAGTAGATAGGCTCCGAGCGCCACAGCACGCTGAGGGTTGCGCTGTTGATGAGGCCCTTCTTGAGGTATTCATCCACCCGGACACTGGACACGAAGGCGGCCTCGACCTTTCGGTCCAGCACGGCGTCCAGCGACTTGTCGTGGGAGCCGGAGTAGACCACCGAGCTGAAGAACTGCGACAAGGGCATGCCAACCTTGGCCGAGAACTCCGCGTTGGGGATGATGCTGCCCGAGGTGCTGGCAGGGTCTGTGAGCGCCACACGCTTGCCGCGCAGATCATCGGTCTGCCGGGCGATTTCCTGGCGGGCCACGAGCAGCGCCTGATAATGCTGGCCGGCCGGGGTAAAGAGGCCTTTGGCGATGGTGAGGCTGGCGAACGGTTCGATGCGCGGATCGCGTTGATAGGCCAGGATGTAGGACGCCGGACCCAACCAGGCCACGTCAACGCCGCCCGATACGATGGCATCGACCACGCTTTCGTAGGATGAGGAGGGCACGATCTCCACCGGCATGCCCGTCGCCGCACGCAGCTGTTCTATCAGCGGTTGATGCTCGCGCAACAACGCCTCCATGCTTTTCTTCGGAATCACGGCGATGCGCAAGCTCTGCTGCGAACATTGACCATACGCCGGCTCGATCAGCGCCAGGGTCGCCAGCAGAACTGCCAGACATTTCATTGCACGCATGCTTCGCCTACCAGGTTCATGAAGGGTGGGTACTCTTGCAACTGTGCGACGCTGAGGGGCCGGCTGAAGTGGTAGCCCTGGACGATGTCGCAGCCGGCAAGCTTCAGGCAGACGACTTGCTCGCGGGTTTCCACGCCCTCGGCCACCACTTCAAGGCCCAGGCGTTTGGCCAGGATGATGGTGGAGGACACGATAGGGTTGTCATCAGGGGTGTTGGACAGCGGGGTAATCAACGCGCGGTCGATTTTCAGTTTGTTCAGCGGCAGCAGTTGCAGATGCGCAAAGCCTGCGTAGCCGCTGCCGAAATCATCAAGGCTGATGCGCACGCCCGCCAGTCGCAGGCGCTGAAGGTGCTCAACGGCCTGACCTTCAGGGTCGAGCAGTGAGGTTTCGGTGATCTCCACTTCCACACACTGCGGGGCAATGCCTCGTGTTGCCAGCTCATGCAGGAACCTGTCGCTGTAGTCCGCCTGATGCAGCTGGATCGCGGACACGTTGACGGCGATTTTCAGCGCCCGGCCCTCGGCGTGCCAGCGCATGAGGTCTTCGCAGCTCAGGCGCAACACCTCCCAGCCGAGGCCGACGATGAAACCCGTGCGCTCGGCCATCGAAATGAAGCGGTCGGGATAAAGCAGCCCAAACTCAGGATGCTGCCAGCGAACCAGCGCCTCATAACCATCCACCTGCAGGGTGTCGAGCCGGATCTGCGGCTGATAGTGCAGCACGAACTGGTGATGGCTCAACGCATGGCTGAACGCCTGTTCCAGCATGAATTCCTCGACGTCGGCGACGTTCAGCGACGGGTCGAAGAAGCGGTACTGGCCGCGCCCGGCACGCTTGGCCGAATACATCGCTGCGTCCGCACCGCGAATCAGCTCCTCGACATCCTGACCGTCCCGGGGGCAGATGCTGACGCCGACGCTGGGGGTGGTTGTGACTTCGTGGTCGTTGAGCGAATAGACCGCTGAAAGTTTCTCGACCAGTGCTCGCGCCCAGCCATCGATCTGTTCTTCACTGCGCTCGCCTGCCAGCAGGATGACGAATTCGTCTCCGCCAAACCTCGCTGCTTCATCGCCGGGCTCCAGCATGCGGGTGATGCGTCCCGCCACGGCCTGCAGCAGCATGTCGCCGACCTTGTGCCCCAACGAGTCATTGATCGATTTGAAGCGGTCCATGTCGATGAACAGGATGGCCAACAATCGGCGCTTGCCACGCTGGCGCGCGAGCACTTGGGTGGTGATCTCCAGAAACTGACGCCGGTTGTGCAGCCCACTCAGGTGATCCGTCGCAGCGGCGTGGCTGCTGCGGCGATGCTCGTCCTCCAGCCGGCTGATCAATTGCTGATTGATGAGCTGCGCATCTTCAAGCGCCGTGAACGCTTCCTGACGCTTGCGCAAGACCCGCAACGTCCAGAACAGGGCGCCCAGAATCAGCACGGTCATCGACAGGTTCAGCCAGAACTGCCGCCGCGAGGCGAGCAGGGAGGACGCGAGAATTTCATCCTTCGCCTGGCTCACGACAACACTAAACCCCCGTTGCGGCACGCGCAGGTACATGCTCTGAAAAAGGCCGGCCGGGGAATGTTGAGGAAGCATTCCCGCCAACGGGCCGTCACCCGGCAGCTCCGGCGTCAGGAGGGCGCCGGAGAACACCACGCCGCTGCCGCTGATCCGCAAGCGCTCTCGGCCGATGTTATCGATCAGCCGCATCATCCCGCTTTGGCCCAGATCGATGTGTTCGAACAGCCCCGCGAGGTAGCCGACGTCCAGTTGGATCAAGAGGATGTTATCCAGTCTGCCGGTAAACGGATCGGTAAGCGGCAAGAGGAACGGCAGGCGCCAACTGGGCCCAAGGGACGTGGTTTGTGGGCCGAGGGAAGAAGGCAAAAGCGCTTTGAAACCGTATTGCCTCGAGTGGACCTGCAATTGCTCGAGCCACAGAGAGGGCAGTTGGGCCGGCTCATCGCTGTGGCTGGCGGAGATCAGCGTGCCGTCGACTGCGTACAGGCCCATGCGCTTGAAAACCGGGTCTTCGGCCAGCATCCGTACCAGCCCTCGATGGCGCACGCCCAACGCCTGCATATCGCTGCGCGTGACCCCGCCGATGGCCTGGGCTCTGTCGACCAACTGACGCAGGTTTTCGGCGGCGATGGTGGCCAGGTTCAAATGCTCGGAGGCTTTGGCGGCCAACGCCTCCTCGCGGGACGAGGCTTGTTGCTGGTAATGCAATCCCCACAGGAACACCAAGGTCGCCGCGCAGAGCAGCACCAGTAGCGATTGAATGAAACGGAGCGAGGACAACGATCGAGGGATCACCGGGTGCTTCCGACAAAGTATGGTGGCACTTTAATACCAGATTATTGCCATCCCATGACGGTTTGTTCTTGTGCACCTGTGGGCGGTTATAGCGGGGCATGTTTCACCCGCTAGACTGCGTATGACAATCCCCTCTGGACTCATCCCCCATGGCTTTTGACTGGCACAGCGAACCGCTTACCCGAGACACCCCTGTCACCCAGGATTACCGCAACACCCAGAACGTGCGCCGGTTCCTGACCGAGCAGTGCGGACCGACGTTCAAATTCGACCGGGACTTCATGGCCTGGATACGCAACGACACCGCAAAGACGCTGGGCGATGTGGTTGAAGAATGGCAGCGGCGCCACGGCAATAAAGCCTGACGAGCGCGGGAGACAGCATGTTCACATTATTTGGGGCCGACAGATCCGGCTCGGCCGCCATCGAGATGGCGCTCACCCTGTGCGGGGCCGATTACCGCCTGGTCGGTGCCAGTTCTTGGGAAGAGGGCGCCGGGCAGGACGAGCTGACACGCCTGAACCCGTTGATGCAAGTGCCGACGCTGGTTATTCCTGGCGACGGAGTGCTGACGGAGAGCGCGGCCATTCTCATTCATCTGGGCCTGGAATTCCCTTTGTCCGGCCTGCTCTCTCAAGACGCCTTTGAACGTGCCCAGCAACTCCGGGCCCTGGCGTACATCACCACCAGCTGCTACGCGTCCATCGGCATGATCGACTACCCCGAACGGTGGCTGCCAGACGCCGACGCTGACCAATTAGACCGCTTGGTCGCTGGCGCCCGGAGCAAGCTCCACAGTCAGTGGGAGGTGTTCAGCCATGTGTTTTACAACCCGGTTGCCTGGCACCCACAGGCACCTGGCGCGGTGGAAATGCTTGCCAGCGTGGTCAGTCAGTGGAGTGGGGCGCGAGAGCATCTGGAAAGGTCGCGCCCCGAGTTCAGCGCATCCCTCGGGCGCATTGATCGTCATTCCGTCATCAAGGCGGTACTGCAGCGACACGGTTGGTGAACGCGTGATCAGTTACAACGACAACTGACTGCGCAGCTTCGCCGGGCTGATGCCGATGCGCAGCCGAAACGCCGTCGCCATGTGCGCCTGGGAGCTGAAGCCACAGTCATGGGCGATCTCGGCCAGTCTCGCGTTTGAGTCCCGCATCAGTGTTCGGGCTTTGGCCAGGCGTCGGTCGATCAGGTAGCTGTGCGGGCTTTTGCCGGTGGTGTGCTTAAAGGCCCGAATGAAATAACCCTCGGACAACCCCAGCATCTGCGCCATCGCCTGAACCCCCAGCGGGCCGTCGATGCCGGCGTCAATGAACTCATCTAGCTTGCGCATCCGGCTGCCGTTTATTGTGCCTGGCAGCGGCGTTTCGAAGGTGTTTCTACCCTCGATCCGGTCGGCCAAAGCCAGCGCCCAGCCCTCCCAATCATCCGCCGCCGAAGCCTGCAACAGTGCTGCGCGCATCTTCATGGCGAGGGCGATCGCCTGGGGGTCGATGCGGTTGTTGAAGGCGTGATCGCCCGTGAGTGCAAGCCCGTCCGTGCGCAGTAGCCGCAGGTATTCGCCGCCCGTGGGCGACTCCGACAGCACGTCGCAACCGGCAGGCACGAACGCCAACCCGTTGGGCACCGCGTCAAAGGGCTGCACCCGGTCGCTGCCGATGGCGTGCAGGCCGCGCTGGCTTTCGAAGGCAAAGCCGATCGCCGCCTGGCTCGCCACGTAGCGTGCGGCGTAACCGGCGGCGGGGAGCAATTCGATCATCCACGGCCCTGCCTCGACACGGCGAACCGGTTCAGAGGTGGGCGGGTGAGGCGGGCGTTTTGTCGGGCTCATGGCATTCATAGTAATCAAGCGAGCGGCCAAAAGTCAGGTCAGTTTTCTGAAAGCCGGCGCGACGGGCCTCTGCCTAGACTGGACGAAATTTTCGAGGAGACACCCATGCACGGACTGACCCGCGACGCTATCGAACAGGCCGCTCGCCAGGTGTACGAGGTCATGCCGCCGACCGCTCAATATGCCTGGCCGTTACTGGCGGAGCGGCTGAACAGCACGGTGTGGGTCAAACACGAAAACCACACGCCCACCGGCGCGTTCAAGGTACGCGGCGGGATTACGTTCATGCACTGGCTCAAGCGCACCTACCCGAGCGTCAACGGCATCGTCACCGCCACCCGTGGCAATCATGGTCAGAGCCTGGCGCTGGCGGCCACTGCCCTGGGCTTGAGTGCGTTGATCGTCGTGCCGGAAGGCAACTCGCCGGAAAAGAACAACGCCATGCGCGCACTCGGCGGCACCGTCATCGAATGCGGCCGGGATTTCGATGAGGCACGGGAAGAGGCCGCGCGGCTGGCGGACCTGCATGGGCACTATCTGGTCCCGCCATTTCACGTCGAGTTGCTCAAGGGCGTGGCCACTTATGCGCTGGAGTTGTTCATGGCAGCGCCCGATCTGCACACCGTTTACGTGCCCATCGGCTGTGGGTCCGGGATTTGCGGGGTGATTGCCGCCCGCGACGCGCTGGGCCTACAGACCCGGGTGGTGGGCGTGGTGTCCACCGAGGCGGCGGCCGCCAAGTGGTCGTTTGAAGAAGGCACCATTTTGCAAACCCCGTCGGCGAACACCTTTGCCGACGGCCTAGCGGTACGCAGACCCGTTCCTGCGGCCTTCGCCATCTATCGGGCAGGGGCGCAGCGCATCGTCGCCGTTAGCGAGGAAGAAATCGCCGAGGCCATGCGCGTCTATTACACCGATACCCACAACCTTGCGGAAGGCGCGGGCGCTGCAGCACTGGCGGCGCTTATTCAGGAGCGCCAGGCCATGGCAGGGAAAAAGGTCGGGGTGATTCTGTCCGGCGGGAATGTGGACCGGTCGGTGTATGCGCGGGTTATAGGCTGAAGCGGCAAGCGGCAAGCTACAAGCGGTTCAGCGGCGGCCGGTCAATTTGGCAGCGAATGGAAGATGTAAGCGTCGCTCGGTGAGTCGGCCAGGGGCAGGGACTGCGCGTGCAGATACGCCCTCAACGCCGGGTCTTCTGCCTTGATCTGCCAGGGTTGAGCCGCAGGGCTGGGGTTGACCTCGGACCTTTCGCAGGCGGCAAGCAGCGTTTCGACCGACGGTTGGTGAATCACCAGGCCGTTGCCTTTCCAGCCGGCAACGGTCAGCCCCAGGGCTTCGCATAACGCCACTTTGTTCTGGGCATCTTCGCGGTCGATCTGGCGTGATTGCTGGACCAGCATCGCCAGCCCCACATCCGACGCCAACAGGCTGCCCTGCTGCCAGCTTTCCGGCGGGCAGTCCTTGGCTTGGGGTTTTAGCTCAATGAAAGGACTGATCTCCATCGGGTAGATCCGGCACACCAGCGGGCGCTCCAGGTACACCGAACAGAGCCCGTCTTTTTGCAGGTTCGGGCATTCAGGGATCGCGTTGGCCGCCAGAATCACGGTCACGCGCAGGGTGCCCGAACCGCCGCTTACCGGCGCGGATCGCCCGGCGTTGTAGGCATATTCGGGCGATGTCACGGGCCAGAGTGAATCGTCGAATGCCTCAAGCAATATCCCCACAGAATGGCCACGCTTGAGCCAGGTCACTGCTTCACTCAGGGTCAAGGGTACGAAGCGGCCGCGACAGCATTCGCCGCAGCCGACGCATTCGAATTGCACGTCGGGGTCTACGTTGGGTGGGTTAGCTATCGTGGGGGTTCCTGATTCTTTGATATCCATGTCACCTGAGCCGCCTGTTCGTTGAGCGGGAATCATACGGAGGTTAGTGCAATCCCGTTAGTCCGCTGGTTGTTTGCCCTCCATCAGTGGGACCACCGCCAGCAAGAACAGTGCACGAGATCTTTGCAGGCCCTCGTGCTCAGCTTGCAACGCTGCTAATCCTGGGCGGAGAGATCGCGCGTGCTCAGTGACCGGCAACCGGCAACCAGCAGACTACGCCGAGCACCAAGGAGGCGAAACCCTGCGCGGCAATCGTCGACGCCGGCGTGGCAGGCTTAAAACACAAACGCAGAGACAGGCTGATGGCCTGTCTCTGCGCTAGGTTCACTGTCGAATCAGACCGTAATCGGATCGACCTTCTCGACGTCAATCTGCATGTCCGCCAGCGCGCGGGCGACCACTTGCCGTTCAATCACCCCTTCGTCGGCCAAGGCCTTCAACGCCGCGAGCACGACAAACTGACGGTCAACCTCGAAGTGCCGGCGCAGCGCCTCACGGGTGTCCGACTGCCCGAAACCATCGGTGCCCAGGGCGACAAAGCGCCGATTACCGATCCATGGACGGATCTGGTCAGCGTGGATTTTCATGTAGTCCGTCGCGACCACCACCGGGCCAGGGTGCCCTTCGAGCACCTCGGTCAGGTACGGCACTTTCGGCTCATCCAGCGGATGCAGCAGGTTCCAGCGTTCGATCTGCTGCGCTTCGCGGCGGACCTCGGTGAGGCTGGTAGCGCTCCAGACGTCGCTGCTGACTTGATACTCGCGGGCAAGAATCTCCGCTGCAGCGATGACTTCGGGAAGGATCGAGCCACTGCCCATCAGCTGAACGTGGCGATCGGTATGGGGCTTTTCGCGCTCGATCGGCAGTCGGTACAGGCCCTTGAGAATGCCTTCTTCGGCGCCTTCGGGCAGTTCGGGGTGCGGGTAGTTCTCGTTGAGCAGGGTGATGTAGTAATAGATGTCTTCCTGATCGACATACATCCGGCGCATGCCGTCGTGCACGATGACCGCCAGCTCGTAGGCATAAGTCGGGTCGTAGGACACGCAGCACGGCACGGTGGCCGACATCACGTGGCTGTGGCCGTCGTCATGCTGCAGGCCTTCACCCATCAGGGTGGTACGGCCAGACGTCGCGCCGAGCAAAAAGCCTCGGGCCCGCGCGTCACCTGCCGCCCAGAGCAAATCGCCAACGCGCTGGAAGCCGAACATCGAATAGAAGATGTAGAACGGCAGGGTCATCACGCCATGGTTGGCGTAAGAGGTACTGGCCGCGATCCAGGATGACGTCGCCCCGGACTCATTCAGACCTTCCTGCATGATTTGCCCGTCAACGCTTTCCTTGTAGTAGGACAACGTGCCGGCATCCTGCGGGGTATAGAGCTGGCCGACGTGGGAATGGATGCCGATCTGGCGGAACAGGTTTTCCATGCCGAAGGTGCGCGACTCGTCAGGCACGATCGGGACGATGAGCTTGCCGATATTCGGGTCTTTCAACAGCGTGGCGAGGATACGCACGAAGGCCATGGTGGTGGAGATCGAACGATCACCGGTGCTTTTGAGCTGCACGTCGAGCGCCGACAGCGGCGGGATCTGCAACGGCTCGACCTGGGCGTGCCGGGCGGGAATCTGGCCCCCGAGGCTGGCACGGCGGGCCTTGAGGTAGCGGGCTTCGACGCTGTCTTCCGCAGGACGCAGGTAGGGCATTTCGCCCAATTGATCATCGGCCAGCTCAAGCCCGAAACGGTCGCGGAACGCCTTGACCGCATCACCCCCCATTTTCTTCAGCTGATGATTGACGTTCTGGCCTTCGCCGGCTTCGCCCATGCCAAAACCTTTTACCGTCTTGGCGAGGATCACGGTGGGGCGGCCGGTCTTGCGCGATGCTGCAGCGTAAGCGTTGTAGACCTTGACCGGGTCGTGGCCGCCGCGGGTGAGCTTCCAGATCTGGTCGTCGGTCATGTCGCTGACCAGTTCGAGCAGTTCGGGGTATTTGCCGAAGAAGTGCTCGCGCACGTAAGCGCCGTCCTGGGACTTGTAGGTCTGGTACTCGCCATCGACGCACTCCATCATGCGCTGGCGCAGCAGGCCGGACGTGTCTTTGGCCAGCAGTTCATCCCAGCCACCGCCCCAGATCACCTTGATCACGTTCCAGCCGGCGGCCCGGTACAGGCTCTCGAACTCCTGAATCACCTTGCTGTTGCCGCGCACCGGCCCGTCGAGGCGTTGCAGGTTGCAGTTGACGACGAAAATGATGTTGTCGAGCTTCTCGCGCCCGGCCAGGGAAATGGCGGCCAGGGATTCCGGCTGGTCCATTTCGCCGTCGCCCAGGAACGCCCAGACCTTGCGGCCCTGATGCTCCTTCAGGCCACGGTTTTCCAGATAACGCATGAAGCGCGCCTGGTAGGCCGCCGTGATCGGGCCCAGGCCCATGGACACGGTCGGGAATTGCCAGAAGTCGGGCATCAGGCGGGGGTGGGGATAGGACGACACGCCGTCGCGATCGGTTTCCCGACGGAAATTATCCAGTTGCTCTTCGGTGAGACGGCCTTCGGTAAAGGCCCGTCCATAGATGCCCGGTGCCGAGTGACCCTGGATATAAATCAGGTCGCCGGCGAAGGTGTCTGTCCGTCCCCGGAAAAAATGGTCGAAACCCACATCGTAGAGGACTGCGGCCGAGGCGTACGTGGCAATGTGGCCACCGACGCCTGAATGTTTTCCGGCCCGCAGGACCATGGTCAGGGCGTTCCAGCGGATGAATGCGTTGAGGCGTTTTTCGATGCCAAGGTCGCCCGGATAAGGCACCTCGCGTTCGGGGGCAATGGTGTTCACGTACGGGGTGGTGACGCGTCCATGGAAGTCGCCATGGACAGAAACGTCGAAATCAAGCAATTGGTCGATCAGGAAGTGGGCCCTGGGGCGGCCTTCTGCCTCGACGACCGATGCAATGGAGTCAATCCATTCGCGGGTTTCTTGTGGATCCTCGTCGCGAAGCAGGTCGCTCTGTTCCATCATTACATCTCCTGAAAGTGGCATCAGCAGGTCTTTGTTCAACCCGCACATCGTTGCAATTGCAATTGAATCTAGCGTCATTCCGGCTATGATTGCAACTGCAATCAACCCTAGGATTTGGATCTACCATGGCCACTCCATCGCCAGACCTCTGGTACAACTTCATTCGGGCGCATCGCTGCCTGATCCAGGAAATCGAGCGACGCCTGGCTGAAGAAAAGCTGCCGCCGTACGACTGGTATGACGCACTCTGGGGTATCGAAAGCGGGCAGGACGGCGCCCGAAGAATGCATGAACTCGCTGACGTCATGGCCATTGAACGCTACAACCTCACGCGGCTGGTTGACCGTCTTGTGAAGGCAGGGCTGGTCACCCGGGAGAAGTCCCTGGACGACGGGCGCGGCGCCATCGCCCGGATTACCGACGACGGCCGGGCGCTGCGCAAACAGATCTGGCAGGTCTACAAGCAGGCCGTGGAGGAACTGTTTCTGGCTCAGTTCAATGAAGAGCAGAAACGCGTGTTCGCGGACGCGCTCGAAAATGCCGGCCGCAACGCCCGCCAATCCCGCAAACCCTCTCAGACCAGCCGGTAACGGTTCAGCGCATTGCTGACCAGCAAGGTGCTGATCTGCTCGATATTCGCCAGTTCGCGCAGGGCCGTGATCGCGATCCAGTGCCGGTCCAGGCGTTGACGGGGTTCCAGGCTGTCGGCGCCCAGCGCAGTGAACGGCCCACGGACATGGGCCGCCAGTTGTGCCGCGACGAACTCTGCGTACCCGGTCACTGCAACCACCGGGGTTTTCGAGTCGCCGAGGCAGTCCTGCAGATGACTGGTCCTCGGTGCCTCGCCGCGCAGAAGGCGTTTGCGTCGGGACTCGCGCTCCGCCTCCCGCGCCAGTTTGGTGTAACTGGGGCAGCTCCACACCTCGGCGGTGATGCCCCAGTCATCGTGCAGCATCTGCGCGGCGGCTTGCACCTCCCGCAGCATGAGTCCCGCGCCCAGCAACCGGACCTGCTGCGCGTGCGGGGTTGGCGGGTTCACGCGGTACATCCCGAGAAACGCCTGGGTACGATCACACACCACCCCATCGCCGGTTTCATCGTGCAGCGTCATGTAACAGAAGCCGGGCGCCCCTTGCACATAGAGTTCATCGAGCGCGCCGGCGAGAATTGCCCGGGCCTCATCACCCGTGGCGGGGTCGAAAGGGATGCAGTGCCGGTTGGACGCCAGCCACAGCGGCAACCATGGGTGAGCGCCCTTTGCCCATCGCGAGGGCGACGATTCGATGTCGTTGAGGATGATGCCCCGTTGTCCGGTCTGGGACGTGAGCATCGACAGGTGCGCGGACGTCGCTGACTGGGTCATGTAGAACAGCGGCCGCTCATCGTTGCGCGCCGGCTCGCTGAACCACAGCGGCCATGCACTGATCGCAGTGCCGGTGGCAAGCTCGGGCGCACCGTCGTTGATCTTCCAGAATTGCCCGCGGGTGCGCTGATCGCTCTCCAGGCGTTTGATCAGATCGACAACGGTGAAGAGGGGAGAACGCTGAGTGACCACGCCTGTCAGGTGGCTCTGATCAATGCACTCGATGCACGCCTGGGCCGCCGAGCCGGTCTTGGCGGTGCGCTGTAAACGAAGGCTATCCATGAAGATGAAACTCCTATGACTGTCTTGCGGGTTGCTAAAGGAATAATGCAGACTCATTGCAAATGCAACCACAAGGACGGAACCTTCGATGAATACTGCCTCGCTGCACCTCTACACGGCCGATACCCCAAACGGCCAGAAAATCCCCATCGCCCTCGAAGAACTCGGCCTCGATTACACCCTGACCCACGTCGACCTGAACAAGGGCGAGCAGAAAGCCCCTGTTTTCGTTGCCCTCAACCCCAACGGAAAAATTCCGGTCCTGGTGGATCGCGCCAATGACGTGACACTGTTTGAATCGGGGGTGATTCTCACCTACCTGGCCGATCAGCATCCTTCACTCGGCGGCGAGAGGCAGGCAGAGCGGTTGCGGGTCCAGCAATGGCTGAGTTTCCAGATCGCAAGCGTGGGGCCGATGCTCGGACAGCTGTGGTGGTTCCGCCATGCCAGCCAAACCGCCAACGCGCAGGCGCTGGATCGCTACCGTCAAGAGTCGCTGCGGCTTTACGGTGTGGTGAGCAGCCAACTTGCCGATCGCGGGTACATCGCCGGCGACCGCTACACCATCGCCGACATCGCGCTGTTCACCTGGCTGCGCACGTACGAAGAACTGGACCTGGACATAACGGGGTTCAAGGCGGTGCGCACCTGGTTGCAAAAGATCGAGCAGCGACCGGCCGTCAAGCGCGGGCTGGCAAAATCACGCCAGCAAGCCTGACCCCATCCGCCTGATGCCCATAAAAAGAAGACGTGATCATGCATTTCAACGCCGCTTTTTGTCAGGCCGGGCCAGGACCCTAACCTGGCCACCCTGATCGAGCATTTGCCTTGCGAAATAGACTGCCCGTTCACCTACGCCACAATCGACAAACGTACGTTTGGCCTGTCGAACTTCCTGTCGAGTTTCCCCATCGCCTGGCAGCACAAATACTGCAGCGAGGCGCTGCACAGGGTTGATCCGATCATCTCCCACGGCGTGCAAAGCGTCGCGCCGTTTCACTGGAACGAAGCCTACCGGCGCAAGCCCGTGCAGGGGCAGGGCGCGTTCGAGCAGCTCACCCGGGAGTTCTCGATGCAGGACGGCTACACCTTTGTCGTCCACGACCCGCAACAGCGCATGGGCCTGTTGAGCCTGGTCAACCGTGAGCAGAGCCCGCACTTTCATCACCAGATCCAGCACATCAAAGGGACGCTGCAACTGGCGTTGGTGGCGTTTCACAGCGGCATGAACCCGGTCTCAATGGCCCAGAACACTGCCGATCCGCCCCTCACGGTCCGCGAGCACACGATCCTGAGCTGGGTGTCACTCGGCAAGTCCCACAGCGAGATCGCCTGTATCTGTGACATCCGCGTGCGCACGGTCAAGTTCCACATGGCCAACATCGTGCGCAAGCTCGAGGTCGACACTGCCAAGCAAGCGGTCTTCGCGGCGGCGCGGCTGGGCATCGCCTGATTGGGCGCCCGCTGCGCCGTTTGCACAGGCGCATCGGGCACGTCAGCGCGAGGCGCGCGTCCTGTACCTAGGTACAGTTTCGGGGCGAAAAGGAAAACAGAATGATGGTGGGGCAGCCTCGATAACAACCCACAATGAGAGGGATCCCTCATGACGTTCTCTGCCCAGCCCGTCAGTACGCATGAAGCTCGTGTCCTGGAAGACATCACTCAACATGAAATTTCTGCCCTCAAGACCCGGCACAACCTCGCCGACGCCCACACCCACCAGAATCAGAGCCGCACCCAGGCCGAAATCGTCCGAAAGCTGCCCCAGTTGTGGCAGCGCGCGCAGACGCTGACCCAATACGAGAGCGAGCAAGCGTTCATCAAGGCGTTTTATCAGTTTCACGGTCAGCACCATGCGCTGCAGCGCAGCGATGAAATCTACCTGGCGTACGCCGCCTCGGTGGCGATGCACATCACCGCCACTTTCCTGCGCAAGCACGACATGAGCGTGGCGCTGATCGAGCCCTGCTTCGACAACCTGCACGACTTGCTCAAGCACATGGAAGTGCCGATGACGCCGCTGCCGGAAGCCATTCTGGCCGACCCGACGCAGGTCTACCGGCTGCTGGAGAAAACCGCATCGGCGGTGGACGCGATTTTTCTGGTGGACCCGAACAACCCGACCGGCACTTCCATGTTTGCCGAGGGCCCGGAGACGTTCATCGAAGTCGCGAAATACTGCCGCGATCACGACAAGATTCTGATTCTGGACTTCTGCTTCGCCTCCTTTCTGAAAGTGGCCGGCGGTCAGCGTGTCGATGCCTACGCCATTCTCGATGAGATCGGCACCGACTACCTGGTGATGGAAGACACGGGCAAAACCTGGCCACTGCAGGACACCAAGTGCGCCGCACTCATGAGCAGCCGCCGGTTGAATCCCGAGATCTACAGCATCGTCACCAGCGTGCTGCTCAACGTCTCGCCATTCATTCTTCAGGTCGTCACCGAATACATCAACGACAGCGAAGCTGATGGCTTTGCCTCCGTTCGCGACGTGCTGCAGACCAACCGCAGGGTGGCACGCGAATACCTTGAGGGCACGATGCTGCGTTACGTCGAGCCGGCCATCGAGACCAGCGTCGCGTGGTTTGAAATCCAGCGCGACGACCTCTCGGGCGATGACCTGCAAGCCTACCTGCTGACCCATCAAGCCTACGTATTGCCCGGTCGCTATTTCTTCTGGAGCCATCCGGAACAGGGCCGCTCTTTTGTGCGCCTGGCTCTGGCCCGTGACCCTGACGCTTTCGAAAGTGCCCTGCACGTCATCCGCCAGGCGCTGGAGGCTTACGATGCTTAAAGAAACGCCGATGATCGACGCGACGGTGTTCATGGGCATGCACCATCAAAATCAGGCCATCCGGGACAGGTCGCTGGCGTTCTTCACCCAGCGCTATCACAGCGAGGTGCGCATGAGCTTCAGCCAGATTGGCGTGTGCGACGCGATTATCTGGAAGAAAGCCCGCACGCTTCAGGACGTCTATTACCCGTTCATGGATGTGCTGCACTCGGACATGAACATCCTGCGCGCGGGGTACAGCAACGCGGCGCTGAACCGGGCGGCCAACAGTGCGTCGTTGTCCGGGCTGTCCGCAGAAAAGCGCCTGCAAGCGGCGCAGGTGCTTGAGGCCAATTGCCTGTTCTACACCCATGACCCCGATTACCTGGACTGCGCGGCGCTGAAACCGCACTTGATTGCCTTCGATGAGGCGAACTCTGCCAATGGGTTTCCGGAGGGTCTGCAGCGGCTGTATCGCGCATCCCTCGAGTTGGTCATAACCGACGAGGATTACCAGCATGTCTAGACACCAAGTGCTGGTCCCTCTGGTGACGCCGCTCGACGTAGATGCCAAGGTCTGCCGGCAAAGCGTGAAGCAGCTCATTCGGGCCTGCGGGCCGCTGGTTGACGGGTTTATCCCGTGTCTGACCTCAGGGGAAGGCTGGAACCTGTCGGCTGCGCAGTGGACAGACATGCTCACCTACACCCTGGAGTTTGCCGGCGACGCGCACCGCGTGGTGGCCGGCATAGAGCTTCCCACGACTGAGGAGGTGATTGAACGGGCCGAAATGGCGCGCGAGATTGGCGCCAGGGAAATCATCGTGACATCACCCTTTGCGCCCGGCACCGGTCAGGAGCACATTCTGGCGCACTACCAGGCCATTCACAGCCGCACGCCGCTGGACCTGTTGGTCTACAACGAATCGGCGCTGTCGGGTAACGAAAAGAGCTTCGACACGTTGTTGAAAATCGCTCGGCTGGAGCGTGTGACCGGGCTCAAGGATTCGCCCAGTGAACAACGGACGCAGGCGCAGATCGACCGGATTCGGGAAGAGGGCGTGGATTACTTCATTGGCTGGGAACGTGAACTGGCCGGCGCGCTGGTCAGCGATGGCAACGTCGTCTCCCTGGCCAACCTGGAACCCGCCCTGTGCCGAGTGGCCTGCCTCGCGCAGCAGCCTGAGGTCGCGGCCATCGTCGCTCGCCTCAATGAACAATTTAGCCTCGGGGAGGATGACTGGTACGCACACGTGAAGCGCGAGCTTACCGCCCGTGGCGTGCTGCGCTCGGGCCTCACGACTCAACAGCAGGACGCTCACGTGCACGCCGTTCACGAGCACGCCATCCTGGCGCACGTCAATTGGGAGCACGCCAGATGATCGCTTCTCAGAAATCATTGTTTCGCGCCAACCGGGCGCTCATCGAACAGCTTCAGCCGATTCCCGCTGAGCTGCTGCACTTCGAGCAGCAATGGCTGGATACTGCGATCCGCGAGAGCATGACCGAGCATCAGCCGGCCAACCTGAGCGAATTGCGCGCCATGCTCGCGGCGCTGGTTGAACAGGACAAGGCAGAAGAGCCTGAGACGGCGCGCTACGTGGCCGAACACATGACCCTGGACGAATTCAAGATCCTCGTTCAGGAGTTCGCCCTCGACGGCCTCACCGAAGCCCAGGTGTTTTATCACCTCATGCCGCGTCTGAGCCTTGAAGCCCAGATGCCCATGCTGCGAATGATGATCGACGAGTTCGGTTCGGGGAACATCAGGCGGTCGCACACCACGCTCTACAAGGTGCTGCTGGATGAGCTGGACATGCCGACGGACCTGGAAAGCAATATTCAGGCGAACGCCGAGGCAGGCTGCTCGTTTCCCAACATGTTCTGCTGGTTGACCATGCGCGCCCATGATCCGTCGTATTTCGCCGGCGTGATCACCTACTTCGAGACGGTGGTGCCGTTCTTCTTCGGTTGCTACACGACCCTGTGCGACAGGCTCGGGATCAAAGCCCACACCTATTACAGCGAGCATGTGCACATCGACGTCTTCCACGCGCTGGAAGGTCAGCGGCTGCTCAAGGCGATGGACAACGACAAGCAGTTGAATCACGCCAACGCCTGGCAGGGCATCTGCATGGGGCGGTGGATCACCAACAACGCGTTCGATCAGGCGGTGTACAAGGCGCAGGCGAGCAAGGTCGGCGAGGGCGTCGCACATGCTTGAGGAAGGGGACGTTGCACTCAGGCCGGCGACCTTCGTCATTCAGGCCGGACAGGACCAGTACGAAGTGCCCAGTCTGTGCCCACACCGCGAGGGCTGGCTGGAGCATGGCACCGTCAATCACAACCGACGGACCATCACCTGTCCGCTGCACTTCTCGGTGTTCAGCCTGGAAACGGGCGAGCAGTTGGGCGGGCCTGCATGCGGAAGTCTGACGTGCCGTAAATTGACGTGAATGCCTGGGGTAAACACTGAGTAGGACTTCAGTCGCGCCCCCGCGTGTGGGCGTGCTGTTCTGCGGCAGAGCGTGGCTGTATACAGAGCGGCTGCTGACGTCAGTCAGCGCCGCCAAACGGCTATCGTCAACTCAGGTCAGTGCCTGATTCACGCCTTTTCGTCTTGCTCGGTCGCATCATCGTCGTGCTTGAGCGCGGGCTTCATGCCTGGCTGCGGCGCGTGCACGGCATCCGGTGCGACTTCTTCACCGTGGTGCTTCTTCTCTTGCTGCACTTTTTTGTCGTGGGCGACGTTACGTGGATCGGTCATGGGAATTCCTTGATCTGGCAGTTGATTCGAATGCTCACCGACGCGGCACGTTGGCCGTGAGCGCCGTGGCAAGATTTGGAGTCAGTGCCGGCTTCAGCGTTCAGTGCAATTTAAACCGCGAGGGTGACCTGCGAGATGACTGCCCCGTGATGACTGCCCCGCGATGACCCGTCAGCCCGGCCACCAGATGATGTCGTCAGCGCAAATGCCCACCAATCCTCAGCCCGCCTGCTGCGCGAAAGCCGGCTGGATGTAACAAAACAGACTCGACGCCGGCTTCGGACGGCCATACAGGTAGCCCTGGGCGTAATTGCATCCGCTGTTGGCCAGCCAGGACGGTAGATGGGGCAGGTGAAATTCCTCGACGCCTTCAGCCGTGACTTGCATTTTCAGGCTGCGCGCCATGCCCAGAATCGCTTCGACCATGGGCAGGTGATCGGTTTGCCCCGGTTCAAAGAACGACCGGTCTATTTTGATCTTGTCGATGGACAGGCGGGTCAGGTGATACAGGCTTGAATAACCGATGCCGAAGTCATCCAGCGCCACCGTAATGCCGTGCTCGTGCAACTTGCTCAGGTTCTGCCGCGCCACGTCCAGATTGCCGACCAGGGCCTCTTCGGTGATTTCGACTTCGAAGCGATGAAACGCAAATCGCTCTTGCCGCAGTTGCTCCAGCAACTGATCGGGAAACAGCGCGTCGGTCACCATGCCGGCACTGACGTTCATGGATAAGCGCAAGTGATCGTCCCAGCGATT
This sequence comes from Pseudomonas sp. KU26590, assembly GCF_026153515.1. Taxonomy (NCBI): domain Bacteria; kingdom Pseudomonadati; phylum Pseudomonadota; class Gammaproteobacteria; order Pseudomonadales; family Pseudomonadaceae; genus Pseudomonas; species Pseudomonas sp. KU26590. The sequence goes on from NZ_CP110644.1 coordinate 3,349,620, forward strand.
GGCGGCGCGACAGGCTTGCTTGATCAGCGAGCGGGTCATGGCCGGGATCAATCCCAGGCGCTCAAGCACCGGAATGAAGTCGGCCGGTGCTCCGGTGCTGCCGTCGGCCTTGAGCCAGCGCGCGAGGACCTCAAAACCCACCACCGCCTGAGAAGGGAGCGCGACGATCGGCTGAAAGTAGGGCACGATTTCGTCTGCATCCACCGCCCGTCTCAGTGCCAGTTCAAGGTCGGCCTGGGCCCGGTGCTGCTTTTCGTATTCGCTGTCATAAAAGTTGTAGGTCGAACGCCCGTCTTTCTTGCCCCGGTACATTGCCGTGTCGGCGCAGTGCAGCAATGCCGAGGCATCCTGGGCGTCTGTCCACGAGCGTGAAATGCCAATGGTAGCGCCCAACGCCGAAGGCTCGGCGACGCCGGACAAGGGCGCGCCGAGCTGAAACACTGCCGCCTCGGCGATCTGGCACAGCTCGGTCTGGTGCTTGAAATTGAGAAACAGCAGGCAGAACTCATCACCGCCCAGGCGCACCGCAACGCCGCCGTTATCGTCCGCTATCGCTTCGAGCCTGCGTGCTATCTCCACCAGCACGGTGTCACCGGCGGCGTGGCCGTGCTGATCATTGACCGCCTTGAAGTGGTCCAGATCAATGAGCATGACCGTCGCAGGCCGCCTCAAACCGAGCTGATTTCGAACCATCTCCATGAAGATGCGCCGGTTGATCAAGCCACTGAGCGAATCATAGGTGGCCAGGGTTTCGGTCTGTAGCTGGGCTTCTTTCAGCCGGCGGTAGCTTGACTGGGTGTTGGCGATCAGGCGCTTGAGCAGGAGCGTCGGGATGATCAACGAAATCAGCGAAAACCCCGTGACGGTCAGGACGAAACGCCACCTTTCGGCGTCTTCGAAGTCAGCGTCATACGGCAGGCCGAGCCAGTGCATGACCCAGGCTTCGAGCTTGAATTCCCACAGGATGGACAGGCCAATCACGGTGGACAGTGCGATCGTTAACAGTACGGGGAGGCGACAGGCATTGCGGCGGTGCAGGTCAGTCATGGCAGGCCTCTCTGGGCCATAAAAGTAATATGCAGTGTCAGACTGCCATCATTGCACATAGGTTCGCACCGTTGATCGAAGAATCATCGCTGGATGCCGAACGGTATTTGCGTGTGATCGGGAGCGTGGCCTGCGTAGGCGCGCTTTCAGGTTAGCCAGCAGCCATCCTGGGATCCGGCCGGCGAAGTAACAGCAAGGAGGCGACGAAGCCCAAAATCCCTACGCTTCCCAAGGTTGACCAGGTCTCGACAGGGGTTCGATTCACGATAAGCCAGCTTCCCGCGTAATAGCCGGCGGTGCCGCTAAGCGCCCCTGCCGCACTCATCAGGCCGAAAAACGTTCCCTGACTACCATCCGCTGCCAGTGATGCGGTCATGCCTTCCAGCGTGGGCAGCAGGATGGTTTCGACGACGGTGTAGGCCACGATGAACAGCAGAAACCACTCGATACCACGCAGCACAGCGAGACTGGCGAACGTCACACCCGCGCCCAGATACGCCCAGGTGGCCAGTGACGCAGGATTTACTTTCGTCATCCAGCGTTTCGCCAGGATGAGGAAGGCCAGCCCGACCACGCCGTTCACCACGTAAATCGAGGAAGCGGCATGAGGGCCTGCCAATTGCCCCGCGTACATCGGGAATGTGACGTAAAGCTGGGGAAACAGGAAAAACCATGGCAACGAAACCACGATCAACCGCCACAACCCGGCATGTGTGGCGGCCAGCTTCAGGCTGCTCATCACGGGCTGACTTTTAAACCTCACGGACGAGCCGAACTTCGACCGATAGGCGACAGCGCTGAGGCCTATAAACAGCACGGCGCTGACGCCGAAAGCCATGCGGATGTCAGCCTGTCCCGCAAGACCGCCGATAATGGGCCCAACCGCTGCTCCGGCGTTCAGCATCTGGTTGTTGGAAGCGAAGAGAGCTGAATGACAGTCCTTGGGTTGCCGGCCAAACAGGCCATAAACGCCGCCCTCGTAAAACGCGACACCGGACCCTGCGAGCACCGCGAAGCCTATCCAGGCGCTCACCCCATCGAAACAGCTGAACCCGAGAAACCCCAAGCCCCTTAGCAGCAGGCCCAGGGGAATGACCCTGTGCGAGCCGAACCGATCAGCGATCGCGCCTGCAGCGAGTGGCAACGCTTGTGCGCAGAGCAAATTGGCGGACATCACCGACGCAAGGGCGGCTGCACCAAAATGGAGGTGGGTTGACATGTACAGCGCCAGCAGCGGAATCGTCATGAAATGCGAGGCGTTCATCACCCCCTGCATCCACAGCAATCTTCGGATATCGCGGGGCCAGGAAGGTCGTTCGGGCTGCTTTTCCATGATCATGTTGAGATCCAGTAACCATCAATGTTAATTTGATGGTTACTTACATCGGCGGCGTTTGCAACAGGAGAGGGCGATGCAGACTCAGAATCAAGCCGCACCGGGCGATCTCGAATGCGTTCGGCGCTTCATCAACACCTGGTGTATTCCAAACCAGACGCGCACCGAGACGGATGACCTGCCGTTGCTCGTACGTGACGCTGCAAGATGGCGCGAGGAACTCTCGCTTCACCCTCGGGCCGACAGCGATACCCTGGAAAAGCTATTGGCGTTGCGCTCGGATTTACGCAAGTCGTGCGAGGGCCTCGATGACAACCATGCTCAGCTGAACGCCTGGTTCTCACGCGTTGCGCTGTCAGTGCAGGTCAAGTCTGTGCAGGGCGCCCCCCAGCTAGCGGTGACGCCCGCCGACGCCAGCTGCATCGCCTACATGCTTGCGGCGGTGGCCAATGCAACCTCATCAGGTACCTGGTCGCGACTTAAGACGTGTGGCGATTGCCGTTGGGCTTTCTACGACCACACTCGCAACGGCAGCAAGCGCTGGTGCGGGATGACCAAGGGCGGCGCGGAGGGCAGGGCGTGCGGGACGATCGCTAAAGTCAGCGCCTTCAGGGCGCGTGCTGCCGCGAAAAAGAGCGCGAAGCCGGACGTAGACTAGCCGGCCGGATTGGCCTGGATGAGCCGCCTGGAACTGCGAAACCTGCGCGTTTAGAGTGGGCAGCCCGGCTATTAACGTGAACGCAAAAAAGGCGACAGCTTGCGCTGTCGCCTGATCCTGATGACGTGAGGTTGACACTGCGCACCACGGAAGTGCGCGCCGTCGTCTTAAAACAACGAGATCGGGTAGTCGATGATGACCCGGTACTCGTCGGTGTCTCGCTGCATGTCGGTGCGGAACACACCTTGGCGGACGGCCGTGCTCAGGCCTTTGGCAGGCCCGGATTGCACCACGTAGGCCAGCGTCGTATCTCGGGTCCATTCTTTACCGTCGGCGGCGGCGGTCTTGATGTGATCGCCATTGGTATAGACCGTCTTCAGCGACCAGCCCGGGAAGCCCATTCCGGCGAAGTCATAGGCGTAGCGCAGCTGCCAGGCGCGCTCGCCCGCGCGCTGGAATTTACCGGACATGGTTTCCGTCATGAAGTAGCTGGTCGTGCCCGCGCCTTCGTTAAGCCAGACCGCATCGCTGCTGCCGTTGACCTGTTGGTAACCGGCTGAGACAGCGTGGGCGCCCAGGGTGTAAGTGAACAACCCGCTGGTCAAACGGCTGTCGACTTTGCCGCGGGTCACGCCGTTGCCGTAATAGCCGGTACTGAAGTAGTCAGGGTCGTTGCCGTTACGGCCATCGGAACTGTTGTCCCAATGACGAATATCCGACGTTAAACGTCCCGGCCCCAACTGCAGACCATATAAGGCACCCAGAAAGTGCTGTTTGTAAAAGTTGGTCAAGTTGGCGTAATAGTATTGCAGGGTCAGATCAGGGGTGGCCTTGTATGAACCCCCGCCGTACCAGAACTCATGGGAATAGGTGCTGCGCGTTGTATTAAGTCCCGGGTTGACCGGGTCAAGTTTTGCATTGGAGCCCGCGATCGAAAGACCTTCTTCATCGGTTGAACCGCGCTCTTTGACCTTGTCGATACGGCCTGCGGTGAGGGTCAGGTTATCGATCTCGCGCGACTCTACCTGGGCGCCCTGAAAGGTCTGCCAGACCAGGCGGTCACTGGCGATCAGGATCGGCAATTTTGGTTGCAGGGTGCCGTAACGGAACTCGGTTTTCGACACCAGGGCCTTGAGGGTCATGCCGACGCTGCTGAAATCGTCAACGGCACGGCCGTCGCTATCGGTAGGGAAGATGTTGCCCTGACGAGCGCTGCCGGTGGGGTTGTAGTGCACGCCCTTGCCCGAGTCCAGCTTGATCCCGAGCATGCCCACGGCGTCGACGCCAAAACCGACGGGGCCCTGTGTGAAACCGGAGGCGAAGTTCAGAATAAAGCCCTGGCCCCATTCCTGGGTGTAATTGGGCGCTGCGGCGCCATCGCGGTTATCGGCGTTACTGTAGAAGTTACGAGCCAATAACGTCGCGTGACTGTCCTCGATTAAACCTGCTGCCATACCGTTCTGAATGGCCAACAAGCCCAGAATCCCCGTTGAGTATTTGATCAAGGTCATGATGCATACCTAATGCCGTTGCATGAAGTGTGGAATACCGTGTGCTTGGGCAGTGTCGAAAGTGCGCAGTGTTAAGCGTGCGCAGTAGTGCGAGTGCGCAGGAATAACGGATGCCGCGCTGAGTCAGCGCCTGTTATTGATCGCCTGCCGTTGCAGGCAGCGTTTCCTCTGCGTGATCTGTGTCACGTCTCGCTGTTCTCGGCACAGCGCAAAACTACGCAATAGTTCCATCGGCGGGTTAAGACAACTTCGCTCTGGCTGGATAACAAACACTTATGGATGGGCGTTATGCATTTAATAAGTGCAACGCCGTGGTGGCGGGTGCAAAAGCGGTCATAAGTCGGGCTTATCGCTCCAGTTATAAAGGCTCTTGGCGCGCCGCCCGGCAGCCTCGGTACATTGGCGGCAGACCCGAGTCATGACCGCTCAGACGAGCGAGCAAGAGGCAGAAACAAGAGATGGATCAACAGCGCATCAAACACCTGATCGACCTGCTGGCCGAGTCCGACCTGAGCGCACTCACACTTAGCGAGGGCGGCACCACGGTCACGCTGAGCCGCCATGGCGGTGTGCCCGCCGCAACGCTGCCCGCCGAAACGACCGCTGCTCAGGCCATCGTTGAGCCGGCCGCGGCTCCGGTAAAACCCCCGCCAGGTCCAAACCAGCCAGGTCCCAGCCAGTCCCACTCAGAGGCGAGCCAGCCAGAGCCGACCCGCCGCCAAGTGTGCTCGCCGCTGTACGGCGTCCTGCACCTGACGCCCTCGCCGGATGAGCCGCCCTTCGTGGCAATCGGTGATGCCGTGACCGCAGGGCAGACCCTGTGCATCGTCGAGGCGATGAAGATGTTTCACCAGGTCACGGCCCCCCGCGCCGGGCAGGTCAACGCGATCCTGGCAGCGGGCGGCGCCGAAGTGGAATCCGGTCAGCCCCTGTTCGACCTCATTTAGCCCCAGGCAGGTTTCCCCATGTTCGACAAAGTACTGATCGCCAACCGCGGTGAAATTGCCCTGCGCATTCAGCGCGCGTGCCACGGCCTGGGCGTGAAAACCGTCATGGTCTATTCCCAGGCCGATGCCCAGGCGTCTTATCTGCAGTATGCCGACGAAGCTTTATGCATCGGTCCGGCCGCACCCGGGCAGAGCTACCTGAATCAGCAAGCGATCATCTATGCGGCACAGGCCTCCGGCGCGCAGGCCATTCATCCTGGTTATGGCTTCCTGTCCGAGAACGCAGACTTCAGTGAGCGTGTCGAAGCCGCCGGGATGACCTTTATCGGGCCGACCGCCGCGTGCATTCGGGAAATGGGCGACAAGGTCGCGGCCAAGCGTGCCATGCGCAAAGCCGGCGTGCCCTGCGTGCCGGGGCCTGAAGGCGCGTTGCCAGACGACCCGTTGCTGATTCAGCGCATCGGCGATGAAATCGGTTATCCGGTGATCGTCAAGGCCGCAGGCGGTGGCGGCGGGCGCGGCATGCGCATGGTCGAGCGCAGTGAAGACCTGCTGCCTGCCGTCAGCGTCACCCGTGAAGAAGCCCGACGGGCCTTCGGCAATCCGGAGCTGTATATCGAGAAATTCCTCGGTCATCCGCGCCATGTCGAAATCCAGGTGCTGTGCGATAACCACGGCCGGGGCGTGTGGCTGGGCAGCCGTGATTGCTCGCAACAGCGCCGTCATCAGAAGGTGCTCGAGGAGGCGCCAGCGCCGGGTATTGATGCCGCACTGCTGGCGGCCGTCGGCGAGCGTTGTGTGCGGGCCTGCCAACAGATCGGCTACCGCGGCGTCGGCACCTTCGAGTTTCTGTTCGAAGACGACGAGTTCTATTTCATCGAGATGAATACCCGCTTGCAGGTGGAGCACCCGGTGACCGAACTGACCACGTGTATCGACATCGTTCAACAGCAACTGCGCATGGCGATGGGTGAGCCGCTGACTTTCGAACAGCGCGACATTCGCACCCAGGGCCATGCGCTGGAGTGCCGCATCAACGCCGAGGACCCGCAGACGTTCATCCCCACGCCCGGGCGCGTGACCCGTTGGGAAGTCCCCGGCGGCATCGGCGTGCGCGTCGATTCCCACGTGACCGCCGGCGATCAGGTGCCGCCTTACTACGACTCCATGATTGCCAAGGTCATCACCCACGGCGCCACCCGCGAGGAAGCGCTGGCGCGTATGCGCACGGCGCTCTCGCAACTGCGCATCGAAGGCATCAGCAGTAATGTCGCGCTCCATCGCGACATCCTTCAAGACCCGGATTTCTGCGCGGGTTCGGTGGACATCCATCATCTGGAACGTTGGCTCAAGGCCAGACGGCAAGCGGAGTAAGCGCGATGCACATCAGCAAGATTCGACAGATCGTAGAATGGATGAGCAGCGCCAACCTGGCCCAGTTCGAGTTGCACAGCGGCGACTTCAGCCTGCGCCTGAACCGTCCGCTCAACAGCGCCGCGGGCGGGGCTGCCCACACGGCGCAGGCCATCGAAACCGCTGCACCTGCGCCACGGATCGGCGCCATGGCCACGGTCTGCGGACGCTTTCTGTCCTGCCACCCGGGGCGTGACCAGGCTGAAGTGCAGCCCGGCGACGTGATCGCCGTGGGTGCAGTGGTCGGTTTGATCCAAGTCGGCGACGTCTTGCTGCCGGTCACTGCCACCGCAGCCGGTACCGTGAAAGCCTTCATGGTCGAAGAACAGCAACGGGTCGATTACGGCACTGCGCTGTTGTCGCTGGTCCACACATGACAAGCAGGGCATAAGGAGCAGGGCATGAAAATCGATTTGAACGCTGACCTGGGCGAGGGCTTCGCGGCCTACCGGATGGGCGAGGACGAAGCGCTGATGCAGATCATCTCATCGGCCAACGTCGCCTGCGGTTTCCATGCGGGCGATCCATTGATCATGGACACCACGGTGCGTCTGGCGCTGGCCGGCGGCATTGATCTGGGCGCCCATGTGGGCTTTCCCGATCTGCTCGGCTTCGGTCGTCGGCCGATGCAGATCGAGCCGCGCGAACTGGCCACTTACGTGATCTACCAGCTCGGCGCGTTGGCCGGTTTCGCCGCCGTTGCGGGCCATCGGCTGACCCACATGAGTTTTCACGGGGCGTTGGGCAACATGGCCGCAGCCGATGCCGATCTGGCCGGGCCGCTGATCGCCGCCGTGGCCGCCTTCGATCCGAATATCATTATCAGTTCGTCCACCAGCCGCGCCATCGAAGGCGCTGCCGAACTTCATGGCTTACGCGTGGCGACCACCTTTCTGGCCGACCGCGCCTACGACAAAAGCGGCCTGCTGGTGCCACGCAAACTGCCCGACTCGGTCATCAAAGAGCCGGGCAAGGTCCGCGAGCGGGTCCGGCAGTTTCTCGATGACGGCACCGTCACGTGCTATAGCGGCGAGCGGATCAAGATGGATGCCTGTTCGATTCTGCTGCACGGCGATACCGCCGGCGCGGTGCAACTGGCGCGGGACATCCGTGAAGAAATCCAGCAGGGCGGTGGTGAAATCGTCCCGATCTCGCGCTTGATCCCCTGAATTCATTGGGCTGCGCAGGGCCATAAGCCGCGCTTATCGCCACACAGGGATTACGTCTTGGCGCCCGCAATCGTGGCCCAGTAGAGTCGTGACACAGGCCCGGCCCCAATTTCCGACACCTGCAACTCGGGGTCGCTGAACGATTTGATGAGGAATGAGAGATGCCATTTTCAGACTACAAGACCGCACTGGTGACCGGCGCTTCTTCGGGCATCGGTGCCGCCACGGTCGAGCGCCTTTGCCGCGAAGGCATCACCGTGCACGCGGTCGCCCGCAATGCCGAGAACCTCGCCGCGCTGGCTGCCCGCACGGGCTGCATTCCCCACGCAGTGGACGTGGCTGACCTGGCGGGCATTACGGCGCTGACCGACGGGCTGGACATTGACATTCTGGTGAACAACGCCGGGGTCGATCGCCCTGGCTCGATTCTCAATGCCGACGCGGAGGGCATCGACGCCCTGATCGACGTCAACCTGCGCGCGGTGCTGCACCTGACCCGGTTGCTGGTGCCCGGCATGGTCAGCCGTGACCGCGGCCATGTGATCAACATCAGCTCGATCGCGGCCGCCTACAACTTTGGCGGCAACTCGACCTATCACGCGACCAAGGCGGCCGTCAGCATGCTCTCGCGCAACCTGCGCATCGATGTGTTCGGCAAGCGCGTACGGGTGACTGAAATCTGCCCTGGCCGCGTGGCGACGGACATCTTTGCCCACGTCCACGGCAACCCGGAAGAAAGCCACAAGAAGTACATCGAAGGCTTCGAATTGCCGGTGGCTGCCGACATTGCCGACGCCATCGCCTTTGCCATTGCGGCGCCGGTGTCGATGAACGTCGGCCACATGGAAATCACCCCGACGCTGCAGGTTCCCGGAGGTCTGCAGACGACGCGCCCGCAGGGGAATTGAGGCGGCTGCCGGACAAGAACGGATGCATCCGTCACGCCCCTGGGGGCTCCGGCTTTCGATTGACGCTGCCGCTACAGACTTCCATAGGTGACTCCCATGATTAAAGGTTTCGATCTGGGGCCGATTCTGACCGGCGAATATGCCGCACTGATGCTTCAGGGTGCGCTGTTGACCCTCAAGTTGATGCTCTTCGCCTGGCTGCTGGCCATGAGTCTGGCGTTTTTGCTGGTGGTGGTGCGCCTGACCCACAACAAACTGGCCGAACACCTGGTTGCCGCTTATGTGGCGTACCACCGTAATGTCCCGACCCTGGTGCAACTGATGCTCTGGTACTTCGGTGTACCGACGCTCCTGCCCGAAAGCGCCCAGTTCTGGCTGGCCAATTTCAGCACTGAATTCATCTTTGCGGTGATCGCTCTGGGTCTGTGCCAGGCAGCGTATTTTGCCGAGGACCTGCGCGCCGGCTTGCGGGCGATTCCCGACGGCCAGACCGAAGCCTCGCGGGCGCTGGGCATGGGCTATGTGCGTTCGATGCGTTACGTGATCCTGCCCCAAGGCGTGCGCAACTCGCTGCCGTCGTTGATCAACCACACCGTGCTGTTGTTCAAGAACACCAGCCTGGCAATGGCCATTGGCGTGGTCGAGTTGACCTACGCCACCCGTGAAGTCGAAAACTACACCTTTCGCACGTTCGAGTCGTACCTGGTTGCCACGGTCGGCTACCTGGCGGTCTCGCTGGTGCTGATGGGTATCGGGGCGCTGATTGCCCGTCGTTTCGATCTGGCGCGGGCGAGGTAATCCCACATGTTTGATGTCTTTACTATTCTGCGCGGCAACTGGGAACTGCTGTTGATCGGCCAGTACCCGAGCGGGCCGATGGGCGGGCTGGTCAACACCCTGGTGCTGTCAGCGCTGGCGCTGGTGATCGCCTTTCCGCTGAGCATTCTGCTGGCCATGGCGCGAATTTCGCCGTTCCGCGCACTGCGCTACCCGGCGTTTGTCTGGGTGTATGTGCTGCGCGGTATCCCGCTGTTGCTGGTGATCTTCTGGACCTACTTTCTGGTGCCGGTACTGATCGGCCATAACATCAGCGCCTTCACCACCATGCTGTGCACGCTGGTGATTTACCAGAGCGCCTACCTCAGCGAAATCGTGCGGGGCGGGATACAGGCGCTGCCCGGTGGTCAGTACGAGGCCGCAAGGGCGCTGGGCATGGGCTACTGGCGGGGGATGAGTTATGTAATCCTGCCGCAAGCGCTTTATAACGCCTTGCCGAGCCTGATCAGCCAGTTCGTGTCGATCATCAAGGAAACCACGCTGGGCTACATCATCAACCTGCAGGAGCTGACCTTCTCGGCCAATCAGGTCAACAACCAGCTGCTGACCAAACCGTTCCAGGTCTATTTCATTCTGGCGATCAGCTACTTCTGCATCTGCTACAGCCTGACCCGGCTGGCCAGCGCCGTGGAACATCGCATCGAGCGCAAGCGCAAGGGCGATAACGGCAGAGCGTCGGCCGCCAAGGCCATTCCCGAACTCGTTTCCACCGATCTGCCCAGGTAATCGCCATGAAACCCATGATCACGTTTTCCAACATCGACAAGTGGTACGGCGAGTACCGTGCCCTGACCACCATCAACGCGGAAATCTCCAAGGGTGAAGTGGTGGTGGTCTGCGGACCCTCCGGCTCGGGCAAATCGACGCTGATCCGCACCGTCAATCGCCTCGAGGCCATTCAGGGCGGACAGATTCTGTTCGAGGGCCATGACATTCACGGCACGGATGCCAACGTCAATCGCCTGCGCAGCCGCATCGGCTTCGTGTTCCAGAGTTTCAATCTGTTCCCGCACTTGTCGGTGCTCGACAACGTCGTGCTGTCGCCGACCAAGGTCAAGGGCATCAAGGGCTCGGCAGCGAAGAAGCAGGCGATGGAGCTGCTGGACCGTGTCGGCATGGCGCACAAGGCCGCTGCCTACCCCGGGCAGTTGTCGGGCGGTCAGCAGCAGCGTGTGGCCATCGCCCGGGCGCTGGCCATGGAGCCGCCGGTGATGCTGTTCGACGAACCCACCAGCGCCCTTGACCCGGAAATGGTCGGTGAAGTGCTCAGCGTGATGCGCGGTCTTGCGAAGGAGGGCATGACCATGATGTGCGTGACCCACGAAATGAACTTCGCTCGCGAAGTGGCCGACACCATCTGGTTCATGGACGCCGGACAGATTCTCGAGAAAGCCACGCCACAGGTGTTTTTCAGCGAGCCCGCGCACCCTCGCGCTCAACGTTTCATCAGCGATCTACGTTCTCATTGAGGCGCCGTCAGAGCCGCCCACGACCCTTGCGCGGTGTACCCGCGCGCTCAGGCTGCCGCCCACACCACACACTTTTGAGGATGGATGCATGCGAATCAAATCGGCCTGTCTGGCCCTGATCGTCACCCCGGTAATCGCCATGGCGGCTCACGCCGATCAATGGGCAGATATCCAGGCAAAACAAACCCTCAGCTGCGGCGTTTACTCCGATGTCCCGCCGTTCTCGTCGCCCAATCCACAGACCCGCGTGCTTGAAGGCATGGACGTCGACTTGTGCACCACGCTGGCAAAGCACCTGGGCGTGAAGGTTGAACTCAAGCCGCTGTCGGGCGAAGCACGGGTGCCGGAAGTGAAGATGGGCCGCGTCGATGTGGTCATCGCCAACCTGGCGTACACCAAGACCCGCGCCCAGCAGATCCAGTTCAGCGACCCTTACTACGTGGCCAAGGAAATGCTCGTGGTCAAGAAGCCGCTGGCGGACCAGCCGCGTTCGTACTTTGAAGGCAAGCGCATCAGCGCCACCAAGGGCTCGACCTCCGAGCAGTCGATTCGCATGGCCAAGGCCACCCCGGTGACGTTCCAGGACACCGGTTCGGCGTACCTTGCGGTGCAGCAGAACAAGGTGCTGGGCGTGGTCACCAATGCCATGTCGGCGGCCAAACTGGTGGCTCAGGCCGGGGCCGGCGGTGTCGAGCTGGGTATCGTCAAAGAGCCAATGGCGCTTGAACCGGTGAGCGTCGGCATGCGCCTGGACGAGCCCGTCATGCTGGCGAAGGTCAACGACGCGCTGATGGCCATGGAAACCGCTGGCGAGATCGACCAGATCTGGGCCAAGTGGATCGGGCCCAACACCGAATACAAGATGGTGCGTGAAGAGAAAGTGCAGAAGCTCAGCGCCCTGAAATTCGAACCCCTTGAATGACCACCCGACGGCGGGCCGGTTTTATCCATGAATCCACGGAGAATGCGCAATGAAACGATTGATCGCTGTTGCTGCGCTGATGGCGACAGGCAGTGTGATGGCCGCTGAGGACGTGTGCTCTCTGCAATTGCAGAAACTCACTGATCAAGCGGCGATTACCAAGCCTTCATCCGTCACCGGGCCATCGTCCGAGGTCAATACGTTGATCGCCGAGGCCAAGGCCTACAAGGCCAAGGGAGACCTGGACAACTGCGCCCGCAGCGGTCAGAAGGCCCTCACCCTGATCAAGCAGACCTCGGGCGGCTCGGCCACGCAATAAGTGCCCACGCTTGCCCGTCATACCGAGGCCCGGCCGTCATGCCGGGCCTTTGTGCGTCTGCTATCCGCGCCCCGGGAATGGGGGCCATCCATTTACGTTATGTATCCACAGTAAAGCGCTATTGGAGCCCGGCGGCCGTTTGCTTTTAAGCTTCTTTTGCCACCCCGATCCCGCAACCACGAAGACTGATGACAATGCCTGCTATCGCTGATCGCTTGAAGAACGTTTCCGTTTCCGCGTCCGTGGCCATGACCCAGAAAGCCCGTGACCTGGCCGCTCAAGGCATCAAGGTCATTGGCTTGTCGACCGGCGAGCCCGACTTTCCTACGCCCGAACACGCCATCGAAGCCGCGTATGCGGCGGCCCGTGCCGGCGACACCAAATACCCGCCCACCGACGGTACGCCGGCGCTGCGAGCGGCGATTCAGCGCAAATTCAAGCGCGACAACAATCTCGACTACGACGTCACCCGGATTCTCACTGCGGGCGGCGGCAAGCAGATCATTTTCAATGCCATGCTGGCGACCATCAACCCGGGCGATGAAGTGTTGATTCCCACGCCGGCGTGGATCAGCTACGCCGACATCGTCAAGTTTGCCGGCGGTGTGCCGGTGCCGGTCAACTGCACGCAGGCCAATCACTTCAAACTGCGTCCCGAAGACCTCGAAGCGGCCATCACCCCGAAGACCAAGTGGCTGCTGCTCAACTACCCGAGCAATCCGACGGGTTCGGCGTGCTCGCGGGCCGAGATGGCCGCAATCGCTGACGTGATGCTGCGCCATGAGCACGTGTGGATCATGACCGACGACATGTACGAGCACCTGATCTACGACGATTTCGAGTTCTGCACCATCGCTGACGTCGAGCCGCGCCTGTTTGATCGTGTGTTGACCGTCAACGGTGTCTCCAAGGCGTATGCCATGACCGGTTGGCGCATGGGCTTCTGCGGTGGCCCGGCGGATCTGGTCAAGGCGATGAGCAACGTCAACACCCAGAACAGCGGGGGGATCTGCACCCTGACCCAGGCGGCGGCGATTGCCGTGCTCGATGGCCCTCAGGATTTGCTCAAGGAGCGCGCGACGATCTATCAGCAGCGCCGCGATTTCGTCCTCGGGCGGCTGGCGGATATTCCCGGGCTGCAATGCCACAAGCCTGAGGGTGCGTTCTACCTGTTTCCGAACATGTCCGAGCTGATCGGGCGGACCTCGCGCGGCGGACGCCGGATCGGCAGCGACACCGATTTCGTCATGGCCTTGATGGAAGAGCATCACGTGACCACGGTGCAGGGCGCGGCCTATGGCATGAGTCCGTACTTTCGCCTGTCCTATGCCACCAGCCTCGACGTGCTCGGCGAAGGCTGTGATCGCATCGCCGAGTTCTGTGCAGGTCTGAAGTGATTTGATTTGATTTAGCTTGCCAGTGATGGGGCCCGCGAAGGCCCTGTTGCCGGCAAGCCCGCCTGCGATCAGCGCAAGGCCAGCGCCTGCAGCATCTGTCCCACCGCCTGCAAATACCCTTCAAGCGCCTCTTCGGCCGCGATTGCATCCCGGGTGTCCGCCTTGACCAGACGAATCCTGCTGCCGATCGGTGCCTGCCCCAACCGCCACAGGTCCGCCTCGATGATCCCGGCGATCTTCGGATACCCGCCGGCGGTGTTGGCATCGCTCATCTGAATGATCGGCTCGCCCGCGGGCGGTACCTGGACGATACCCGGGACCAGGCCATACGAGCGCATCTCGACCACGGTTTCCGGCTGGATCGCCAGACCTGACAGGCGATAGCCGGTGCGGTTGCTTTGCGCCGAGATCTTCCAGCTCTGCGCCCAGAAGCGCTCGGCATCGGCCTTGAACAGCGCGTATTCACCCGCCGGAATCGCGCGCAGCAGCAGCGTCCCGTCGGCATCTACCGGGAAGTGTTCCCGCACAGCCTGGTTCGGCGGCGTTACCCCAAAGCCTGAGATGGGCAGCACTGGCTGAGGCCCGTCGACCACGGCCAAGGTGTCGCCGGTCGCCAGGGTCCGGCCTTCGTGGCCGCCGAAATTGCCGCGCAGCGACGTACTGCGCGAGCCCATCAGCACCGGCACGTCGATACCGCCGCTGACACACAGGTAGCCACGGGCGCCACCCTTGGGGAAACTGAGCTCCAGCTCCTGACCGGCCTGCACCGTACACGCCCACCAGGGCAGCAAGGGTTGGCCATCCAGGCGCGCCTTGCAGTCGGCACCCGTCAGCGCGATTGCCAGGGTGCGGTTAAAGCGCACCTTGAAGGGAAAGGTCTGGATTTCGATGGCGGCGCAATTGCCGTCGTTGCCGAGCATCAAGTTGCCGACACGCAGGGCGACCGGGTCCATGGCGCCGGCGGTTGCGACGCCGATATTGCGATAACCGCGCCGCCCGAGGTCCTGGACACTGTTGAGGGGCCCGCTGGCGATAATCTCGATCACAGTTCAATCCTTTCAGGCAAAAAGCGCACGGTGTCACCCGGTGCGAGGGTGGCGGGAACGCTGGCATAGGGATCGAACATCGCCATTTCGGCGCTGCCCAGCGCGTTCCAGCCATTCGGGCCGTCGAGTACCGAAAGCCCCGATTGCATGCCACCAATGGTGACCATGCCCTTGCGCATGTTCAGCGAAGGGACCTTCTTGCGTGGCATGTAGATCGCCGGGTCGAGGCCCGCCAGATAGCCGAAGCCCGGCGCGCTGGCGACCGCAAACACGGTATAGATCGCTTGATGATGACGACGGATCACCTCGGCGGCCGGCAGGCCGGAGAAGTCGCAGATGGCTGGCAGGTCGATGGCGTGCTCGCCCCCGTAGCAGGTCGGAATCTCGATCAGCCGGCCGGGTCGGTCGAGCTCCCGCGCCAGGCTCCAGGCCTCGTGGAGTTGTTCGATGATTCGGTCCGGTGCCGCAGGCGTGTGCTTGAGCACCACCAGCAGATTGGTCATGCCCGGTACCAGCTCTTCGATATCGTCGTCATGCTGCAGCGCGTTGCTCAAGGCCCAGATGCGCCGTTGCGCGGCCAGATCGAAATCACCCGGGGCATCGATGAGAAAGGCGCGGCTGCCGATCATCGAGACCTTGGCGGGCAGGGGGGTCAAAAGCAGCGCGGGGGCAGGGGAGGCACCGAGCGGCTGCGAACTGCTGTTCATGATGAAATTCCTGTAGCGCAGGGAGATAAGGAAAGGGTCGGTTTCATGACTTGGCGCCTGCCGCCTGACCTGGAGCGGGCATCAGTTGCACCGTGGGCAGCCGCCTTAGCAACCACAGCGCCACGACGGTCAGCACGGCGCAGGTGGCCAAACCCATGGACATGGCCTCGACCAACGCTGTGCGTCCGAGCGTCAGCAGTGCCGGGTTCAGCGCACTGGCACCCCGGGACAGCACTTGCGGATCACTCAGCAGCGCCAGGGCCTGAGGCTGGCCGGCCTGGGTGAGCAAGCGGCCGAGGTGCCAGGCATAAAGCACATTCACCAGGGCACCCATACACGCCGTGCCCAGCAGGCCGCCGACCAGTCGCAGCGATTGCTGCAGGGCGGTGGCGATACCCAGGTACTGACGCTGCACCAGGGTCTGGGTGAACACCGACAGGTTGAGAAAGATAAAACCCAGGCCCAGGCCCGCCAGCAGGATCAACCCCAGCAGGGTGTTGAACCCGGCGCTCGGGCCGACCAGCGCCAGGCCAAGGCAGGCGCAACCCAGCGTGGCGAAGCCGGCCTGGGGCAGGCGATTGGGATTGCGCAAGCGAGTCATCACTCGGCTGTTGACGATTGCCCCCAAGGTAATGCTTAACGCCAGTGGCGTAATCAGGACGCCGGCCTGTTGCGGTGAATAGCCATAGCCCCCCTGTAGAAGCAGCGGCAGATAGAACAGCAGCGTGAACATCACCGCGCCTGCCAGCAGTGCGAGGATGAACAGCACCCGCATGCTCTGATCGGCAAACAACGGACCGGGCAGCAGGGGCGCCGCACTGCGTCGCTCCTGAAACCATAACGCCGTGAAGGCCGCCAGGCTGATAAAGCCCAGCGCAGTGCACACCGCCATGCTGGAATGACCCAGCCATTCGACGAACAATTGCAGCGCACCCAGGCCCAGCGCGATCAGTGCCGCCCCGGTCCAGTCCATGCGAATCGCCCCGGTGGCGGCCGTCCGGTACCAAGGCAGGTGGCGCCAGGCGAAATACAACGCCAGCGCCCCCAGTGGCAGGTTCAGCCAGAACACCGAGCGCCAGCCAAAATGCGCGGTCATGAAACCACCCAGCCCTGGTCCGATGGCGTTGACCACGCTGAACAGCGCGCTGAGCATGATCTGCCAGCGCAGGCGTTGACGGGTGTCGGGAAACAGCTCGGGAACGCAGGCGAACGCCGTGCCGACCAGCATGCCGCCGCCGATGCCTTGCAGCGCGCGTCCGGCCACCAGCGCGACCATCCCGTTGGCCAGCGCACACAGCACGGAGGCGAAGATAAAGATCAGCGTGGCGGCAATGACGAAAGGCTTGCGCCCGTAGTAATCACCCAGGCGGCCAAAGATCGGAATGGTCACGATCGAGGTCAGCAGGTAGCCGGTCGCCACCCAGGCGTACAGGTCGAAGCCGTTCAGTTCGCTGACGATGGTGGGCAGCGCGTTGCCGATCACGGTCTGGTCGAGGGCCGACAACATCAGCACCAGCGAGACCCCGAGCATGGCCAGCAGCGCCTGGCGAAACGTCAGCGGTTGAGTTTCGGCGCGGGTCATGGGTGGGTGCTGCGATGCAAATGACAGGCAGACATGGGGCCGCTCCTCGGGTGTCGGTAGGCTAATTTAAGAGCTGAGGCGCGCAGGCAGAAAGACGTCTTTGTTCTGGACGGATAAGGCCTCCTTATGACGCACCATGGGTGCGCAGCTGCACCAATTTGGTGGCAAGGGGGAGCGTGCAGCGCACCCGCTGGATGCGCCGGAGAGTCGGCGCCTGCCATAAGTAAAGGCGATGACCTGCGCCAGAGCGTGCACTTCGCCGGCTGGCGCGGCTCTTGCTCTGGCAAGCCCATGATCTTATTCAGGGGTGTAACCGCGTGAATTTTCGCCGTTTGAAGTACTTCGTCAAGATTGTCGACATCGGCAGCATGACCCAGGCGGCCAATGTCCTGCACATCGCCCAACCGGCGCTCAGCCAACAACTGGTGACGCTCGAGACCGAAGTGCAGCAGCAGCTGCTGATCCGCACCAAGCGCGGCGTGACACCAACCGAGGCCGGCAAGGTCCTGTACGGGCATGCGCAGTTGATCCTGCGTCAATGCGAACAGGCGCAAAGCGATGTCAACGCCACCGGCCATGCCTTGTCAGGTCAGGTGTCGGTGGGACTGGCGCCCGGCACTGCCGCCTCGGCGCTGTCGGTGCCGCTACTGCGTCGCGTGCGCGAGCAGCATCCGGGGATTCTGCTGTACCTCAACGAAAACTTCGGGACCACGCTCAGTGAGCTGATCATGAACGGGCGCATGGACATGGCCGTGCTGTACGGCGGTCGCGAAATCCACGGCCTGAGCTTCACGCCCTTGCTGCGCGAGCAGTTATACCTGGTCAGCGCCGATCCGCAGTTCGCCGCGCAGCCGAGCATTCCGTTGACCGAACTGGCAGCCCTCGACCTGCTGCTGCCGCGGACCTACAACATCATGCGGCGGCTGGTGGACGATGCGCTGATGAAGCTCAACCTCAGCGCCAAGGTGATCGCCGAAGTCGAATCGGCCTCGACCCTCGCGACCGCCGTTGCCGAACGCTTTGGTTCGACCGTGCTGCCCGAGTCCGCGGCGCGGGCGATGCAACAGCATCAGGACGTGCACCTGACCCGCATCATCGAACCTGAGATCGAGGCGCCTCTGGCGCTGTGCCTGTCCGGGCATCTGCCGCTGTCGGTACCGGCACAGGCGGTGAAGATCATCCTGCTGGACATGATCGCCGAAATGCGCGAGGGGCTGGGTGCTTCGCGTTGAGGGCTGCGCGATAACACGTCCTCGTAGAAACGGCCTTGCGCGTGCGGTGAGTAAAAATGTAGGTGATGGCACAGCGAGAGAGGCCTCATAACACTTCAGCTACGCTGAGAGGTGAGGTTAGCGGTCCGACCCACCTATCTTTTTGACACAGTCGCCTGCGGCGATTGGAGCCCTTATGCAGACTTCGCTGGATCATTTGGTCATCGTGGCGCCTACGCTGGAAGCGGGGGACCGCTTCGTGAATCAGCGCCTGGGTGTCGAGCTTCAACCTGGCGGTTGCCATCCGCTTATGGGAACCCACAATAAGCTGCTGCGCCTGGGTACGCATTTCTATCTCGAAGTGATCGCTGTTAACCCCGTGGCCCCGCCTCCGGGTCGGCCTCGGTGGTTTGGCATGGACGGACTGCCAGACGATGTTTCTCCCCGGCTGGCTCATTGGGTCGCAAAAACCGACACCTTGAAAGCGCTTAGCCCGATATTCGCAGAGGTCGTCGGGGAGGCGCAGTCGATGAGCCGAGGTGCGCTGCGCTGGGAAATTACAATTTTGGAGAACGGCAGACTGCCTTTGGAGGGAGGCGCGCCCAGCCTTATTCAATGGGGGCAGCCAGTTCACCCTGCGACGATGCTTGAAGATAAGGGTTGCTCGTTGCAGATGCTCGATATCTTCCATCCTGCGCCAGAGAGGATTAGCCACTTGCTTGATGCCATGAATTTTTCAGGGCCAGTTCGACTTAATAGGTGCGATGGCATTGAGGCGGCACGCTTGGTTTCCTGTATCGAAACTCCAAGTGGCCTCAGGAAGTTATAGGGCAGACATTTCAGGCAAGAGTTAGTTGTAATCGATAGACGCTCCGACTTTCGCATTGGCTATCAAAGTTTCTGCGGAGCTTTGAGGGTGACACCTCGGTCATCATGGATGAAATCATCGGCCGTACGCTTTAAGGTGTCCCTGCGGCCGACCGCTGATGGTTAGCCAAAGACTATTCAACCGCCAACAGGAGCCACCCATGACCGATTCTCTGTACGACATTCCCCTCAAGCAAATCGATGGCACGCCAGGCAACCTGGGCCAGTACAAGGGCAAAGTGCTGCTGGTGGTGAACGTGGCCTCCAAATGCGGGCTGACGCCGCAATACGAAGGGCTTGAAAGCCTTTACCAGGGTAAGAAGGACGCCGGACTTGAAGTGCTGGGCTTTCCGGCCAACAACTTCAAGGAGCAAGAGCCGGGCACCGACAGTGACATCCAGTCGTTCTGCTCGACCACCTACGACGTGCACTTCCCGCTGTTCTCGAAAATCTCGGTCGCCGGCGACGACACGCACCCGCTCTACCGCGAACTGACCGCCGCGCAGCCTGCTGCCACCGGCGACGGACCGTTCCGTGAACGCCTCAAGGGCTATGGCATCGAAAGCGGCGCAGGCACCGACGTGCTGTGGAATTTCGAAAAATTCCTGATCGGGCGGGACGGCAAGGTGATTGGCCGCTTTGCGCCGGATGTGACCGCAGATGATCCACGCCTGACCGCGGCCATTGACGAAGCCCTCGCTGTTTGACCCATGAATCGTCCGCTGTTTGTTTCTCTGGATGGGCCAAAGGGTGTCGGTAAAACCACCTTGTTGGAGGCCGTCACCCTATCGTTGAGGGCCGATAACAACAAAGTGATCCGGCTGTGCGAGAGCAAACGTGATCCCCAGCGGGCTGAAACAATGGCCCTGGTTAACCGACTGGTCAGACAGCCCGATCGCGATCTGGAATGGGAGGTGTGTAGGCGCCTCGCGGCGAGCCGTGGCTGGATTTCCCGGCATGTGCTGACTCAACAGCCAGCCGACAGCATCATCCTGATTGATCGCTGGTACCCGTCTGACGCCGCGTTTCGCCGGGTGGTCCCGTTTGCAGAGATTCTGCAGTTAAACAGTGAGCAGGACGTGCGGGTGCCGGACCTGCATGTCGGGGTTGTCACTGCGGCCGAGACTTCATGGGCGAGGGCAGCAGCACGCCGGCGTGGGTTGAGCAGTACGGTGATTCATACGCTGGAAGAACACGCTGCTTGCACCGAGGCGTTCGAGCGGGCGGTTTCAGAGAACGGCTGGGTGATGTGCCGTAATGAAGGGCGGCTCGAAGACGCAACGATGCAGGTGGTCTCGCAGATATATAACGTCCTTGGACGACAGTAGGCGAACCACGCTGCACCGGCCTTGCAAGGCAGTCGGCACTGCTGGTGCGCAGCCCGCGTACCTGACTAATCCCTTCGAATCCAAGACTCAGCCAAACCGGTAACAGTTTTTGCCCGCAGATTTTGCGTTATACATGGCGATGTCTGCTCTGCATAAAACCTGTTCAACACTCGAAAGCTCCAGAGGGAGGGTCTCGGCGATGCCGATGCTGACGCCCAGACCTCTATAATCCGGGTTTCTGTCCGTGTACTCATCGAGGTTTTTGATGATGCGCTCGGCAATGAGCGAAGCGGATGCCTTGTCGCTGTCCGGCATCGTCACGATAAATTCGTCGCCGCCAATTCGTGCGACTGCATCACCCTTGCGCACCACCCTGCTGATCATCGCGGAAAAGCAAACCAATACACTGTCACCGGCGGCATGCCCGTAGGCATCATTGATTTTTTTGAACCCGTCCAGATCCAGACACAGTACGCAAAACCGCTTGTCCTCATTGACCTTCGCGCTCAGTGAGGCCGTCAGAATGTTCAAGATGCCCAGGCGATTCAGCACGCCGGTCAGTTTGTCATGAGTGGCTGAATGCGTGCTTTGCGTTTCTGCCACATAGGCTTTCGTCAGATTCGCGTTGAGGTTATTGAGCAGCACCCACAAGCCAATGAGGTACATGGGCGCTTGTAGAATCAGCACCCGCAAGATCGGTTCCGGCTGGAACAACGTCGCCAGTTTCATCGGTATGTCCATGAGCAGGATCTGCATGAATGCATAGCGGGGTACGCCTTGGTTTCTCATGGCAGCCGCTCCAGTCATGCTGACCGCCGATGTGCACGCCAGAACCTGCAGCACCGCGTCCTGGCTGATGATGCATCCTGCGGTGCCGATGCCTATTTCCGCAGCCCAGAGCAAACCGAAGAACAGAGAAAGGTCCGTTGCGTAGGGGAATCTGGGCTTGTCACTGGCGACGAATCGTTGCAGCAGAAACCAGCGGATGATCCAAATCACCATATCGACGACCAACCAGCTGATGAAAAACACCGTTGGGTGAAGCGCGACCGCCACGCTGCAGACCAGCAGTGTGTTTATGCCTGCTGCAACCAACGCGGCGCGAGACGTGAAGGGGCCCTCGAGTAACTTCAAACGAGTGCCCCGATCCAGGCCTTCATTGTCTTTTACAAACCACCGGATGAACGGTGTAGTGGGAAAATCGACAGTATTGGGCATGGTGCTAATCCGTCACACAGCGATAACGAGTGATGGCATTCTAATACTATCGAGAGGCTTCTCGTGCACACCGTCTTACATAGGGTCATCCGTTCATCCGGTTGTGGAGGGACAGATCGGCGGGTGGATTTAGCGCACCTCTCAGTCTCGTACGTGCCAACGCCGTCGGTAGAAATGATGCAGTACTTGCTCGCGTCCAGCCGCCTGGCCCGGTCCGAACGGCTCGGCGCCAAAATCCTCGCTCAGCACATCGCTTCCTGGCCGATAGGTGCCGTGCAGGTAGTGGATGGCGGGGTTCTTAGGAAGCGGCTTCTATACGATTGCGCCCTTTAATCTTTGCGCAGTACAGGAGGCGATCAGCCTCGGCCATGCTGTCTCTGTGGCTATTTTTGTCAGTCGGGCATACCGCGACGACCCCGGCGCTGATCGTAATGATGCCCAGGGCGCTTGCTGAGTGTTTAATCTGTGCTTGCTCTATCGATAGCCTCACTTTTTCAGCCACCACAATTGCACCCGCCAGTTCCGTTTCAGGGAGCAAGATGACAAATTCCTCGCCACCGTAACGAGCGGCGACATCGAATGGCCTGCTGGCACTTTGTGCAATGAGAGCAGCGACTTCAACCAGGCAGTCATCGCCAAGCAAGTGCCCGTAATGGTCGTTATATTGTTTAAACCAGTCTATGTCCAACAGGATCACCGCAAGACTTGATTCGTTTCTGAGCGCGCGCCCCCATTCTTTTTTGAGGGCAACATCGAAACTTCGTCTGTTGGCCAATGACGTCAAACTGTCTGTCATTGCAATGATTTCAAGTTTGTTCTGTGCCACATTAAGTTCGACTTCTGCTACAAGCAGCTGCTGGATCTGGCGGTACAGCAACCCGCCCAGCAGCGCCAGCGCTAAAATGATCACCCCCACGACGGCCACGGACTGGAAAACATAGGACCACCACGGTGCAAACACTTGATGATAGGCGACCCCTGCCGCGGCAACGATGGGAAGTCCTGATAGACGACGATAGGCATATATCCTCTCTACGCCATCCACCACCGACTTGATAATCGCCGTGCCGCTGTCACTGTGGGGGAGATAGCGAACGAAAATCTCTCCCTTTGAAATATTGGTTGTGATCAGCGCAGCCACTGTCGGGCGCCGTGCGAGCAATTCACCTTTGTCGAGGGCGAGAAAGATGACCCCGTCGTTATCGATATCTACCCGATTGAAAAAGCTTTGAAAATAAGCAACAGGAATAGTGGCGAGCGCTACGCCCGCAAAGGTTCCGTCAGAAGATTCAATGCGGCGGCTGATGGGGATGATCAGGTCGCCGGTGGTTCTGCTCTCAACGATAGAACCAATATGGATAGCCTGGCTGGTGTTATCCCGGTGATAAATGAAGTAAGCGCGGTCACTATTGTTTTTGGTCTGTACACCCTGAGAAAAAGAGTTTGCAACCCAATTGCCTTTCGCATCGAAAATGAACAGCCCTTGAATGCCGTCAATACGTTCGACCTGTCGGGCTAGCAATGCCGTCATGCGAGGTTGCTGGTCGGCAATGATCCCGTCATGCGCCACGCGCTCGGCTATATCTTGCAACGTGTTATCGGCCTGCAGCATCGTGTCACGCGCTAATTGTTCGGCGGCGAGGACTATGTTCGAGACAGAAACTTTCGCAGCGTCCACCCGCTCATTGGCCGATTGCTGAATCTGCCAGGCGGTAGCGAGAACCAAAAGTGCACAGACTAAAGCAATAAAACTTATCAGCGAGTTGGAGAGCGCTTTGGGTGTCAATCTTGTGGAGAAAAATTGAACAAGCGTCATGTCAGGCGTCATCTAATTGGCGAATGGCGTAGGGAATGCAGTTTTCGTACCGCGCAGGGGCGTATTCAGCCGCCTCTGAATCAGGCACAGCCGGGGAATCCAGCAAAGGAGGAAGGAAGGCGTGGATGACGGCAGTGAGCTGCTGAAGCCTGGTTGTGACGCGTTGCTCTTTCAGTGCACGTCAATCTGTGGAGGAGGGCGCGTCGCGGACCTGTGTGGGCCAGCTAAAGCCAGTTCCATCGCCCATGATTCATGCGGGTGATCCGGATCAAAGCGAGCGCTTTGGCTCGGATCACCTACGAAGGATCGTTGAGGCGCCTGCGTCACTGCGCCTCAACGGATGGTCGTGAGCTTTACGCCGAAGGCTTGAGCACAACCTTGGTCCAGCCGTCGTCCCGCTGATCAAAGTGCTTGTAGGCGTCCGGGCCTTCAGACAGCTTCAAGCTGTGGGAAATGATCTGCGACGGCTTGGCGCGGTCATGGTGAATCAGCTCGGCCAGACGACGGTTGTACGCCTTAACGTTGGCCTGGCCGGTACGAATCTGCTGGCCCTTGAACCAGAAAGAACCGAAGTCGAAGGCCATCTTGCCTTCTTTCGCCAGATCGCTTGCGGCGTTGGGATCCTGTGGCACGAAGACACCCACGACACCGATACCGCCGGTGGGCTTGGTGGAGGCCACCAGGTTGTTCATGGTCTCGTGATTGGCTTCATGGCCATGCTTGTCGCAGCACTGATAACCCACGCATTCGCAGCCACGGTCCGTGCCTTTGCCGTTGGTCAGGTTCAGAATCTGCTCCACGGCCTGGGTCTGTGCCGTGTTGATCGGCGTCGCGCCCAGCTTGGAAGCCAGTGCCAGACGGTCTGGATGGTTGTCGACCACAAAGACTTGTGAGGCACCCTTGATCATCGCGGCGTGGGCAGCCATCAGTCCGACCGGGCCTGCGCCATAGATAGCGATGCTTTCACCCGGCAGCAAGCCCGACAATTCAGTCGCGTGCCAGCCGGTGGGAAGGATGTCCGACAGCATGACGTAGTCGTCTTCTTTCTCCCTGGCGTCTTCAGGCAGCACCAGGCAATTGAAGTCGCCATAAGGCACGCGCAGCAGCTCTGCCTGGCCACCCTCGTAGGGGCCCATCTCGGCAAAACCGTAGGCACCGCCCGCATTGCCCGGGTTGACGGTCAAGCAGTAACCGGTCAGGCCCCGCTCGCAGTTTTCGCAGAAACCACAACCGATGTTGAACGGCAGGCAGACCATATCGCCCACTTTCACGCGATCCACTGCGGCGCCCACTTCGATGACTTCACCCATGTTCTCGTGACCCAGAATCCGGCCCGTTTCGAAGCTGGTGCGGCCTTCATACATGTGCAAATCAGAGCCGCAGATGTTGGTCGTGGTAATGCGGACCAGGACATCAGTGGCCTTTTCAATTTTTGCATCGGGAACGTTTTGAACGCTGACGTCGTAAGGACCGTTATAAATAATGGCTTTCATGAGTTCTCCTGAAGAATGAGGTGCCAATACGGATATAGGCGCCAGTTTTAGTGCGACCGGCGCTGCCCGTCGTTCAAAGAGATTGGCCGGGAGTGACGAACGGTAAATGCTGGCCAAAGGCTCTGAAATGGGGCTTTCAGGCGGTTCAAAGCTGGCGCTGGGGAGAGGTAAAGTCACCTGCATGCCCGCCTGCACAGGGATTGCGCATCAGAAAAAAACGGCGAGAACGTGCGCAGAAATGGTTCCGGCGAGCCGTTTCGCCCATCCGGTCCGGGAGCAATGATCAGCCCTGGACGAAAAACACGATCGCTTCTGTGCTCGCCGTGAAAGCGCCAATAGGGTGAGTTCAGTCCTGCCCCCAACCCAATGTGACGGAGTGGAAATGAACATTCAGCTGAACAGCAAACGCGCACTGGTCACCGCTTCGACCGGTGGCAAAGGCTTCGCGATCGCCAAAGGTCTGGCCGAGGCGGGTGCCGAGGTGGTGATCAATGGCCGCAGTGAAGCGTCGGTAAAGGACGCAATCGCCAGGCTGGCGGTCTTGGCCTCGATGTGTATGACCTCTTGCATCAATAAATGTTGATAGTGAACACGCAGGCCTCTTTCCGGCTGAAGCCGATCCTGCGCAGGCAGACCGCGTGCATTCAGTCAGAGATGAACGCGCTCTCCTTGTCACCGCCTGTTTGCCACAAGCAACGCCAGAGCATCCTCGGCCAGCACCGGCGTGCTGAGCAGGAAACCCTGGGCATAGGGGCAGCCCAGCTCCCTGAGCTGGTCGAGCTGGCCAAGGGTTTCGACGCCCTCGGCGACAATGGCCAGGTCCAGTGCCTTCCCCAGAGACAGAATACTTTGGACGATGGCCACGCTGCGTTCATGTTTCATCATGCGCGAGACAAATGACCGGTCTATCTTGATGGCGTCGATGGGGTAGCGGTCGATGTAGCCAAGGGAGCTGTAGCCGGTACCGAAATCGTCCAGCGCAATGCGAATCCCTTGAGCGCGAAGGTCTTCGAGCGTCTTCGCCACCATCTCCGGTTCATGCAGGAACACGGACTCGGTGATCTCGATCTGCAAGGCGCGGGGATCGAATCCGGTCTCTTCCATAATCCTGGCGACCTGAAGGGCGAAGTCCTTACGGTTGAGTTCAACCCCGGACACGTTCACGTTCAGTTTGATACTGTCCGGCCCGGCAGCCTCATCCCATTTTTTGACTTCGCGACAGGCGTTGCGCATCACCCACAGGCCAAGGTCGCAAATGACGCCAATGTCCTCGGCCACGCCGATGAACACATCAGGGGCGATAATGCCCAGGGTCGAATGGCGCCATCTCACCAGGGCTTCGACGCCCACGATCATTTCAGTGGTGATGGAATAGATCGGTTGGTACACCAGATAGAACTCTTCGCGGGCAATCGCATGCTTGAGCGCGTTCTGCATCACCAGCATGTCGATGGAGGCCTGGCGCATCGAGAGGTCGAAAACCGCCCAGCTGCCACGGCCTTTCTTTTTGGCGGCGTACATCGCCACGTCCGCATCACGGATCAGGTCTTCGGCGGTCCGGTGTTGGACATCCAGCGTGGCGATGCCGATGCTGCAGGAGATAAAGAGTTGTTGCCCATCAATGGCAGTCGGCAAGCTGAGGGCGTGGGTCACGCGCTTCGCGGTCTCGATCGCCTGTTCCTGGTGGCCTTCGTCGGTCAGCAGTATCGCGAACTCATCGCCTCCGATGCGCGCTATCACCGCCGTGGGATCGATGCACTCACTCAGGCGCTGGGCAACGCTTTTGAGCAAGGTGTCGCCCGCATGATGCCCCATGCCGTCGTTGACGTACTTGAATCGATCCAGATCCAGGTACAACACCGTCGCCGCGCCAGGCTGTTCCGTGTCCCCCTTGCTCAAGGCCGAATGGATGCGGGCCATGAAATAGCCCCGGTTCTTGAGCCTCGTCAGTTCGTCATGAAACGCAGCGTAGGACAACTCGTCCTGAATACGCTCTCGCTCGATCAGCCGCGACTCAAGCGCGACACGTTCCTCACGGTCGAGCTGGGCTTGTCGAAAGTGCCGCTCGGCGTCTTTGCGCTCGGTGATGTCGCGTTGTACGGACACCCAGTGGGTGAACCAGCCTTTCTCGTTTGCGACGGGCACAATGCTCAGCTGCACCCAGAACTGGGTGCCGTCCCGGCGCGTGTTGATGAGCTCGACTTCCACGGGGTCCCAGCGTTGCAGCGCTTCTCTTATCTTCTGCAGCGTTTTGCGATCGGTCTCGGGGCATTGCAGAATCCGCGGCGTCTTGCCCATGACTTCGTCGAGGCTGAACCCGGTAGTGGTCAGGAACGCCGGGTTGCAATACACGATGCGCGGCCCCGGCAAATCGATGGGCTCGGCCTCGGTAATCAGGATGGCGTCCTTGGCGTTGACCACCACCGATTCCAGCAAGCGCAGGCGCTCGATCACCGCTGATCCACCCGACGGATGAGTGGGGTTCATCTTCAGCGAGTCGTACAGGTCGGCTGCATGGGTTTGCAGGCCATAGATGTGCGCGGCGCTGAGTCGTTTATAGGGACGCGGGATTGTCATCAGTACCGCACCGGTCAGCACTGCGTCGCCATCGCGGATGGCAACGCAGACCAGCGACTCGTTGACCACTCGATCAAGCCCGGCAGGCAGCGCAGCGTCGGCGGGCATGGCCTCGCCAACGTCGACAACATCGCCGTAGGACAACACCATCTTTAACCAGCCACCGGTGATTGCGTCTGCACGCACCGCCGGCGCGCTGCCACAGGTCGCCACCGTGTGCCACTGCTCGTCGTCTCGCAATATCAGGATGGCGCCCGACGCCCCGGTCAGATGGGAAGCCGCGTCCAGAAAATGACCCAAAACTTCATGATTCTTTAAACCGAGGTGAGCCTTGACGGCCATGTGCATTACCTGAAAAAGGGGACGGGGTGCAAGGCGGTCATTCGACACCCGTAAAGATCGAAAAGACCAGGAGCAGCCGGATAGAAGATCCGCGGCCCCTGGTGAGGCGCTAGCAGCTTCGGTATCGGCGAGTCGGCGAAGTTCAACAGGACGATCTGGCAACACCTGACTCGAATCCGGGGAATGAGTGCGGGCAGTCCATGATTTCAACCTAACATCATAGTGCCTGCGCACTGATGGGAAATATCACTCAATGGCACAGGGTTCTAGCGTTGCACGCGCTTGGAGCCTGATGTCTGAAAGGTTCCAAAGTTATACAGGAAAAAATAAATGTACAACCCTGCCTAAAGTTAATCGCACCCTCTGCCGATGCGAATAGGCCAGCACATAAGCTTCGTCTGGCCGGGTCACTTGGAACTGGCTCTCAACCTCGCCCTGGATGACGACACCTTACCTTTGTAGGCAACTGCGGTTGCCCGAACTATTTTTCGCCGGGCGGATTGATTGCGTGATGGCGTTTGAGGCTGGAAATGGCAGTGGCATCGAGATTTTTAGACAACATCAAGGTTTCCCGGAAGCTGGGGATCGGCTTTGGCATTCTGCTGCTGGCCGTCCTGGCGGTGGCGTTCGTCGGTTACACCAGTAACAACCTCCTCGTGGATCGCCTGAACACTACGCGCTTGACCGGTACGCTCAATGATGCAGCGCAAGATATGCGCCTTTCCGAAAAACAGTACGAAGCGTCAGCTGATCAAGGCGCCCTTGACGCCTATCACACACAGCTCAGTGCGCTGCAAGCGCTGACCGCCCAGGCACTGCTGACGATGAAAAGGGCCGAGAGCCAACAAGCGCTGGCGCAACTGCAAGCCAGTACCGCGTCTTACGATCAAAAGGTCAATCGCCTCGTAGACACCGACAAGTCCACCAGCGGTGCGCTGAAGCCGCTTGGAGCATTGTCCGACAAGTTTGTCGACACCTTCTCCAGAATGCTTGAAACCACCACCGCCACCGCCTTGGGGCAACCCGGGGTCGAGCGTGTCACCGAGCTGCGCACGGTGGCCGACTTGCGCAATGGCATGACGATGTTTCGTCTCGTGCTGCGCCGCTACATCGCGGTTCAAGACACCACCAACAAAAAGCTGCTCATGGACACGACCGACTCGTTCCTGAGCAACATCAGCAAAGCCCGTACCAGCCTGCCTGCCGAACTGTCCAGCCAACTGGACGACGCCTATGCCGGGATGCGTCAGTACCGCGACGTGCTGGTTCAAGTCTCTGCTCTGTTCGAGCAGAAGCAGAGCCTGCGCCAGCAAGTGGATCAAGAAAGCGAGGCCATGGATAAAATCCTGACCGGCTTGATGGACACCCAGCAACGCCTGGCCCTTGCCGATCAACACGATGCATTGATTCAGGTGCTGATTCTGACCCTGTTTGCGCTGGTGGTAGGGCTCCTTGCTTCCGTCATCATCTCTCGTCAAATCACCACGCCGCTTGCGCTGACGGTCGATCTGGCACGCCGCATCGCCAAAGGCGACCTCACCGTGCAGGCCAAATCCACGCGCCGCGATGAGCTGGGCGACCTTCAGAATGCCGTGCAAGACATGGCGCAAAATCTCAACACGCTGGTGCAGGGCATCGGTGGTGGCGTGACCCGGATTTCGAGCTCTGCCGAGAAGCTGTCCGCCATGAGTGAGCAGACCAGCGCCGGTGTTCGTCAGCAAAAAGTCGAAGTGGACCAGGTGGCCACCGCCATGCATGAGATGGCCTCCACGGTTCAGGAAGTGGCGCGCAACACCGCCGACGCGTCGGCCGCCGCAACCCTGGCCGAAGAGCAGGCACGTCATGGCAGCGCCGTGGTCAAGCAGGCCACGACGCAGATCAGCGAGCTCTCCCAGGCCATCGACGCATTGGGCGGCGCCATGAACGTGCTGACTCAAGACAGCGCGCAAATTGGCAAAGTCATCGACGTGATTAAAGCGGTTGCCGAACAAACCAACTTGCTGGCACTCAACGCCGCCATCGAAGCCGCAAGGGCGGGGGAGCAGGGTCGTGGGTTCGCAGTGGTCGCCGACGAGGTCCGTTCACTGGCACAGCGCACGCAAGCCTCCACCCTGGAAATCGAAACATTGATCCTTGCTTTGCAGCAGGGTACCCAATCCGCCGCCAGCCTGATGGTGTCCAGCCGGGAACGAACACTGGACACGGTCGAACTGGCTCAGAAAGCCGAGCAGGCGATTGACCAGATCAACCACTCCATCGGCACGATCCAGGAAATGAGCCTGCAGATATCCGCCGCCGTCGAGCAGCAAAGTGCCGTGGCCGAAGAAATCAATCGCAGTGTGCTGAGTGTTCGTGACGTCGCCGATCAGTCCGCGACAGCGAGCGAGGAGAGCGCAAGGGCGACCATTGAGTTGGCGTCTCTGGGGAGCGGTTTGCAAAAAATGACGTCGCATTTCAAAACGTAAGGCGCTCTGAACACAGTTGCCCGGCGAGCACATAACTGGAAGTAGGGCTTTGCACAAGTCCTGCCTCTGGGAACGCCATTCAACGTCGGACAGTGAACGGCATTTGCTTATCACTTCCAGGGAAGGAGTCCCGCCCACTCAATACCCTTTAGCGGACCTGCCCCATGAACAATAAATCCAATCCAACCGCCGAACTTGCCCAGGCCGGCGCTGACCTGAACTCCCTCCTGAGCGCAATCGACCGCTCCCAGGCCGTGATCGAATTCGATCTGCAGGGGAACGTGCTGTACGCCAACCAGAATTTTCTCGAGTGCATGGGTTACGAGCTCGAAGAAATTCGTGGGCGCCATCACCGGCTGTTTTGCATGCCCGACTATGCGACCAGCAAGGAATACCTGATGTTCTGGGAGAAGCTGGGGACCGGCAGTTTTGACGCCGGCCAGTACCAGCGTCAGGCCAAGGACGGGCGCCAGATCTGGTTGCAGGCCACTTACAATCCGGTGATGGACAACAATGGCAAGCCCTTCAAGATCGTCAAATTTGCCAGCGATGTCACTGAAGTGCGCAATCGCAATGCCGAATGGGAAAGCAAGATCGAGGCAATCGAGCGCTCCCAGGCGCTGATCGAGTTTACACCTGAAGGCTATGTGGTGACCGCCAACAGCAAGTTCCTCTCGGCCATGGGCTACACGCTGGACGAAGTCGTGGGCCAACATCACCGGATGTTTTGTGAGCCGGAATACGCGGCTTCCCTGGTGTACCGCGAGTTTTGGGAGAAGCTCGGCAAGGGCGAGTATGACTCCAACGAATACAAGCGCCTGAACAAAGACGGTCAGGATGTGTGGATTCAAGCGTCCTATAACCCGATTCTTGATGCTCAAGGCCAGACCTACAAGATCGTGAAGTTCGCCACAGATGTCACCGACACCAAACTTCGCACGATGGAGCACGAAGGCAAGGTCAACGCCATTAACCGCGCCCAGGGCGTGATCGAGTTCGACCTGAGCGGCAATATTCTCTCGGCCAACGCTAACTTCCTGGATCTGGTGGGTTACCGGATGGAGGAATTGAAAGGCCGGCATCATTCGCTGTTTTGCGAACCCGAATACGTCAAGACCACGCCTTATCGTGAATTCTGGGGCGCGCTGAGCAGCGGCAAGTTTTTCACCGGGCGCTTCATGCGCATCAGCAAATACGGCCAGAAAATCTGGATTCAGGCCACGTACAACCCGGTGTTCAATGCGGTGGGGCAACCCTACAAGGTGGTCAAATTCGCCACCGACATTACCGCTCAGGTGGAGCTCGAAGAAGCCATTGAAGCCAAGACCCAGGCGATGGATGACTCAGTCACCCGCCTGATGCAGGCCATCGCCGAAGTGGTCAAAACCACGGGCGACGCCAACGATCAGGCACGCATTACCCAAGATGAAGCCCAGCGCGGTTCCCAGACCCTCAACGAGGCGTCGGAGGCGATGGACACCATCGGCAAGTCAGCCGAAGACATCCAGGAAATCATTGAGGTGATCAGTACGATCGCCGGCCAGACCAATATGCTCGCGTTCAACGCCGCGATTGAAGCGGCGCGGGCGGGTGAGCATGGGCTGGGCTTCTCTGTGGTGGCCGATGAGGTGCGCAAGCTGGCTGAAAAGTCTTCGCAAGCCACCACCAAAATCAACAAATTGATTCAGGAGACGGTGCGCCGCATCAACTCCGGCAGCGAGATCTCCCGTAGCGCGGGCAGTGCGTTCGAGCGGATCGTTGCCGGGGTTGAAAAGACCAATGGCGCGATGACGACCATCGGCGCGGCCACCCAGGAACAGCATCATCTGGCTGAACGGGTCGCTGAACTGATCGGCGAGCTCAACCGTATCAAGCTGGCAAACGGGTTGGGCAAAGGCTTGAGCGCCCCAGGCCAGGTTGAAAGCCTATGAGCGAGGCACTGGCTTTTGGGGTAGTCAAGCTGGGCGGGCTGGAAGTGGCCATCGACGCCCAGGCACTGGAGCAGGTGATCAACTGGCCCAGCCGGCTGCAGCCTCATCCGCTGCAAGGCAGCGCATTGCTCGGCATGTTCAGCCTCCGCGGGAAGGCGCTGCCATTGATCGAGCTGCGGTCGTTGCTGGGTGAGCATGATGTCTCCCGACACGATCCGTTGGAGATGGTTGCCATCGTCAACCATCAAGGTCGGCGCCTGGGCATTGCGGTCAGTGGCGTCAGTGACGTGATGAAAGTCGAGGCGCGAAACCTG
The DNA here is from genome assembly GCF_026153515.1 of Pseudomonas sp. KU26590. Lineage (NCBI taxonomy): Bacteria > Pseudomonadati > Pseudomonadota > Gammaproteobacteria > Pseudomonadales > Pseudomonadaceae > Pseudomonas > Pseudomonas sp. KU26590. The sequence continues at coordinate 3,382,450 of NZ_CP110644.1, forward strand.
TGCCGTCTCGGCGGGGAGGGCACCGCGGTTGCTCTGCTGCCGGAACTTGCGATGCTGGAAAACGAGCGAATGATTTACCGGCTCGACCTGGACGCGCTGTGTGGCCTGCCGCAGGTGTTGACGGCGCAGGCGGCGGATGTCGGCCACCTGGTGCAGGTGCAGGATCAATCCCAAGAGCTGCATCACTTGCTGTTGTTTGAGTGCGAAGGGAAGCGCTATGCCGTGGACGCGAAAGCGATTACCGAGCTGGTCGACCGCCCGGACATGCTGCCAAGCAAGTTGGGGGGCGATTACTGCCTGGGCGTCGTCAACCGCCGTGGCGTTGATGTGCCTGCCTTGAGCCTGAACCGGATACTGGGCATTGAACGCCCGGCCGCTGCGCAGGCCCAGAACCAGCTGCTGGTGTTGACCTCGCGAGAGGGCTATCGCATCGGCCTGGTCTATGACCGCATGATTTCGATCGTGCGCAAGCGTGCCCATGAAATCCTGCCGTTGCCCCGCTATGGGTTGCGAGAGCCCGGGATGTTTGCCGGTGTTGTGGGGCTGGAGAACGGGGAACAAGCGTTGTTGCTTGAATACCGCGAGTTGCTGGAGCGCAAAGAGACGCTGAGTTTTGCCAGGATCTATCAGACCAGCGTGCCCAACCAGGATGCGTCGGGCTCTCGTCTCGCGCAGATGAACCAGACGTGCCTGATGTTCCAGGCGGCCCAGCCGTTCGTGGTGCCGCTGGATCAAGTGCTGGAAATCCTGGACATGCCCGAGCACTTTGTCCGGTTCGCGCAACAGCAGTCCCATCTGCTGGGCAGTTTCAATTTGCGTGGCGAGCAGATTCCGCTGGTCTGCCTGAGCAGTCTGGTAGAAGGCGCAACGCCTCCCGGCAATACGCTGGAACGCGTCCTGCTGGTCAAAGGCGAGCTTAATAGCTTCGGCCTTGTGGTCAACCGGACCGACTCTATCGAAACCTTCACCCACCCGGCCTTCGAGCATCCCGAGGGGTGGGAGCAAAGCGTGAGGGTCAGGGGGTCAGTCAATGACCGCATGCGCAGCCTGGTGAGTATCGGCAAGGGTGATCAGGTGCGCTGGATGACGCTGATCAATCTGAGCAACATCGTCAAGGGACTGGAGATGGCCGCGATTGAGGCACAGACCCAGCGCCTCGCGGGTTGAGCCAGGGGCATTTGCCTCGCTGACGCTTCACGCGTCAGTGAGCTGAAACCGATAGCCCACGCCATACAACGACTCAATGGGCGTCTCACCCGGGCAGGCCTGTTCCAGCTTGCGCCGCAGGTTGCGGATATGGCTGTCCACCGTGCGGTCAGTGACCACGCGGTGGTCGGAGTAGAGTTTGTCGAGCAGTTGATCACGGGAAAATACCCGCCCAGCTGAACGCGCGAAGGTGCTGAGCAGCCGCAGTTCAATGCGTGTCAGGTCCAGTTCGACACCATTGAGTGACGCGCGGTGTTGTGCGTCATCAATCAGCAGTCGCGGTGCGACGCTGGTCAGCATTTGGGGGCCGCGGCGCAGGATGGCCTTGACCCGGGCAACCACCTCGCGGGGGCTGAACGGCTTCCAGATATAGTCGTCAGCGCCCAGTTCAAGGCCCCGCAGGCGGTCCATTTCTTCAACGCGGGCGGTGATCATGATGATCGGCACGGCGCTGAAACCGCGCAGGTCCTGGCAGACTTGCATACCGTCACGCCCGGGCAGCATGAGGTCGAGCAAGATCAGGCGAGGTGCCTGGGCGCGCACGGTCGGCACCACTTGCAAGCCGTTGTCCAGGCACCGGGTCGGATAGCCCGCCGCGATCAGATAATCCTGCAGTAATGCGGCCAGCTTCGGTTCGTCTTCAACAATGAGGATTGGGGAGTCGTCGGTCATGGTTCAGATATTCCGTGGCAGATGCAGCGTCAGCCAAAGCCCACCGAGAGGCGAATGAGCGGCGCTGAGGCTGCCGCCATGGGCGAGGGCGATGCTGTGACAGATCGCCAGGCCCAGGCCGGCCCCGCCACTGGCACGGGCGCGCGACGATTCGCCGCGATAGAAACGTTCGAACAGGCGCGGCAGCTGCTCGTCTGACACCCCAGGGCCGGAGTTCAGGAATTCGATGCAGACGTTGTCGCGATCAAGGACCGCCCGGATGTGGATCAGCCCGTTCGGGTCGGTGTAGCGCACGGTGTTTTCCAGCAGGTTGCAAAACAATTGCTGCAGGCGATTGGCATCGGCCGACAGTTCCAGGGGCTGGGACGGCAGGTCCAGTTCAACGCGCAGGTGCCGGGCGTTCAAGCGCTCCTGGAACATCGACACGCTGTCCTGCAACAGTTGATCGAGTGCGCAGGGCTTTTTTCGGTAGGTCAGTGCGCCGACATCCGCCAGGGACAGCTCATACAAGTCATCCACCAGTTTGCTGAGCATGCTGACCTCACCTTGCAATGACTTCATCGACTCTTGGTTGAGGGTGCGTACGCCATCTTCGATGGCCTCCAGCTCACCGCGCAATACTGACAACGGGGTGCGCAACTCGTGGGACACATCCGCCATGAACTCGCGACGCATCTGCTCATTGCGTTCCAGGGTGTAGGCGAGCTGATTGAAATCACGGGCCAGTTGACCCACTTCGTCATTGGAGGCCACCACCACCCGACCACTGTAGTCGCCGCTGGCCAGGCGATGGGTTGCGGCGGCCACCCGTTTGACCGGCTCCAGCAGTGTGCGGGCGATCCACCAGGCAATCAGCATCGCCAGCAGCAGCGAAAAGGCCCCCATGACCAGGCTGGTGCGCAACTGGTATTGCTGGAACCGTTCGCCGCCCGCTTCCGTCACGCTCTGGAACGGGGTAACAGCCAGCCAGCCGACGGTTTCATCCGCTACCACGATCGGGCGTAACAGGGCGTCGTTGCCGATGTCCGGGTAGCCGTTCACGCGTTTTTTGTGTTTATCCAGCAACGCGATGCGAAACAAGGCCCCCGTCAGGTCCGAGGCCAGGGGTGTGCGCAAGTCGTTCTTCGCCGGATCCTCGCCGAGTTCAGGCCGCATGATGTCAAACCAGCGGTCCGGCTGGTTGCGCAGGAACTCCCAGTTTCCCTCACGCGCGTAGGCACTTTCCAGACGCGGTAACACCGGCGCCATGCGGTCCAGCGCCTGCTCATTGAGATAGCCCAGAAAGCCCCGGCCAAAACTCCAGCCCGTCGCCAGGCCCATGCTCAGGATGACCAGCAGCGCGCCGGCCAGTACCGCAATAAACAGCTTGGTGGAAATACTCAACTTCATGGAGGCGGGCCGGTAAGAAGGGATGGGGCATTTAGGCCCTGACCAAAGAAAGATTCAAGCCGGCCGGGCAATCTTCAATTTTCCTGCACATTTGCCTTGCACGATGGCGCCGACTCAAGCCATTCCGTTTTGCAGAGGCAGCTATGTCGACGAAAATACTCGCCAAATTCCTGGTAACCGCCGCGGTTCTCCTGTCCCTGATCATTCTGGTTCTGCTGGGCGGCTGCTCTGGCGGCGAGCCTGCACCGCAAGCGGTGATCCCGAAAGTCTCGGTCATCAGCATCAAACCCCAGAGCCAGGTGCTGACCACTGAGCTGGCGGGGCGCACCCAGGCGTTCATGGTGGCGCAGATTCGTCCGCAGGTCGGTGGCATCGTCCAGCGGCGTCTGTTTGTCGAGGGTGCGGATGTCAAGGTCGGGCAAGCGCTGTACCAACTGGATGCGGCGTCTTATACCGCCGCTCTGGCGCAGGCTCAGGCAAGTCTGGCCAAGTACCGCGCCACGCTCAATTCAGCGCAGGCCACGGCCAGGCGCAACGCCGGGCTGGTGAAAATCAATGCCATCAGCCAGCAAGACAATGAAGACGCTCAGGCGACCTTGTTGACGGCCGCCGCCGACGTAAAAGTCGCCGAGGCCGAAGTCCAGACCGCCCGGATCAATCTGGCTTACACCCGTATCACCTCGCCGGTCAGCGGACGGATTGAAACCTCCACCGTGACCCCGGGGGCGTTGGTGGTGGCCAATCAGGACAGCGCGTTGACGACGGTGCAGCAACTCGATCCGATCTATGTGGACGTTACCCAGTCGACCACCGAACTGCTGCGGCTCAAGCGTGACCTGGCCAGCGGCGCCTTGCAGTCCAGCGGCGAGGGCGAGGCACGCATCAGCCTGAAACTCGACGATGGCAGCACCTACAACCACGAGGGACGGCTCAAGGTCAGCGGCGTGAGTGTCAACGAGGGCACGGGCACCGTCACGCTACGCGCTGAGTTCGCCAACCCGGATCATCTGCTGTTGTCGGGCATGTATGTCCGCGGGGTGCTGGAGCAGGCGCGCAATGACCAGGCCATTCTGGTGCCGCAAAAGGCCGTGAACCGCAGCGCCAGCGGCGTGACCACGGCGTTGTTGGTGGTCGACGGCAAGGTGGAACAACGTGAACTGACCATCGACCGCGCCGTGGGTAATCAGTGGTGGGTCACGGTTGGCCTGAAGGCGGGTGATCAGTTGATTGTCGAGGGCGGACAAAAAGTCCGTGCCGGGGCCGCCGTCCAGGTGCAGGACGCGAGTGATCAGGCCGCCACACCGTCCACCCCCGTGAAGGAGGGTTGAACGTGGCGCACTTTTTCATTGATCGACCGATTTTCGCCTGGGTCATCGCCATCGTGATCATGCTCGGCGGCGGCCTGTCCATCAGCCAGTTGCCCCTTGAGCAATACCCGGACATCGCGCCGCCCACCGTGAAGATTTCCGCCACGTACACCGGGGCCTCGGCCAAGACCGTGGAAGACTCGGTGACCCAGGTCATCGAGCAGCAAATGAAGGGTCTGGATAACCTGACCTACATGTCGGCCACCAGCAGTTCGGCCGGCAGCGCCAGCATCAGTTTGACCTTTACCGCAGGCACTGACCCTGATGTCGCCCAGATGCAGGTGCAGAACAAGCTGCAACAAGCCGAATCGCGACTACCGCAAACGGTACAAAGCGAGGGGCTGACCGTGACCAAGGGCGGCTCGGACTTTTTGATGATTGTCGCCCTGGCGTCGGACGATCCCAGTGTCACCGGCACCCAGATCGGTGACTACATCTCCACCACCTTGCTGGACTCGATCAGCCGAATAGACGGTGTCGGCGATGTGCAGACGTTGGGGTCGGGCTACGCCATGCGCATCTGGCTGGACCCCGCGCTGCTGGAAAAGTACGCCTTGATGCCTTCGGACGTCAGCAGTGCCCTGGAGGCGCAGAACACCGAAGTCTCCGCCGGCCAGCTCGGTGCCTTGCCGGCCGTCAAGGGGCAGCAGTTGAACGCCACTATCAGCGCCCGCAGCAAACTGCAAACCGTTGAAGAGTTTCGCAATGTGGTGGTCAAGTCCGACAGTGATGTAGCTGTGGTCCTGCTGGGCGACGTCGCGACCCTGGAGTTGGGCAGTGAAAGCTACGACATCAGTACGGCGCTCAACGGCAAGCCCGCTGCGGCCATGGGCGTGCAACTGGCGGCAGGCGCCAATGCGCTGAACGTCGGCGAGGCGGTCAAGGCCAAGCTCCAGGAGATGGAGCCGTTCTACCCGTCAGAAATGCAGCTCAAGAACGTCATTGCCTACGACACCACGCCGTTTGTGAGCCTGTCCATCGAGGAGGTGGTCAAGGCCCTGGGCGAGGCGATCGTGCTGGTGGTGTTGATCATGTTTCTGTTCCTGCAGAACCTGCGCGCAACGCTGATCCCGGCAATTACCGTGCCAGTGGTGCTGTTGGGCACGTTCGGCGTGTTGTCGCTGTTCGGCTACTCGATCAACACCCTGACCATGTTCGCCATGGTCCTGGCGATCGGCTTGCTGGTCGATGACGCCATCGTGGTGGTGGAAAACGTCGAGCGGTTGATGGGCGAGGGGCTGTCGCCCATGGCTGCCACGCGACAATCGATGAGTGAAATCAGCAGTGCACTGGTCGGCATCACCCTGGTGCTGAGTGCGGTGTTTATTCCGATGGCGTTTTTTGGCGGCTCCACCGGGATTATCTATCGGCAGTTTTCCGTGACCATTGTCTCGGCCATGGTCCTCTCGGTGTTGGTGGCCATGACCCTGACACCCGCGCTGTGTGCTTCGTTGCTCAAAGCGCATAACGACAAGACGCCGGGTGCTCAGCGCGGGTTCTTCGGCTGGTTCAACCGCACCTTTGAACGGGCCAGCGCCGGTTATGAACGGTGGGTGGGTGTGGTGTTGCGGCGCTGGGGACGGAGCCTGCTGCTTTATGGGCTGGTGCTGGTGGTCATGGCGGTGGGCTACATGAATCTGGCCACCTCGTTTCTGCCTGACGAAGACCAGGGGATTCTGCTGGCACAGATCCAGTTGCCGGTAGGCGCGACGGACGGCCGTACGCAAAGCGTGATCAAGCAGTTCGAGGACTACATTCTCAAACAGCCCGAAGTCGAATCGATGATCAGCATCAGCGGGCTGGGCATGGGCGGTAACAGCCAGAATACCGCGCGGGCCTTTATCCGCCTCAAGGACTGGGCCGAGCGTGGCAGCTCCGGCCAGGATGCGGCCTCGATTGCCCAGCGGGCGACCCTGGCGCTGTCCAGCATCGGTGATGCCGACGCGTTCGTCATGCAGCCTCCCACGGTGCGCGGCCTGGGCCAGAGCTCGGGCTTCGACCTTCAACTCAAGGACCTCGGTGGCCTGGGCCATGATGCGCTAGTGGCGGCTCGCGAAAAGTTGCTTGAGCTGGCCAGAAAAGACCCACGCTTGCAGGGGGTTCGCAGTAATGGCCTGGACGATGCGCCGCAGCTAAAGATCAGCATTGACGACCGCAAGGCCGGCGCCCTGAGCCTGAGCACCAGCGACATCAACGCCACCCTGTCGACGGCGTTGGGCGGTACGTACGTGAACGACTTTCTCAATCAGGGCCGGGTGAAGAAAGTCTATGTGCAGGGGCAAGCCTCCTCGCGCATGCAGGCGGCGGACCTTGATCATTGGTTTGTGCGCAACAGCAACGGTGACATGGTGCCGTTCTCGTCCTTTGCCAGCAGCGCGTGGAGTTATGGCTCGCCGTTACTGGAGCGCTACAACGGTAATGCGTCCCTGGAAATCGTCGGCGATCCCGCGCCAGGCGTCAGTTCCGGGGACGCGATGAACGCGGTTCAAGCCATCGTCGGGCAATTGCCCCAGGGCATCGGCTACGAGTGGACAGGGCAGTCCTATCAGCTACGGCTGTCCGGGTCTCAGGCACCGCTGCTCTACGCGATCTCGGTGTTGTTTGTGTTCCTGTGCCTGGCCGCACTCTACGAGAGTTGGTCGGTGCCGTTCTCGGTGATTCTGGTGGTGCCCCTGGGGGTGATCGGTGCAGTGCTCGCGACCCGTGTCGCCGGGTTGAGCAACGACGTGTACTTCCAGGTCGGGCTATTGACCACCGTGGGGCTGGCCGCGAAAAACGCGATCCTCATCGTTGAGTTCGCCAAACACCTGCAAGAGCAGGGCAACAGCGTGATTGACGCGACGCTGATCGCGGTGCGCCAACGCCTGCGGCCGATCCTGATGACGTCCCTGGCGTTCATGTTCGGCGTGTTGCCACTGGCCTTGAGTACCGGCGCAGGCTCGGCCGGGCGTCAGGCCATCGGTACTGGCGTGCTGGGCGGCATGTTCAGCGCCACGGTGCTGGGGATCTTCTTCGTACCGCTGTTCTTCTTGCTGATCCGCCGCCGCTTTGGCCGCGTACGCAACGCTAACCAATCTGCCCCGACAGGTGATGCATGATCAAGTCGCACTGGCCCTTGCTGGCCGCATTGGCCCTGGGGGGCTGCGTGAATCTGGCGCCGCAGTATGAGCGCCCTGAAGCGCCCGTCTCCGAGCAATGGCTGCCGGCCGCCAGCCTGCCGAAAGGGCAGGTCAGCGCCGATATCAAATGGCAGCAGTTCTTTACTGACCGCCGCCTGGCGCAGTTACAGACGCTGGCGCTGGCCAACAACCGTGACTTGCGCCTGGCCAGCCTGAACGTTGAAAAGGCCCAGGCGCAGTACCGTATCAAGCGCGCGGACCTGTTTCCCGCCGTTGACGCAAGCGTCAGCGGCACCCACAGCCGTACGCCGGGAGGACTGTCCAACACTGGCACCGCAGTCACCACCCATGATTACAGCGCCGAACTGGGGCTGAGCAGTTATGAGCTGGACGTGTTTGGCCGGGTACGCAACCTGCGTGACGAAGCGCTCGAAGACTACCTGGCCCTGACGGAGACCCGGCGCAGCACGCAAATCAGCCTGGTGGCCGAGGTCGCCACCGCCTGGCTGACGTTGGCCGCCGACAACGAACGGTTGTCGCTGGCCCAGCAAACCCTGACCAGCCAGTTGGCCACCTACGACCTGACCCAGCGCAGCTATGCCTTGGGCGGCTCTGCGGAGTTGGCCGTGGCCCAGGCACAGACCACGGTCGAAACGGCACGGGGCGATGTGGCCCTCTATGAGAGCGAGATTCTGCAGGACCGCAACGCCTTGCGCCTGCTGGTGGGCAGTGATCTGCCCGAAGCGCTTTTGCCGGGCACGCACCTGGAATCGGCGGCGGTGTTGGTGGAAATTCCACCAGGCTTGCCCTCCAGCCTGTTGCAACAGCGTCCGGATGTGTTGTCAGCGGAGCACACGCTCAGGTCCGCCAATATTGACATTGGCGCGGCCCGTGCGGCGTTCTACCCGAGCATCACCCTGACCGCCAGCGCCGGCTCATCCAGCTCTGCGCTGGCCGGCCTGTTCAAAGCCGGCAGCGGCGCCTGGACCTTTGCGCCGAGTATCAGCGTGCCCATTTTCAACGGGGGAAGTAACCGCGCGACCCTGGATTCGGCCAGAGTCGAACGTGACATCCAGGTACAGACCTATCAGCAAACCCTGCAGACCGCGTTCCGTGAAGTGGCCGACGCATTGGCCGTGCGCAGCACGCTGGATCGCCGTATCGCCGCGCAACAGGCGCTGACCGACGCCAGCCGTAAAAGCTTCGAACTCTCGGATGCCTTGTATCGCGGCGGCTCGAAAAGTTACCTCGAAGCCCTGGATGCACAACGCTCGCTCTACAGCGCCCAGCAAGACCTGATCACCCTGCGCCTGACCGAGCAGAGCAACCGCATCACCTTATACAAAGTGCTGGGGGGCGGCGGGTACTGAGGGTTCAGTCGAATTGACGCCGCCACGTGCACACACACACATACAACGACCGCAGCAATGGAACGGCCTGCGCGCAACAAATCGGGTTACTTCACTCACTGGGGAATAAACATGTGCGCTTTTCGTTCCGCACCAAGCCGGCGCCTGCAAGGGCTCACCTGCGCCTGCTTGATCACCGTTTCACCGCTTTGCCATGCGGACCCGGACACGGACCCATGGGAAGGTTTTAACCGGCCGGTGTTTTCGTTCAACGACACCTTGGATACGTATGCGCTCAAACCCCTGGCTCAAGGTTATCAATTCGTCACCCCCCACCTTGTCCAGGATGGAATTCACAACGTGTTGAACAATCTGGGAGAGGTGAAAAATCTGGCTAACAATCTACTTCAAGCCAGGTTTCATAGCGCCGGCGTTGATACGAGCCGATTTTTGTTCAACAGCACGATTGGCCTGGCGGGTTTGATCGACGTCGCCACGCCGATGGGGTTACAGCGCAGTGATGAGGACTTCGGTCAAACCCTCGGTCACTGGGGGGTCGGTAGCGGCCCGTACCTGGTACTGCCCTTTCTGGGGCCGAGCACATTGCGCGATGCACCGGCAATCCTGCCCGATGCCTACGCCAACCCGATTCGCTACATCGGCGACGTCCCTACGCGTAATAGCCTGTATGGCGCGAGCATCATCGACGGACGGGCTCAATACCTGAAGTCTGAAAAACTCATCACGGGCGACAAGTACAACTTTATCCGAAGTGTCTATCTGCAAACCCGAGCGTTCAAGATCAAGGGGGGAGAGGTGCAGGATGACTTTTGATCAGTTGGACGACGCGCAACCCCGTGCATGCCAAGATGAGTCACCCTGACGGGCTTGCCCGCTCTCATCCCCCAGCCCGCGCTATCTTTCGTCTGCCAGGGATCGAAACCCCTGGCTGGAAACAACGCGTTCAACTGGCTTTCGGCTCTCCCTGTCCGATTTGCCAGACATAGGGTGGCTCTGTGCCGTTGATGCTCCAGTCACCGACGATCTTCGCCTTGTAGATGAGCGGGTTATGGGACGCGACGGTACGCGCGTTACGCCAGTGTCGATCCAGGGCTTTATTGACGCTGATGCCTGAGGCGCCGAGCGCATTGAACAGGTCGGTAGCGGCTCGCAGAATGAGGTCAGAGACCACGACCTGTGCTTTCGCCGTTTCGATTTCTGCTGCAATGTTCGCCGTTCGCTCTGCCTCGGCATTCCCCGAAAACCGCGCTTCGTAGGCGTGCTGCAAGGGCCTTGCAGAGCGAAGGGTGGTGGCCTGTGCAGCGTAAACTTGCGCGGAAATTTGACCGACCACTTGCTGGATCTGAACATCGGCGCTCACGCGGGTGGCATTGCCGTGGCTGTAAACACGTGTGCGCTCGCGGATCTGCTGGGTAATGTCGCGTTCTATCGCCCGACCTGTGCCCGCCAATACGGCGAGCAATACCAGTTGATAAAAAGCAGTTTGATATTTGAAACGGTTTTCGAAGGGGATGATGTGTGTCGCGGGAACCGGAACGTTATTGAACACCGACGTCCCGCTGCCCGTCGTGCGTTGTCCAAAACCGTCCCAATCATCACTTTGCTGTACACCGGCGTGACGGGCATTCACTACGGCAATAATGTCCGCACCCGTGTCTGAGCGCTGCGCGTACACGTCGATCCAGTCAGCAAATAGACTGCCGGTGCTGTAGTATTTTTTTCCGCTCAAAAGAAACTGTGCTCCGTCCGGAGTCGCTTTGGTGATGACTTCACCGAGCTTTACATCGCCTGTTTCGGTCCAGGCGTTACCCACTAAGTCGCCTGCAACGAAGCGCCGGAACCATGTGTCGCGTTCGGCCGTCGGGGGCGAATTCAGTTGATCTTCCACGAAGGCAAAATGGCCGCGCAGGGACTGCGGAATGTTGGAGTCGGCTTCGGCCAGTTCGATCAGCAACTCGAACAGTTGCTCAACAGAAGCGCCGGCGCCGCCATATTCTGTGGGCACTCGGATAGCACCGAACCCGGCCTGTTTGAGCCACTTAATGGGTTCGTAAGGAAGAGTTCGAGCGTTTTCCCGCTCAACGGTGCCCGCTGCAATGTGCTGGAACAGCGGCCGAAAACGATTAGCCAGTGCTTCGTAGTCGGTACCCAGAGAAAGCGGATTGTTTGGCGTGTCAGGCATGGGGCAACTCCGGTGACCATGAAAGCCGTCCGGTGCTGGCGGCTTTGATACACCCGCTTTGCATGCTCCATGCCGAACGCTATCGGGCCGATTATTCTGGGTGAATGCTTCGAATTGAGGGACATCGCTGTTGATGCATCAACAGTTGTGTTGTTTCGCTGGCTGTCTTGCGACAGCGTTTCGCAGCGTGCGGGAAACACGACTGTTTGCCTGGAAACACCTGTTCAGCAAAACGTTGTTTGCCGACAGATCTAAAACCCGTGACCCGGTCGTTAACCCGTTGAAATGGCTCTAAATAAACAACTGGCACAGTTGCTGCTATTTCCTCAACAGGCAGGTAAACACACCGTACTTGGCGACCACGCCGGGCGGCTCCCTTGCTCTATTTGGAGATCGGTAGATGAGTCAGAACGCAATTAAATTCGCATACTGGGTACCTAACGTCAGCGGCGGTTTGATCGTCAGTAAAATCGAACAACGCACCCACTGGGGCATCGAGTACAACCGCAAGCTGGCTCAAATTGCCGAGCAGTCGGGCTTTGAGTACGGCCTCACGCAAATCCGGTTCACGGCCGGTTATGGCGCCGATAACCAGCATGAGTCTGTTGCGTTCAGCCATGCATTGCTGGCGGCGACCGAGAAACTCAAGGTCATCGCCGCCATCCTTCCCGGGCCCTGGACGCCCGCCGTCGTTGCCAAGCAACTGGCGACGATCGATCAACTGACGGCCGGGCGTGTGGCGATCAACATTGTCAGTGGCTGGTTCAAAGGTGAATTCCAAGCCATCGGCGAGCCCTGGCTGGAGCATGACGAGCGCTATCGTCGTTCGGAAGAGTTCATCCAGGCGTTGAAAGGCATTTGGACAACCGACAATTTCACCTTCAAAGGCGATTTCTATCGCTTCCACAATTACACACTGCGTCCGAAGCCGATTCAGCAGCCCCATCCTGAAATCTTTCAGGGCGGCAGCTCCCGCGCCGCCCGCGACATGGCTGCGCGCGTGTCTGACTGGTACTTCACCAATGGCAACACGGTAGAAGGCATCAAGGCGCAGGTGAATGATATTCGCGCCAAGGCAGCGGCCAACGGGCATTCCGTGAAGATCGGGGTCAACGCGTTCATCATCGCCCGCGAAACCGAAGAGCAAGCGCGCGCGGTGCTTCAGGAAATCATCGATCAGGCAGACCCTGAAGCGGTGAATGCATTCGGCGATGCGGCAAAACAGGCCGGGAAGGCCAGTCCTGAAGGCGAGGGTAATTGGGCCAAGTCCACGTTTGAAGACCTGGTTCAATACAACGACGGGTTTAAAACCAATCTGATTGGAACGCCGAAACAGATTGCGGAGCGCATTGTGGCGTTAAAAGCCGTGGGCGTGGATCTGGTGCTCTCTGCGTTTCTGCACTTTCAGGAGGAAGTCGCGTATTTCGGTGAACACGTACTGCCGCTAGTACGCGCGCTGGAAGCCTCACATCACAGCGTTTCTGCTGCTCAAAGCGCCTGAGGTTTTTTGATGAGCGACTCCCGGACATCAGTGTTCTCTCTGCCCCATGACGTGCTCAATCCTGCTTCGTAGCCATCGCTCGGCCGGGTCACTGTCCATGACACTCAACCATGTCATGGACAACTCCAGCGTCGGCGTGACAAAGGGCAGGGGTTCGGCCTGTAACGCGCTGGTCTGGCTCAAGGCCAACGCCAGGTAGTCCGGCAGATTGCACAGCATGTTGCTGCCAGCCATGAGGGCAGGGAGCGTTGTGTACTGGGGAATGGAAAGCACGGCCTTGCGCGTGCGTCCCACGGCTTCCAGCCACTCATCAGCGAAGCTGGAAATGTTGGCCACATGGGACACCACCACGTGAGGACGCGTGCAGTATTCATCCAGGGTAAGCGGCGTAGCGGACAGATCAGTACGCAACACCATGGGGACTACTTTTCGGAGCAGTTTGCGCTTGGCATTGGCCGGGAGATCTTTGGTGATGCAAACCCCTGCGGTGATCTCGCCAGAGGCCAATAGCTCGGAAATGCTCCAATAATTTGCCTGTTTAATCACAATCACGACATGGGGAGCCTCCTCACGCAGCGCCTGTAGCAACGCTGGCATCAGGCTGTATTCGACATCGTCAGACAGTCCGATTCGAAACGTCATGTCGCTGCTGGCGGGGTCAAAATCGTGGGTCAAACTCAGTGCCACCGACATGGCATCCAGCGCCGGGGACAGATGATGGATGATCTCGTTGGCCCGCGCGGTAGGCTCCATTCTGTTGCCCACACGAATGAACAGCGGGTCATTGAAGAGCGCGCGCAGGCGGTTCAGTGCGGAGCTGATGGTGGGCTGACCGAGGAAAAGCTTTTCAGCTGCTCGCGTGACATTGCGCTCCAGCATCAAGGTCTCGAACACCACCATCAGGTTAATGTCGGCCTTGCGTAGCTCATTTCGATTCATAAGCCGCTTCCCTCTCAACCGCCATTGTCTGTGCTCTGGATTATTGAGCGATGCCCATTCTAGGGAGGCTGCGGGGCTTGCGCCAGCGCGTGTGCCACCACGCAGAATGGACTGGCGGATTGCCGTCCCCGTCAACGTTCAATAACGGCTCTTGATCCGTTCCTTCATCAAGCGGTACCGGGTGTTGATGTTCAAAAAATCACTGGCCAACAATCAATAACCGTTATCACTGTTTGCCATGCCGAGGTTCATACACTCATTGCTAAGGTAGCTCCGGCCGCTCTGTACTCTTGCTTAGCGTTGGCCTGTCACCGGTCGCGCACCTTGAAGCACGACCTTCCGATTTTCAGAAAAAAAGGAGCGGTCGTGAACCTTCTCGACCACATGCGGATTTTTGTATTCGTCGCTAAATTCAGCAGTTTCACGGGTGCCGCGAAAGCGTTGAACCTGACGTTGCCTGCCGTTTCCCGAAGTATCTCGAGACTGGAAAGACACCTCAATGCAGCGTTGTTGACCCGAACAACTCGACGTCTGGCGTTGACCGATGTGGGTCAGGATTTTTTTTACAAGTGCACGAAAATCATTGTCGGCGTGGACGAGGCCGTACAAACGGCGTCGGACACTAATGTGCAGCCACAAGGTCATTTGCGGGTGCATGCCGCCCATGAAATCGGCAGGCACCAGCTCATGCCCCTGATTGCCGACTACCGGCGAGACCACCCCCTGGTCACCTTTGATCTCGTGCTTGATGACTGTCCTGCCGATCAGTTGCGTGAGAGTGCGGATGTCTCGGTTTCAGTCCTGCCCATGGGCGGTGAACGGTGGGCTTCGAGGAATATCGGTGCGACCTACAGCGTGATGTGTGCTTCCCGAGCCTATCTTGCTCAAAACCCCGCCCCCAAGGTGCCCGAGGACCTGAGCCTGCACGAGTGCCTGAATCCGCTGGAGGCGCCTTCGAACGCCCAAGACACCTGGACCTTCGAAGGACCTTACGGCCCGGTCAACATCTACCTTCCACCGTCGTCCTTTCAGTTGAACGCCCGCGACGCGATCGTCGATGCGGTGCGCGCGGGCCTGGGAATTGGCTGCATCCCAGCGTTCATGGCCGCTGAGTTATTGCGTGATGGGGAGGTGGTCCGCGTGTTGCCTGACTACCATCTCGCGTCTTGCGGGATACATGCCATTTGCGCGGAGCATCGGGTGAATGACGTATGCGTGAGAAGTTGGATCAATTACTTGAGTGCTCATTTTCCCAGGCGCCTGGCGGCAGGCGTGCACGCGTTGCCGGCCCATGACTGACCAGCGTCAGCCCATCGGGAACGGGGATAACGGTTATCGACCTTGCCAATGAGTGCGAAAAAAAAACACTGATAGCATCGTCTGCCAACGCCGGGGCAATGCCTGATTCAACTCAATCAACCCTGTTGACAACGCAGTCGTCAGGACACCGCTGGCGTCGTTGCAGTGTTCAACTTTCAGACCATGATGAGTCCCTCAATGATGACCCCAACGTGCGCCGATATTTACTGTTCGGTGGGCAAAATTCATCGTGTGCTGGAACACGCGATCAAATCGGCAATAGCCCGCTTCGACCTGACCGTGGCGCAGTTTCAGTTGCTGGAGACCGTTGCGTCAGGCCGAGCCACTTCACCGGCCCAATGCGGCCGTGAGATCAATCTCACGTCTTCGGGCATGACCCATGTACTGGACAATCTGGAACTTCGCGGATTGGTGAGCAGGGGGCGGGGAGACACTGACCGACGGTTTATCACCATCCACCTGTTGCCGGACGGTCTTTCGCTGTATCAGCGGGCAGCACAGGCTGTTTCAACGTCCTGGGATGAAGTCATGAAGTCTGTGTCCGCCGAACAGTCCTTGTTGTTTTCGATGGTCTCCCATCAGGGCCCCGTCGTCGCTGTTTAGCGTGAATCGAACTGCCCATCCCATCGACTTTTTACGGCATTGCGTGAAGGCAACTTCTCAGCGACCTGTTTGCGGAGACACACGATTGATCATCGAACATCCCAACCGATTTATCTTGACCGCTCTGGTTGCCGTAGTGCTCGGTGGATGTTCCTACAGCGATTTGAAGCCGCAGTCTTCGTTATGGGAGGGGCTGCAGACCAGCAGCAAAGAGACCCTGAATGAGACGCCAGTATCTGACGCCCATTGGCCCGGGCAGGACTGGTGGAAGGCGTTCGGCGACCGCCAGCTCGACGACCTGATTGGCGAAGCCTTGAAGGGAAATCCCGGCGTCGCCAGCGCTGCGGCCCGAGTGCGGCAAGCCCAGGCCATAACCGGTCTCAACGACGCGTCGCTGTTGCCACGGGTCGACGCCAGTTTTTCCGCTACTCGACAACGCTACAGCGCCAACGGCACAGCGGGTGGGGTTTCAGGCACTTGGCAGACGCTTTATCAGACCTCGCTGGGCGTGGGTTACGAGCTGGACTTCTGGGGCAAGAATCGATCCGCACTGGACGCCGCCATTGGCCGCCAACATGCCGCCGACGTGGACCGTTACGCGACCACGCTGATGATCTCCTCGGCGATGGTGCAGGCCTACATCGAGCTGCAAAAGAACTACGAGCAGATCGATCTGGCCGAAAAGGTGCTGGCCCAGCAGCAGTCGATCCTCGACCTCACGCAACGCCGCTTCGCCGCCGAACTGGATTCGCAGGTCGATATCAAACAGGCGCAAGCGAGCGTCCCGGCCAGCAAAGCCACTATCTCCTCACTCAAGGAAGCCGTCGAACTCGATCAGAACCGGTTGGCGGCGTTGATGGGCGATGGTCCGGACCGTGGTCGTTCCATCCGCAGGCCCGCCATCAGCCAGGTTCAGCCGTTTTCGATACCCAGCCGCCTGCCGGCCGAACTCCTGGGCGGACGTCCCGACGTGGTGGCCCAGCGCTGGCGAGTCGAAGCGGCCGGGCATGACATCGCTGTGGCCAAGGCCAACTTTTACCCCAACATCAACCTGGCGGCGTCCCTGGGCTTGCAGAGTTTTGGCTTCGGGGACTTCAAGGACAGCAGCAGCCGGATGCTGGGCATCGGGCCTGCCATCAGTCTGCCGATCTTCGACGGCGGACGCTTGCGCGCCAATCTGGCGAGTCAGGATGCGGCCTACGACATTGCGGTTGAGGGCTATAACCAGACGCTGGTCGACGCGATCCACGATATTGCCGATCAGTTGACCTCGCTGCGCTGGCTGAAAGAACGCGTGGATCAGCAGCAACAAGCCGTGCAGACCGCCAACGATGCCTACGACCTGATCAACAACCGCTACGGCGCGGGCCTTGCGACCTACATCCAGGTGCTGATCGCACAGAACGCTGCACTGGCCGAACAGCGCCAGCTCGTTGACTTGCGCGCCAGAGGCCTTTCACTCCAGGCCAGTCTGAGCAGGGCGTTGGGGGGCGGCTTCAGCCCCGATGCCATTGCGTCGGACGCTAACCCGATCACTCATCTTTCGAGCACACAATGAGCACTCAATCCCCAGCGCCGAGCGTCCCGGACACGGCACCGCGCACGTCAGGCCCCCTTGTCTTTATCGGCGCAGGCCTGATCGTTATTGCGCTATTGGCCGGAGGGTACGTGTATCAGGATGGCACCGAGCGCACTGAAGACGCGTACGTAGACGGCAATGCTGTTCAAGTGACCTCGCAGATCAGCGGCACGGTCACCGGCATCGGCGCGGACAATACCGACTATGTGCGCGCCGGCAATCCGGTGGTGCGGCTCAATCCCGTGGACGCCGAAATCCAGTTCGAGCGCAGCAAGGCGGCGCTGGCCAGGGCCACACGCATGGCGCGCACCCAGTACTCCCAGGTGGAGCAACTGCAGGCAGAAGTCGATCAGCGCAATAACGATGTCAGCAAGGCTCGGGCGGATGTGCAGCGGCGCGCGCAATTGGCGTCCAGCGGGGCGGTGTCCCGTGAAGAGATCAGCCACGCCGAAGATATCCTGAAAAACGCCCGCGCCGGGTTGGCCTCGACCCGCCAGTCCCTTGCTCAGCGCAAGGCGATGGTGGACGGCACCACGTTGCGCTCGCACCCGGACGTGCTGACGGCCGCCGCCAATCTGCGCGATGCCTTCGTCGCCCGTGACCGCACGGTGATCCTGGCGCCGGTGACCGGCATTGTCACCAAGCGCAGCGTCCAGGTGGGCCAGCGCATCAGTCCGGGCGTGGCCATGATGACAGTCGTGCCGCTGGATCACTTGTGGGTCAACGCCAACTTCAAGGAATCGCAGCTGGAGCATATCCGTATCGGCCAACCGGTCACGCTGACCGCTGACTCTTATGGCACCGACATCGTGTTCCACGGCACCGTCGCGGGACTGGATGCGGGAACCGGCAGCGCTTTCGCCTTGCTCCCGGCGCAGAACGCGACCGGCAACTGGATCAAGGTCACTCAGCGCGTGCCCGTGAAGATCGCACTCGACGCGCAGGAAATCACCCGCAACCCGTTGCGCCTCGGCATATCCATGCGCGTGAAAGTCGACACCAGCGCCCGTAACGGTGACGTGTTGCGCGAGGACGTGCCGCGTGACGATATTTACAGCACCGCGGTGTTCGAGGACGAACTGAAGAATGCTGACGCATTGGTCGACAGCGTCATCAGCGAAAACGAGGGAACACAACGGGCTCCAGCGCTCAGCAGTGCAACGCGCTAGGGGAACAGCATGTTCAGGAAATACGGACTACTGCTGACAACTATCACGCTGTTGTGCAGCCTGGAGTTTTTGCAGACCGGCATGATCGCGTTCGCCTCGGCGCCGATTCGCGGGGAGATCGAAGCCAGTCCTGAAGAATTCAGCCTGGTGGCCGCGCTTTACGCTTGCCTGGCCGTGATCTCCATCTCCAAGCAACGCTGGATGACCGAGCGTTTTGGCTGGCGCAATTACCTGCTGACGTCCATCGGCATCTATATCGTCGGCGCGGTGATCTGCAGTGTCAGCGCCGATCTGGTCACGTTCACCACCGGCCGCGTGGTGATGGCGCTGGGTGGCGGCGCTTTCATGACCTCGGCCCGGGTCATGGTGCAGATGATCGCACCGGGACCGGGGCGGTTTACCGGCATCAAGGCCTTCGCCATTGGCCTGGCGTGCGGCACCTCGGCCGCCCCGGTGCTTTCTTCCCTGGCGGTGGCGTATTCCACGTGGCAGGCGATTTTCTGGATGCTGATTGTCGTCGCCGTACTGGTTGCGATCCTGGCGCTGAGGTTTCTCCCCACAGATCGCCACCCGGTGGAGCTGCGTAGCCAGAGCCGTCTCGGCCAGGTGTTGCTGCTGGCCGTCAGTTCGTTCTCGATCCTGTACGTGCTTCAGCGTTCTTATTACGACTTTTACAACGAAACCGCCATTATTCTGGTGTTCGCCGTATTAGCGGCGTTTGCACTGTTCGCCTATTTGCGCAATGAGAAGAAACACCCAAGGCCACTGCTGAAAGTGCACCACGTGATCAATCGCCGCTACGCCTACGGTATCGGCTTGTTCTGCTTCAGTTATCTGTTGCTGGGCGCGAACAACTATGTGTTGCCGTCCTTCCTTCAGTCAGCGCTGGGCTACTCGTGGGAAACCGTCGGGCACTTCCAGTCGCTGGGGCTATTGGGCACGCTGGCAGCCTGGCTGCTGATGTCGTGGCTGTTGCCAAAATTCCCGGCACCGAAGAAGTTTTTCACCCTGGGCTTTTTATCCTTGATCGCGTTCAGTTACCTGCTCGCGCGCATCACCCCGGGCGCTGAAATGTGGGGCAATATTCTGCCTGCCCTGTTCCTCAACGGCTGCTTCGTGATGTTTCTGCTGGCCACGGCGGCCACTCAGACCTTCAAGGACGTCGGTCACGACGATGCGCTGTTTACCAACGCCCAGCAGCTGAAAAACATGGCCGGGCAGATCGCGACCGCCTCGGGCACGGCGCTGGCGACGATCTTCATGCAGTGGCGCAGCACCGTGCAGTACGACGCGCTGAGCGTGCGCTTGCATCCGGATAATCCGATCTACGCGCAGTACGTTCAGCAGCTCTCGCACTTCTTCGCTCAGTCTTATGAGGCGTCTGTCGCCGCACGTATGGCGGTTGCGGCAGTCGGCCAGAGCATCAGCCAGCAATCCACCCTGGTGGCGAGCCTCGACTATTTTTCCGTGGTCACCGTCATCGGTGTCGTCGGGCTGATTTTCTCCCTGGTCCAAAGGGTGTTTCGTACCTGAGTGCCTGGCGGCTGTCGACGTGTGATCAGCCGGGTTGCGCATCGAGCTGCGGCACCGGGTCGATGGGCACCGACGACCTGAACACAAAGTCCGGCGATGACCTGGGGCAGGTGACCAGCAAATAGAAAACCGGCAATGAAAAAAGGGCCGGGGAGCATCACGTCAGTGATCGGCTCCCAGCCCCTTTGTGCTGTCCCGAATGTCAGCTTTAGGGCTTGCACGGGGTGCTGTCAGGATAGACCGTGCGGTTGGGTTTACTCTTCCAGGGCGCGGGCTCGCTCCAGACGCTGCTCGGCCTTGGGTTCTGCCGTGCGCTGCAGGGTGAAGTCAAACTCCATTTCGGCGTAACGCCCGGTCGTGCCATGGGCGCGGGCCTTTTCTTCATCGTCGATGAAATGGATGTCGGCAATCAGTTCATCGCGCGTGGCATAGGCAAAGTCATCATGCAGGTACTGGTCCCCCGCCAGGTTGATCTGGGTGGTCAGGTGGCGATGATTCGGCGCTGAGATAAAGAAGTGGATATGCGCCGGGCGCTGGCCGTGACGGCCCAATTGGTCGAGCAAGTGCTGCGTCGGACCGTCTGGCGGGCAGCCGTAGCCTGACGGCACGATGCTGCGAAAGCGGAAGCGTCCCTCAGCGTCGGTTTCGATACGTCGGCGCAGGTTGAACGCTGATTGCGAGGCGTCGAAATAGGAGTAGGTCCCGCCGGTGTTGGCATGCCAGACATCGACAATTGCACCGGCCAGCGGCTCGCCGGCGGTGTCCAGAACCCGACCCTGCATGAACAGCACCGTGCCGTTGTCCTGCCCGTCATCCAGGCGCGCTTCGTGTTGGCTCAATGGAGCGCCGGCTACATACAGCGGGCCTTCGATGGTCCGTGGCGTGCCGCCGGTCAATCCGGCCACCTGGTCTTCGGCATCCATCAGCAGGTCGAGGTAGTGTTCCAGGCCGAGGCCGGCCACCAGCAGTCCGGCTTCCTGACGGCTGCCCAGTTCATTGACGTAATTGACCGCTTTCCAAAACTCCTCGGGGCTGATTTGCAGGTCCTCAATGATCTTGATCGAGTCGGTCAGTACTCGATGAACCACCGTCTTCAGTCGTTGGCTGCCTTGATCGTTGTCAAAGCCGCTGGCTTGCTCGAAAAACTGTTGCACGTCGGCTGTCTGGGATATCCGCACAGTCATGGCTTATTCCTCATTTTGTTTTTATAAACGTCGCTCAGCATCAGGTCGGGCTGGCGGTGGATCAGCGGTCGTCGTCATGCACCGAAGAGGGATGACGACACAGCGCCATGACTTCGATGTCCATGAAGGGGTAGAGCGGTAATTGCATCAGCGTGTCGTGCAGCGCCTGGGTGTCGGCCACGTCGAAAATGCTGACGTTGGCGTACAACCCGGCGATGCGCCACAGGTGGCGCCAGGTGCCTTCGTCCTGCAGACGCTGGGCCAGGGCCTTTTCATCGGCTTTCAAGCGCGCGGCCTGTTCGGCGGGCATGTCGTGGGGCAGTTTGACGGTCATGCGAACGTGAAACAGCATTGATCTAGTCTCCCTTTTGGTGCGTGGGTCAGTCAGGTGATTCGCGGTTCAGCGGCGCTGGAAGTGCTTCAGACGCTCTTCATCGAGCGCGACACCCAGCCCGGGCAGGTCGGGAATCATCAGTTGAAAATCGCGATAGACCAAAGGCTCGGTCAGGATGTCGTTCGTCAGCAGCAGTGGGCCGAACAGCTCCGTGTGCCATTCGATGCGCCCCAGTGTGGCAAAGGCATGGGCCGAGGCCAGGGTGCCGATACCGCCTTCCAGCATGGTGCCGCCATACAGGCCCAGACCTGCCGCTTCGGCGATGGCCGCTGTACGAAGCACGGCCCTGGGTCCGCCATTTTTGGCGATTTTCAGCGCGAACACCGGCGCGGCGCCCGCGCGGGCGAGGGCGAAACTGTCTTCGACGCTTTCAATGGCTTCGTCAGCCATGATCGGCACCGGACTGCGGGCACTGACCCGGGCCTGGGCTTCGCGATCCTGTCGGGGAATCGGCTGTTCGATCAAATCCACGCCGGCATCGCCGAGCATCTGGCAGCCACGCATGGCAGTGGCTTCACTCCAGGCTTGGTTGAGATCGACCCGCACACTGGCGCGGTCACCCAAGGCCCGTTTGATCGCCGCCACATGGGCGATGTCTTTGGCGGGATCGCCAGCGCCGATCTTGAGTTTGAAAACACGATGACGGCGGATGTCGAGCATCCGCTCCGCCTCTTCGATGTCTTTCTCGGTATTGCCACTGGCCAGCGTCCAGGCGACTTCCAGACCGTCCCGTACGCGTCCACCGAGCAGTTCGGCAACGGGCAACCCCAGGCGTTTGCCTTGAGCATCCAGCAAGGCCGTCTCGACCGCGGATTTGGCGAAGGTATTGCCCCGCACCACTTTCTCGATGCGCAGCATCGCGGCGTTGATGTTGGTGGCATCCTGGCCCGTCAGCAGTGGCGCGAAATAGGCGTCGAGATTGGTTTTGATGCTTTCGGGGCTTTCGTTCCCGTAGGACAGGCCGCCAATGGTCGTGGCTTCGCCCAGGCCTTCGATGCCATCGCTGCAACGCAGACGCAGGATCACCAGGGTCTGGCTTTGCATGGTATGCATGGCCAGCTTATGGGGACGGATGGTGGGCAAATCGACGATGAAGGTTTCAAGGCGGGTAATGCTGATCATAGGAAGATCCTGTTCGAGGATGTATGGAGCGTGTCCATATCCCTGAGGTTTGTTTTTATCTGAGGCCAAGGTTGCATCGCAGCGGGAGCAAGGTCCAATATCAAGTGGGTCTGACTTGATACCTGGGAGGTATCGTGGAGCTGCGTCATTTGCGTTATTTTCGAGTGGTTGCGCAAACCCTCAACTTCACCCGGGCGGCTGAGCGTTTGCATCTGGCGCAGCCGCCCTTGAGCCGACAGATCCAGCAACTGGAAGAAGAGTTGGGCGTGGTGCTGCTGGAACGAAGCCGCCCTTTGCGTCTGACCGAAGCGGGGCGCTTTTTCTACGAACAGTCCGCTCAGCTGCTGGAACGGCTCGACCGGATCTGTCATGACACGCAGCGAATCGACCAGGGTCAGCGCCGCTGGCTGGGCATCGGTTTTGCTCCTTCGACGCTGTACGGGGCACTGCCGGAACTGATCCGACGGTTACGCAGTGACGGGGGGGTCGAGCTGGGGCTGTCGGAGATGATCACCTTGCAACAGGTCGACGCCTTGAAGAGCGGACGCATCGACATCGGCTTCGGGCGCATTCACATCGACGACGCCGCGGTCGTGCAGAAGGTGATTCACCAGGACCCGCTGGTGGCCGTGCTGCCCGCCGGGCATCACTTGCTGGGCACAGCGGTGAGCCTGGAACAACTGGCCCGGGAACCCTTTGTGCTGTACCCGGGTAATGTCCGGCCCAGCTACGCCGACCATGTACTCAAGCTTTTCGCGCGTAATGGGCTGGACATCCATGTGGCACAAATGACCAACGAATTACAGACGGCCATCGGACTGGTGGCGGCCGGCATGGGTATCACCCTCGTGCCGGCGTCCGTTCAGCGTCTGCATCGCGACGATATTGGCTATGCGCCGCTTCTGGATCCGTTGGCCACTTCGCCCATCATCGTCAGCTACAGGGCGGCCGATACGTCGGCGCTTGTTCGTCAATGCCTGCACTGGATCGAAGAGCAATCGGCGGACACGCTGAGCGGCGACTGAATAGCCAGAGCGACAGATGCGCGTCACCCGTCGACAAAATTTGAGATCAGTAGCTCTACCATTCGCGGAAGGGGGACCAGGTCTATTTCGGTCTGGCTGAGCAGCCAACCCATGACGGTCCCGACAAGCAACGCCTTTACCGCCGTCGCCGCGGCAGGAATGTTGTCATGGGGGCTTCCGTCAGGGTTGTGGTAGCGCCAACTCAACGCCGCGACGAGGTAGCGTTTGATGCGCTCGTGTATGGCGGTGAGTCGGTCCTGGACGGGATGGTTATCACTCACCAGTTCTGTGCGAAGCAGCAAGATGAGAGTGACCCGCTGCAAGCTGGGATCACCGACGATGGTGGCCAGGCCTTTGGCAAAGGTCTGGCCCAGGTCGCTCAGCGAAGGGCATTGTTCCAGCGAGGAAAACTGCTGCGGCAGACCGTCCCATGGCAATCGGGCACGACGCAGCACGGCATCGAGCAACTGATGTTTGGCGCTGAAGTGCCAATAGATCGCGCCACGGGACAGCCCGGCCTGTTCAGCGATTTCATGGAAGGTCGCTCTGGCGTATCCCTTCTGGCTGAACACCTGTTCCGCCGCGTCCAGCAGCATCGGGTAGGTTCTGTCTGAATCTTCCTTGCATTTTCTGGCCATGCAAATGGTTCTCCAGCGCCTCAAGAGCGCTTGTATCAGTTATTGCCTGCCACCATAGTGACGGCTGCCTCGCAGGTATCATTTGGTCACTGTTAGCAATCGCCACGTTAACCTTTATGAGTATTTCAATGTTGATCGGCACAAGAGACCTGGCACTTTACGGATTGCTGACGGCGGGGCTGTCGATAGCGACGGCCCCGCAGGCCGCCACACCCACGCAACCGAATCTGACGCCGCAGGCCTGTGAAGCGCTTGCGGCCAAAGCGTTGACGGGCGGACGCATTCTGGCGGTTGAGCCCGTCGCCGCAGGGGCATTCAACGTCGCGCGAGCGCCCTCGGGTTCGCCGCTCGCCCAGCGCATGAGCTCGCTGCCGGCCTTCTGCCGGGTGCAGGTGCTGGCAACGCCGACACCGGACAGCCGAATCGGCATCGAAGTCTGGTTGCCGCTTCAGCACTGGAACGGACGGCTACTGGGGACGGGCAATGGCGGCGGCGCCGGCGCGATCGCTTATGAAATGGGCATGATCGAGGGATTGAAACGTGGCTTTGCCGTGACCAACACCGACATGGGCACGGCGCCTGATATCAATCTCACGATTGACCACCCTGAGCGCTGGACTGACTTCGGTTACCGGGCAACCCACGAAATGACCCGAATCGCCAAGTCGTTGGTGACCTCGTTTTATAACGAACACTCGTTTCGTGCCTATTTCGAAGGCTGCTCGACCGGTGGCCAACAGGCACTGAGCAATGCACAGCGTTACCCGGATGATTACGACGGCATTCTGGCCGGTGACCCGGGCAACAATCGAACCCACGTCGCCAGTTACTTTTTGTGGAATTACGCGGCGCTGAATGCCTCCCCTGAGGCGAAGCTCTCATCAGGGCAATGGTCGACGGTCTCCAAGGCCGTCATCGCCAGCTGCGCCGGGAAAGATGGCGGCGCTCCGGGCGATCAGTTTCTCACCGATCCTCGGCAGTGCCACTTCGACCCTGCGAAGCTCCCGACCTGCGACGCAGGTTCCGCGACGGATCAATGCCTGACCTCGAAGCAGATCGATACGGTGCGCAGGCTCTACGCCGGGCCGGTGAATCCGCGCACGGGCGAGCGCATCTACGCAGGACTCACCGTCGGCAGTGAAGATCAGCCGCTAGGTCCTGCCGCGCAGGGTGATCCTGCCGCGTGGCCCAAGGAGCAATTTTATCTGTTCAACTGGAGTCTGGGCACGGGCTTTGAACCGCGGCGCTTTGATTTTGACCATGACCTCGACCGCCTGGATGCGCAGCTCTCAAGCACACTCAATGCCAATGCTGCGGACCTTTCTACATTTGCCAGGGGAGGGGGCAAGTTGCTGATGTACACCGGCCTTGCTGATCCGGCGGTGCCGTTTGCTGAGGTCGTTCATTACTACGATCGCGTGGTCGCCAGCACTGGAAAAGCGAAAGGAGAAGGAGAAGAGGATTTTGCGCGACTGTTTCTTGTGCCAGGCATGGGCCACTGCGTGGGTGGGCCGGGCGTGACCGACATAGGTCAGCCGTTTTCGTCGGCGGTGCCTCCCACCGTCCGTAACGATGCGCTGATGACGCTCGTGGCATGGACCGAAGGAGGTAAAGCCCCTTCGGTCCTTATCGCCCGTCAACCGGCTGAGGACGGCTCGCCTGTCAAAGAGCGCCCTGTGTGTGCCTACCCCGCGCTACCTGAATTTCGTGGCGGTGATCCGGCTAAAAGCGAGAGCTTTGTCTGCACGGATCACCCACCAGGCGTCAATCAGGTGCCAGCGTCAAGGTACCTCAACTGATTGTGCGGGAGGTTATGCCGAAGGCTTGAGTACCACTTTGGTCCAGCCGTCCGCCCGCGCATCAAATTGCTTGTAGGCTTCCGGGCCTTCAGACAACTTCAGGCTGTGGGAGATAATCTGCGATGGCTTGGCGCGGTCATGGTGGATCAACTCGGCCAGACGACGGTTGTACGCCTTGACGTTGGCCTGGCCAGTACGGATCTGCTGACCTTTGAACCAGAACGAACCGAAG
Source organism: Pseudomonas sp. KU26590 (assembly GCF_026153515.1). Classification (NCBI taxonomy): domain Bacteria; kingdom Pseudomonadati; phylum Pseudomonadota; class Gammaproteobacteria; order Pseudomonadales; family Pseudomonadaceae; genus Pseudomonas; species Pseudomonas sp. KU26590. The sequence goes on from NZ_CP110644.1 coordinate 3,408,793, forward strand.
TCGAAGGCCATCTTGCCTTCCTTCGCCAGATCGCTTGCAGCGTTCGGGTCTTGCGGCACGAAAACACCCACGACACCGATACCGCCCGTTGGCTTGGTGGAGGCCACCAGGTTGTTCATGGTCTCGTGATTGGCTTCATGGCCATGCTTGTCGCAGCACTGATAACCCACGCATTCGCAGCCACGGTCCGTGCCTTTGCCGTTAGTCAGATTCAGAATCTGCTCCACGGCTTGCGTTTGTGAGGTGTTGATCGGCGTAGCGCCCAGCTTGGCCGCCAGTGCCAAGCGGTCTGGATGGCTGTCGACGACGAAGACTTGTGACGCACCTTTGATCATCGCTGAATGGGCAGCCATCAGTCCGACCGGACCTGCGCCGTAGATAGCGATGCTCTCACCGGGTAACAAGCCGGACAATTCAGTCGCGTGCCAGCCCGTTGGAAGGATGTCCGAGAGCATGACGTAGTCGTCTTCTTTCTCCTTGGCGTCCTCAGGGAGCACCAGGCAGTTGAAGTCGCCATAGGGCACGCGCAGCAGTTCAGCCTGGCCACCCTGGTAAGGGCCCATGTCCGCAAAACCGTAGGCACCGCCGGCGCTGCCGGGGTTGACGGTCAGGCAGTAGCCCGTCAGGCCCCGCTCGCAGTTGTCGCAGAAACCACAACCGATGTTGAACGGCAGGCAGACCATATCGCCTACTTTCACGCGGTCAACTGCGGCGCCCACTTCGATGACTTCACCCATGTTCTCGTGGCCCAGGATTCTGCCGGTTTCGAAGCTGGTGCGTCCTTCGTACATGTGCAAGTCAGAACCGCAAATATTGGTCGTGGTAATTCGGACCAGGACATCAGTTGCTTTTTCGATCTTTGCATCGGGAACGTTTTGAACGCTGACGTCGTGAGGACCGTTGTAAATGATGGCTTTCATTAGTTCTCCTAAGATTGAATGTTTGTTGCGTTTGTATACGCCAGATTTAGTGCGCTTATTTAGAGGTATCGTTCAAGAAGAAAGGCTGGAGACGACGAACGGTAAAAGGCCTCGACGGCTCTAGAATGCGCGTCTTGGCGTATAGTTAAAGGGTGTTTGCCGATGAGCAGACGTGACGATGCGATCAGTCTTACGCCGGGCCTGCGCGGTAATCAAGATGCTGTATTAGAAGCTGATAATGACGGCAAAACTTAATAGGATTTGCACGGATACCCTGTATTTAGTGCTGTTTGAGTTTCGACATTATTAATGTCTAACAGTGCGTGATAAAAAAGTGCACCCACTGGCTCGCATTAAGCGGACGAGCAGGTGCGCCAGATAACTAAAAGTGTTATCGACTTTTTGCGAGTTGCAAATCAGTGATAAAGCCGGTCGGTCAGAGCACGCCGTTTTGCTTGGCGGTATGAGTGGCCAGGGCATCCATCAATGCTGGAGACAAGCAGTCGTAAGTAGGCAGGCCGATCTCGTTGAAGCGCGCGCGGATGCCGTCCATCTCGGCCGGAGGGGTGCCGGTTTCGATGACCGACGACACGAATGCGGCGAAGCCTGGAGCAGCCCAGCCGGTCTGAGGCGAGAGTTCGGTGTGCACGAAGTCCAGACCGTGGAACGCGTGGCCCGTGTTTTCGATGCGACCGTAGAGATGCGCGCCGCACTCTTTGCAGGCGTGACGCTGGATGGTGGCGCTTTCGTCAACGATGGCCAGTTTTTCAGCGTTGGCGGTCACGCTGACGGTGTCGCGTGGAACGACAGCGATGACAGCGAATTTCGCGCCTTCAGGCTTCCAGCATTTGCTGCAACCGCACGCGTGGTTGTGCAGGGTCTGAGCGTCGATCTTGACTTCGACCTTGTTGCTCGCGCACAGGCACTGCAGGGTACCGCCATCGAAGCCGGCGGCGGCGGGTTTGATGCCGTTGTCTAGCGAAGGGTGCAGTTTTACGTTGCTCATTATGGATCTCCAGATCTATGTGTGATTTGGACCGAGCGCTGTGGAAAATGCCCCAGCGCAGCGGTGAGACGTCAGTACTTGATGACCGTACGAATCGACTTGCCTTCGTGCATCAGGTCGAACGCTTCGTTGATGCGTTCCAGCGGCATGGTGTGGGTCACGAACGGGGCGAGTTCGATCTCGCCTTTCATCGAGTCTTCAACCATCTTCGGCAGCTGGCTACGGCCTTTTACGCCGCCGAATGCCGAGCCTTTCCAGGTACGACCGGTGACCAGCTGGAAGGGACGGGTGGAGATCTCCTGACCGGCACCGGCAACGCCGATGACAATCGACTGGCCCCAACCGCGGTGGGCGCATTCAAGTGCTGCGCGCATCACGTGAACGTTACCGATGCACTCGAAAGAGTGATCGACGCCCCAGCCGGTCATCTCGATGATCACTTGCTGGATAGGCTGCTCGTGGTCCTTCGGGTTCACGCAATCGGTGGCGCCGAACGAGCGGGCCAGTTCGAATTTCGACGGGTTGGTGTCGATGGCGATGATGCGACCGGCTTTTGCCTGACGGGCGCCCTGAATGGCTGCCAGGCCAATGCCGCCCAGACCGAAGATGGCGACGGTGTCACCCGGCTGGACCTTGGCGGTGTTGTGCACCGCGCCAATACCGGTGGTCACGCCGCAGCCCAGCAGGCAGACGTGCTCAGGGTTGGCATCCGGGTGGATCTTGGCCACCGAGACTTCGGCAACCACGGTGTATTCGCTGAACGTCGAGCAACCCATGTAGTGATACAGCGGCTGGCCGTTGTAAGAGAAGCGCGAGGTACCGTCTGGCATCACGCCCTTACCCTGGGTCGCGCGCACGGCGGTGCACAGGTTGGTTTTGCCGGACTTGCAGAACAGGCATTCGCCACATTCGGCGGTGTAGAGCGGGATGACGTGGTCGCCCGGCTTGAGGCTGGTGACGCCTTCGCCGACTTCAACCACGATGCCTGCGCCTTCATGGCCCAGGACCACGGGGAACAGACCTTCCGGGTCATCACCGGACAGCGTGAACGCGTCGGTGTGGCAAACGCCGGTGTCGGTGATTTTGATCAACACCTCGCCTTTGCGGGGCGGTGCAACATCAATCTCGACGATTTGAAGCGGTTTACCCGCTTCGAACGCAACTGCAGCACGAGACTTCATAGGGCTTTCTCCTGGGAATAATGTTTGTTGAACAGGGGAGTCAACGCCGTCGAGATTGAGTCGCAGCTATTTCAGGTACGTGCGCACCAGAGAAACCACTTCATCAATCGACGAGCGCTGCGCCTCGGTCGTTTCTACCAAATTAGTGAATTCTTCTCTGAGGTGGCTTTCCAGCACGCCAGCCATCAGACCGTTGACGGCGCCGCGTATGGCGGCGATCTGTTGCAGGACCGGCCCGCAATCAGCGCCTTTTTCAAGCGCTGCTTCCAAGGCATCCAACTGGCCCCTGACACGTCTCACCCTTCCCAGTACGCGTTTCTTCTCAGCAGGTGAATGTGGCATCTATGTTCTCCAGGTGTGGACTCGGACAGCATTTTTACACAGGTACTGGCAGGGGGTATGTCTAGGTACTGGTGGGGAGTATATGCAGATACTGGCGGGGAGTATATAGATCTGTCTGTGTCGAGATGCCGCAGGCGCGGATTTGCGCCTGTTTCATTCAGCCTGCAGTTGCCTGCTCACGAGGGTTGCCAAGCTGCGAATGCAGGCTTCATTGCGCCGGAGAAAGTGCACAGTCCCGGATTTGCGCTGTTCCACCAGACCGGCAGCCTTGAGGAGTGCCAGGTGACTGGAAACAGTTGATTGGGGGAGATCGCATCGCAGCACTATCTGGCCGATGCACACCCCAAGGTGCTGGCCGTACTCCTGATCTGGGAAATACCGCAACGGCTCCTTGAGCCACTGCAGGATTTCACGCCTGACGGGGTGAGCGATGGCGCGGATTGAAACCTGGAAATCCGGGGGCACCAGTGGCAAGTCTTCTTCTGAATGCGATGACACGGTTTGTCCTTTTTGTCGAATCAGTCCAGCAGGTCTGCGATGGATTCAGCGGCAAGCTGATAGGAGCGGCACCGTGCATCGGGATCATGAATCCTCGCATCGATGATCACTTCGTCAGCCTGGGTCGTGGCGATGAACTGCCGCAGCCAACTGCCAACATCGTCTTTGTCGCCAACAGCGGTACAGGACATGGTCTGCGTCAGGGTCTGTCGATCCAACTCTGAGAGCCGCTCGATGTAACCTTCTTCGGGGAGTGGCAGCAGCCCTGGCTTGCCGGCATACAGCCTGCTCACCCATTGCTGATGAGAGCTGGCGTGGTACTGCGCTTCTGCACGGGTTGCTGCTGCAAAGACATTGGCGCCGGCAATCACGTAGGGTTGCTTGAGCATGGCCGAGGGCTTGAATGTGGCGCGGTAGTGGGCGATTGAATCCATCAGAAACCGCGGTGCGAAATGCGAGGCGAACGCGTAGGGAAGCCCCAGTTTCGCCGCCAGATCTGCACTGTTGGGGCTGGAGCCCAGCAGCCAGATCGGCACGCTGTGATTGCCCGGAATCGCACGCACAGGCTGGCGGCCGTCGTCCGCCAGGTAGTCGGTCAACTGACGTATGTCCTGGGTGAAATCCCGTTCCGACGAATCACCACGCAGGGCGCGAATTGCCGGCCCCGCCGAGCCCGGCGCTCTCCCTACGCCCAAATCAATACGCCCTGGAAACAAGGTGTCCAGCGTACCAAACTGTTCCGCGACGCTTAGCATCGAGTGGTTGGGCAACATGATGCCGCCTGAGCCGACACGCAGGTTTTGGGTAGCGCCAGCCAGGTGTTGAATAAGCAGCGCAGTCGCTGCCGAGGCAATACCGGGCAGGTCGTGGTGCTCCGCGACCCAGTATCGTGTGTAACCGCTGCGCTCGACGCTACGTGCCAAAGTGGCGGCATCGGCGAGGGTGTGGGCGAAGGTCTTGCCTTCGCCGATCATCATCAGGTCAAGAACCGAAAGCGCTGTCATTGCATATTCCTGGTTGTGGGCTCAAGGGGAGGGCAGAGAGCGTGATTACTTCAACGGAAAGTCTGCCCAGTTCAAATGCTTCTCCAGCCTGCGGTCCATGTCTCGAAGCGTGACCAGACAGCGCTGCAATTTAAGGTAGATATCGCCACCGTAGTCCCAGCCGAGCACACCGATACTGCCGGTGTAACCGATGCGGTCCAGTGCCGCGAGCACGGCGAAATTGTCCATCTCGCCCCGGTCTACCGGCTCCATGGTTGCAACGCCGCCCCAGCCCAGCTGCGACAGTGCGCTGCCAGAGGTCACGACCTGCATCAGCCAGGGTTTCATGGCGTCAAGCCGTTCCTGGAGTTTGCCTTCCTGGCTGGCGTACCAGTGGTACGCATTGAAAGAGGCGCCCAGGCGTGGATGGTTGAAGTGCTCGCAGATCTCCACGACCTGCGTGGTGGTTTGCGTCACGTGGTGCAGGTGCGGATAAAGCGCGATGCGCAACCCGCGCCGCTCGGCGATGGGCAGCAAGGACTCGATAAACCGAAGGATCGCTGGACTGCCGTTGACTGAGGTCTGGACCGCCAGTTCGATCAGCTCCACGCCTTCGACTGACTCGATGATCCGCCTCAAGACGTGGTCATTGCGGCCTTCGTGCAGCACCAGGTAGAGCGCCTCGACCTTCAGGCCATGTTGTTCCCTGACGCGGGGGAGCAGCGTCAGATCAGTCAGCGGGCTACCGCTCCATGCAGAGACGGTGATCCCGTCATAGCCCAGGTCTGCGAGCATCTCGCACTGGCTCTGGAACGCGTAAACGCCCATGGACGAGTAGAAGAACGAGTCCAGGGCATGAATGGAATGAGTCATTGAATCGCTCCTGCGCCTAGTAAGGCAGCTCGTTCAGCACGGCCCATTCGGGGTGGGCCGCCAACCTTTGCTCCATGGAGCGGAAAGCCTTCTCGGATCGATGCAGATTGCCGTACACATCGCCTCCCATGCTTTCCCAGCCCAGCACACCCACCCGGCCGTTGAAGCCGCGGCGCAGCAGCGCACCCATGAGCACGAAGTTGTCCATCTCGCCCTCATCCAGCGGCTCGATGGTTGCCAGGCCGCCCCAACCCAGGGGGGAGCGTCTGGTTCCGGCGATAATGACCTGGTGTAGCCATGGCCACACCGCGTCAAGCCGTTGCTCCAGCAATTTCTCCTGAGTGGCGTACCAGTGGTAACCGTTGAACACGATGCTTAGAAGCGGGTGGTTGAACTCCTCGCAGAGCGCCACGGCTTGCGACGTGGTTTGCATGCCATACCGTGCATGGGGATAGAGCGCGATTTTCAGACCGCGACGCTCGCAGATGGGAAGCAGATGCTCAAGCATCCGTCGGTCCAGGTCGGTGACGGTTTCGCCGGAATGCAAAGCCAGTTCGATGGTTGAGCAGCCTTCGACCGATTCGAAAATCTGTGTGACGAACGACTCCAACCCCTGGCGGTAGATCAGATAGATCGCGCCAACATCCAGGCCCCATGTGGGCTTGATAAGCGGGATCGATTTGAGATCGTTGCTCCATGCCGACATCGTGAGGCCCTGGTAGCCGTTCTCGGCGAGCATCTCGCACTGCGCAGCCAGCGGGTAAGTCCCCAGCGCGGTCTGAAAGATGAAATCCATATGGTGAAGATCGAGTTTCATCGAGAAGCACTCCCGTGGGGCGGGTGAAGGGGTGAGGTACGCGTCGGGAAGTGCGGCAGTACATATTCCCCCAACTCGTCCACGACCTCGGCGGCATGGCGGCGTTGCGGCTTGAAGTGCAAGGCAACGTGGCCCACCCCCAATTCCTCCTGGCGCTTCCAGAGTTCGATCAACGCATTGCGGCCCGCACGCAAAACGCGGCCTGGCTGCACCGGACAGTTGGGGTCACGGTCCAGATCAAACAGCGTGCCGTAGCCGTAGGGCTTGTAGCCATTTACGCCGCAAGCGATACGCCAGCGCTCAGTGACCTGGGCGACCAGCGCAGGATTGGAAATGTAGGAAAGAATCCCGTCGGCGTTTTCCCCAATCCACTCCAGCGACTGGCCTGACTGGCCGATGACAATGGTGGGAATCCGTGGACCCACGGGTTTGGGAACCAGATCGATCGCACCGTCCAATTGCCCGTAGAACTCGGTCGAGCGCCGCGGCCACGACTGTTCCGTTACCGTGCGGATCAACGCAAACGCATCGCGAAAGCGCGCCGCACGGCTGTCGAAATCGATGCCGAAGGCCGGGTACTCGGTAGGGCGATCACCGGTGGCGACGCCCATGATGAATCGACCGCCCAGCAGTTGGTCGACGCTGGTGGCTTGCTTGGCGACGATCAGTGGGTCGCGTAACGGGAGCACGATGCCCGCAGTGCCGATGGTGATCTGGCGGGTCACGGCAGCCAGATAGCCGGCATAGATCATCGGGTCAAGGATCTGGCCGACGTCCCCGAAATTCGGGTCCCAGAACGGCACGTCCCGCAGCCAGATGGCGGCAAAGCCGGCTTCGTCAGCCTTTTGCGCCATGGCGACATGATCCTGCAAGGTCGGTCCGGGGCTGTCGGGGTAGCTTTCCAGCGGCGCGATGAAGCCGAAGGTTAAATGGCCCGGTTCAAACACGCGCGAATAACCGGGGTGAAGCTGGAGTTGCGATGAAAGCCCCTCGGTGGGGGATACAGAAGACATGGACGGCTTCCCGAATGGATGGATGGCCGTTAGGCGGCACCCGGATTTGAGCGATAAATGCTGATGACGAAGACTATATCGGTAATTCCGTTGGCGAAAAATAGGCTAGAATTCCGATCATTACGGAACAGAAAGCTTAAATAGGAAGACGCGCAATGGATCACTTTGGGGCGCTGGGCGCGTTTGTCCGTACTGCGGAAACCCGCAGTTTTACCGAGGCGGGGCGTCGTGTTGGCGTGTCCTCATCGGCAGTGGGAAAGGCTGTGGCCCGGCTTGAGGCGGAGCTCGGTGTCAGGCTTTTCCACCGGTCGACACGGGCGGTCACCTTGACCGCAGAGGGCGAGCTGTTTCTGGAACGCTGCCGGCGGATTTTCTCTGAGTTTGAAGTCGCCAAGCGCGAGCTCTCCCAGGCTGCCGGCAAGCCTCAAGGCAAACTCAGGATCGGTTTGCCACAGTTGGGCATGAGCCTGATGCCGCACCTGATCGCGTTTCAGCAAGCCTACGGCGAAGTCGAGCTGGAGCTTGAATTCAGCGACCGTCTGGTCAACGTTATCGAGGACGGGTTTGATGCGGTCATACGCATCGGTGAGGTGGAAGATTCGCGGCTGACCATGCGCAGGCTCAAGGGCTACAGCCATCGGCTGGTGGCGTCGCCGTTGTACCTTGATGAAAAAGGCACCCCGACGCATCCATCCGAACTGGGCGCTCATTCCTGCTTGCGCTATCGCTACCCCACCAGTGGCAAACTCGATCCCTGGCCGCTGGTGGTGCAGGAGGATGAACGCAGCATTGACGTGGCGGCCACGGCGACAGCAAACGCCATTGAGCCTTTACTCGCCATGGCGCTGGCAGGCCGGGGCATCGCTTGCCTGCCGGACTTCTTTGTTGAAAGCGCCGTGGCCGAGGGACTGCTCGTCCCTGTCCTGGAAGGGTATCTGCGTGATCACCGAACGGTCAGCATTCTCTGGCCCTCAAGCCGTCAATCCCTGCCCAAAATCAGCGCCTTCGTGGAATTCATGGTCGCCCGACTGGCCTGAATACCCAGCAGGTAAGGCGGCTTGAAACGCCAAGCGTGGTACGTGCATATATCTAAGTGACGCCACGCTCTTTCGAGGCTTCACTCAGGCGCCTGAGCAAAAAAAGCGCCCGTGAGGGCGCTAAAACTTCACCTTGGCCAAAGGAGCACGGAGCTTCCAGGGTGAAGGGGGAGTGAAGCAAACACCCGGTGCATCATGGGTGCCGCCATTCAGACGTTGCGATGCAGCTGCAGCACTTCGGTGCGCAACTGCATCGGGTTCGTCAGGCCCTGGACGGCTTTGCAGCGAAGGCACCTTCGCCGAGCAACGCTACGACCAGCGCCGTGACAGCCAGATAGATCGGGTATTCCCAGCCGCCATTCGGGTTGGTAAAGCTCCAGCCGTTGGCGAAATGCACGGTCGCTGCGACAAACAGCTGAACAACAGCGAGTGCTGCCACCAGGCGGGTATACACGCCGAGTATCAACATTAAGCCGCCGATGACTTCAAACGCCATGACGGGGTAAGCCAGGAAGCCGGGGAAGCCGATGGACTCGAAAAAGCCTACGGTGCCCGCCGGCGTGAAGACCAATACCTTGGTCAGGCCATGGGCGAGAAACATGACGCCCAAGGCCAGGCGCATAACCAGTGCTGCGTAAGGGGCAGTGCGTGAATCAATCATGATGAAGTCCTTTTTTGATGGGTCGTTGTCAGTTGGAAAGCGAGAGTGTCTGGGTCAGCCAGCGGGAAAAATCCGCCAGCTCTTGCGGTACGATCTCGTGAGCCATGTCGTAAAAATGCGTCTGGTGTTCCACGCCAATCCGGCTCAGCCATGCATCGGCTTCGTGGGCCCAATCAACCGGCAGGACGTTGTCCTGATGTCCGTGCGCAATGAAGGCCGAGACCGTTTTCAGCCGCTCTGGCGCAGCGATCAGCGGTTCGATTTCCCGCAGCATCCTTCCGCTCAGCAGTGCAAAACCCGCCACCAGTTCCGGCTGCGTGACGCCAACGCTGGAACTCATGATTCCGCCCTGACTGAAACCTGCAATCACGGTAGGCAGCGCAGGGAGAGCCTCGATGAACTGGATCAACAGCTGTCGGCTGGCTTCGGCCTGCTGCTGGTTGAAAGACGGGCCGTTGCTGGTGAAGTTGACCTGATACCAGGCAAAACCCTGGGGGCCAAGCTGCAACGGGCCGCGCAGCAAGAGGATTTCAATGTCTTCAGGCAGCGAAGTTGCCAGAGATGCCAGATTCGCTTCGTTCGAGCCCACGCCATGGAGCAGCAGCAGACGACCTTTCGGGCTAACGCTGTTGCACGCCTTGCGGAAGAAAATACCCGACTCGGCCTCGCGTGCCGGATCTGAAAAACTGATGGTCTGCATGAGGTTATGCCACGCCTTTTAGGGGTTGAAGGGATGTGGACGGCTCGTTAACGGGTAACGTGAAGAGGTAACTGTCCATGGCCAGTACGCCGTGGGTAATGCCCCCCTCCAGAACGTGCGTCTGATACGTTTCGCCCGCTGCACCCAGCGCTATGAACAGGGGCAGAAAGTGTTCATCGGTCGGGTGCGCCCGCTGGGCGGAAGGCGCGAATTGCTTGTAATCGAGCAATTGATCGAAGTTTCGCGCTTGCAGGGTCTGGGCCGTCCAGGCTGCAAACTGTTTGACGTAATCGGCCCCATGGGGTGTTGCCCCACGGAATTCGTACAAGTTATGGGTCAGGCTGCCTGACGCCACGATCAACACATTCATCTCGCGCAGCGGCTTGAGGGCTTCGCCCAGTTTCCAGGCGCTGCGTGTATCGAGTGATGCGGGCATGGAGACCTGAACCACCGGTATGTCGGCGTCTGGCGCCAGGTAGCGCAGGGGTACCCAGGCGCCATGATCGAGCCCGCGGTTCGCGTCCAGCCGCGAGTCCCAACCGGCCGTTTGCAACAGCTCCACGATATGGCTCGCCAACTCTGGCGCACCGGGTGCCGGGTAGGACAACTCATACAGCGCGTCGGGAAAGCCGCCAAAGTCGTGAATGGTCTTTGGAAAAGTACTGGCGGTGACACTGACGTGATCGCGGGTCATCCAGTGCGGAGAAAGGATCACGATGGCGTCAGGTCGCGGCATTGCTTGACCGAGCGCAGTGAGGTTCTTGCCTGCCAGGCCAGGTTCCATGGCGAACGAGGGAGCGCCATGAGACACAAAGAGCAGTGGGAATAAGGTGTTCATGACGACTCCTGTTTGATGACGTGGGTATTACTTGCTCAGCCAGACCGGGGCGACGGTGGTGCCCAGACCTGCGCCATAGCCCAGATAAATATTCAGACCTGCCAAAGGCTCCAGGTAGCGAGCGTTGACCAGACCACCGGCATCCACCGTGTTCCAGCCCAGGCTGCGGGCCAATGCGATGGCCGTCTGCTTGGCGCGCTCGCTGTCGCTGGCGACAAACACGCTGCCGGTCTGGTCGTTGGCGAACGTGGGACCGTCGGCCAGCACTTGAGCGAACAGGGTGTTGAACGCCTTCACGACATGGGCCTGTGGCACGGACTTGGCGATCTCTTCCGAGGCGCTGGTCACGTGGCCAACCGTCAGCGACATGAAGTCGGCGCTCAGAGGGTTGGTGATGTCGATGATGACTTTGCCGCTCAGATCGCCCAGGCTTTGCAGCGCTGCAGCGGCATCCGGGTAAGCGGTTGCAAGGACAACCACGTCGCTGTCGTTCAGTGCTTCAGATGCGGTGTGAGCGCTGACATTGGCGAACTGATCAGCCAGGGCCTGTGCCTTGCCAATGTCACGTCCAGTGACCCGAACGGTGTGGCCTGCAGCCGAAAGCTGTTTCGCAAATGCCGAACCCATGTTGCCGGTACCAATCAATGTAATTTTCATAAGTGCCTCGTTTTGAGTTGAGTTGCGTTTCGATGGGCTCAGTTTATAGATTGCCCTACTGGGATAAACCGGGCTAAATGTGATGAATAGTTCCGCATAGTGAGACAATCATGGATCGTGCGCTGGAAATGCAGGTGTTCTGCACCGTGGTCGATAAAGGCAGCTTTGTGGGCGCGGCCGAGCCACTGGGCATGTCCAAGGCGGCGATATCCCGCTACGTGAGCGGGCTTGAAGCGCGGCTGGGCGCAAGGCTTTTACACCGCACGACCCGGCGGCTTTCGTTGACGGACGAGGGCCGCCAGTTCTATCTCCAGGCGCGTGAAGTCCTGTTGATGATGGACGAGGCTGAGGACGCGGTTTCGTCTGCTTCACCAGAGGCCAGCGGCGTGCTACGGGTGAATGCCCCGGTCAGTTTTGGCGTGTTGCACCTGGCGCCGGTCTGGGCCGATTTCATGAAGGCCTATCCCAAGGTCGAGTTGGAGATCAGCCTGAGCGATCGTCTGGTGGACCTTGTCGATGAAGGCATTGATGTCGCTGTGCGGATCGCACGGATGGAGAACTCTTCATTGGTGGGCAGACGCCTGGCCAGCACCCGGATGTGCCTGTGCGCGTCGCCGGCCTATCTGAGCAACCATGCGCCCATCCGCGAATTGTCAGATGTGGCGGAGCACGGCGCCGTTGCCTACAGCAACTATGCCAGCGGCAATGAATGGCAATTCGAAGGGCCCCACGGCCTGGAAACCGTCATCACCCGTTCAGTGGTGCGGTGCAATAACGGGGACACCTGTCGGGCCATTGCCATGGCCGGCGGAGGCGTTTCGCTGCAACCAAGCTTTATGGTGGCGGATGATCTGCGTCGAGGTGACCTGATCGAAATCCTGCCTCGGTTTCGTTCGGTCGAGCTGGGTATCTATGCGGTCTACCCGACGCGTAAACATCTGCCCGCCAAGGTGCGTGCGCTCATCACGTTTCTGGCGGAGCGATTCGCCAAGCCATCGTGGGAGTAACACGTTCCGCGTCCAGTCATGACCTCGACTGGCCGTTAAGCGTTGACCCTGGCGACAGGGTCAAGTGGTCTGGGGAGCGACTTATCGCTCGATAAAGCCGCGCAGATCCGCCGCGAATTTTTGCGGATTTTTGAAGGCCAGGAAGTGATCGCCTTGCTCTTCCTTCGTGTACACATGCAGCACCGAATCCGGGATCACCGAACTCATCCAGCGTTGGCTCTCCAGCCAGTCGCTGTGCTCGCCGGTAAAGATCGCCGTCGGCACATCGATCTTGGTGCGGATTACATCCCTCCAGTCATTGGTGGCGTGATCGAACAACACCTGCGCGGTGAAGGCCATGTCATCGTTCACCGCTGCCTGCACCAGACTGATCACGTTATGGAAGTAGGGCGATTCCATGGCCATGGCCCGTTCCAGTACCCGGCTTCCGGAGACGAGCATGTTGGTGGCGGTGCCTTGTGTATAGGATGCGATCATGCGCTCGGGCGAGGTGGTGAACGCGCCAGCCTGAACACGTTCCTCCTCGCTCCAGTCGGCATGGCAATACACCGACGGCGCCTGGTCGATGATGCTCAGCGTCTGGATACCTTGAGTCCCGAACAGGTCGATGTAGGCCCACATGACCGAGGCGCCCATCGACCAGCCGCAGTAGTGGGCCTGGGAAAGCCCCAGGTGATCCGCAAACTGTTTCACGTCCATCGCAAACCGGGAAATTCGATTGCCCGAATTGACCCGTTCTGAAAGGCCCTGATTCCTCACGTCCAGCACGTAGACATGGTAGTGCTTGCTCAGCATGTGCATCAGGTGGAAATACATGGCGCCATTGGCAGACCAGCCAGGGATGAAAATCAGCGGCTGTCCTTCCCCTGCTTCCCAATAAGCGAGATTGACCCCATCGCTCGTGACAAAGCTGCTGAGGCTCAGGTCTTCGAAGTCTGAGGTGCGGAAGGGCTGACCCATGATTTCGTGGGGAAAGAAAAAGTCTTCGCCGAGGAGGGTGTTAAGCGGTATGGCGTTCAAGGGGTATTTCAAGAAGGAGTGCCTGCAGTCGTTTGAAGATGGATACCGACGTATTGCACCAACCTGTGAGGTTGATGCTCATGTACTGCCTGGTTTCACCTTGGGGAAAATAGGTGCGTCCAGAATAGGGCTTGAAGTGCAGGGCGATAAATACTGAAAATGGCGTCACATTCGAAACGGATCATTTTTAATGGATCGGCTTAGCAGTATGGCGACGTTCGTCAGGGCAGTCGAAACGGGCTCGTTCAGCGCTGCCGGGGATTCGCTGCAAATGTCGGCGCAGATGGTGGGCAAACATGTCCTGCACCTCGAGCAGCACTTGGGCGTGCGGTTGCTCAATCGTACGACCAGACGTCAGAGCCTGACCGACTTTGGTCGCACGTTTTACGACCGCTGCAAGATCATTCTTGCGGAGGTGGAAAGCGCAGAAAATATGGCAGCCGAGATTCAGGCCACGCCCACAGGCCAACTGCGGGTCAACGCGCCGGTCAGTTTCGGCATGCAGTCGCTGGCACCTCGACTGCCTGATTTTATGAGGGCCAATCCCATGATCAGCGTCGAGTTGACGCTGGCTAATCGCGCCGTTGACGTCATCGACGAAGGCTTTGACGTTGTCTTCAGGGTCGGTCAGTTGTCCGACAGTGGCCTGATTGCGCGTCCCCTGGCACCTTATCAACTGATGCTGTGCGCGGCGCCATCGTACCTGCGCGACAAGCCCGCCATACATACGCCATGGGACTTGCAGGACCACGAGTGCCTGGGCTTTTCCCACACTGAGTTACGGACCCATTGGACGTTCGCCGGGCCGGAGGGCAAAGTGATCGTGCCGGTGAACAGTCGTTTGATGGCCGATCATGGCGAGCCGCTTCTGTGTGCCGCGCTGGCAGGTCTGGGCGTGTTGTTGCAACCGGTGGAACTGGTACGGGCATCGTTACTGCGAGGCGACCTCGTGCCACTGCTGCCGACTTATCCGATTCCCTCTCGCCCCTTGCATGTTCTTTACGCGCCCGATCGACGGCTGACGCCCAAGCTGCGCAGTTTTCTGGACTTCGCGCTGCACACATTCGGCAAAGAGGCGGTGAACCCGGAGGTGTTTTGAAACCGGCGGTTGTTAATCCCTCTCCCGAATCGAGATTTATCCCGCTGGCTCAATTCTCTACAGTGGTGGATTGCTTCTACAGTCTGTAGAAGTCCCAATCGGGGCTATGCCCGTCCATTATTGATGGAGACATGATGAAAATCGAATTGAATACCAAGCGTGCGCTGGTGACCGCCTCCACCAGTGGGATCGGATTCGCGATTGCCAAAGGGCTCGCCGAGGCCGGCGCAGAAGTGGTGATCAATGGCCGCAGCGAGGGCTCGGTCAATGACGCCGTCGCCAGACTGAAAAGCGCTGTCCCAAGCGCTACCGTTTCGGGCGTGGCCGCAGATCTCGGCTCGCCGGACGGCGTTCAGACACTGGTGCAGGGTGCGGGGCAGATCGACGTTCTGGTTAACAATGCCGGTATCTACGGCACCCAGGATTTTTTCGAAACCGACGACGATGTCTGGGACAACTACTGGCAGACCAACGTCATGTCCGGTGTGCGTCTGAGCCGCGCATTGTTGCCGGCGATGGTAGACAAGCACTGGGGCAGGGTGGTGTTCGTATCCTCTGAGTCTGCACGCAACATCCCGGCGGACATGATTCACTACGGCGTCTCCAAAACCGCACAGCTGGCGTTGGCGCGCGGCCTGGCAAAGCGGGTCGCGGGCAGCGGTGTGACCGTCAACAGTGTGCTGCCGGGCCCGACGTTGTCCGACGGGGTTGCAGGCATGATGCAAAGCGAAGTGGAGCGGACTGGCAAATCCCTTGACGAGGTTGCCAAGGCGTTCATCCAGGAGCACCGGCCAAGCTCGATCATCCAGCGGGCGGCAACGGTTGAAGAAGTCGCCAACATGATCGTCTACGTCTGTTCACCTCAGGCGTCTGCTACGACAGGCGCAGCGCTGCGGGTAGACGGTGGTGTGGTTGACGACATTGTTTGATATGAACGGCTGACGCCGACTGGCGAAAGGGCCTTGCAGGGTCGATGGCACTGCCATCGACCCCAGGGCCAGCCAGCAAGCAGGCGGGCATCAGTCTCAACCCTTGATCCAGCTGCCATCCTGCTGCGCATCAATCTCGATGTTGAAGGTCTGGAGATAGCCAGACACCATCCGGTAGTAACCGATGACGATGACTGCGTCGCTCAATTCCTGAAGCGAGAAGTGCTGCTGTGCATGCTTGAACAGCACACCGGGCGCCTTGCCCTTGTCAATAATGGCTTGTCCGAACCGAAGCAGAACGCGCTCGTCTTCTTTGAACGCGACGGTATCATCGAGGCGGCCTTCTGCAATGGCGACGAACTGCTCCGGACGAACACCCGCCACCTGAGCGATGGAAATATGCTGCTCCCATTCATAAGCAACGTTTTCGTGGGCAGCCAGCAGCAACACCAGCAACTCTTTATGGTAATCGGAGATCGTCAGGTCCCTGAATATCGCGTTGGTCAAATCGATGACGGGAATAAACGCCCCGGCGCTGTAACCCAGCATCCGAAAGAAATTAACTTTCGTTGGCAGGTTCTCAAACTTTTCTCTGACCGGATCGGGCAGTTTTGAAAAATCCGGATACTCGATCTCAACCTTGGAACTGATGGTGTCATTGGCGAGGGTGGGCTTGCTCATAGGGCACTCCTGTAGAGGCAAATAGATTGTCGTTTGGTAGTTTATTCACGTGGCCACCGGTAAACGGGACGGGCGAGTGACCCAGTGGCTCACGCCGAGACAGAGCAGCAGCGCCAGCGCACAGACGACCATCGCCATGGACAAACCGTGAGAAAAAGCGGCAGGTTCGGTGCTGGTGATCATCGCCCCGAAGACCGCGACGCCGACGACCCCTCCCAACTGCCGTGCCGATGCCATCAAGCCTGATGCCATGCCCGCATCCTCCTTGGAGACAGCTGACAACATGGAGTTGGTGATGGAGGGCACCGATGCTGCGCTGCCAATACCCACCACCATCAAGGCGATGTTCAGGTACCAGAGCGAAGAGTCTGGAGTGACCCTTGACAGCGCCAGAAACCCCACGACCTGAACTAGAAAACCGGTGGTGATGATGCGCGTCGCGCTTACCCGTTTGGCAATGCGTGACGAAACCATGGTGGAGACGGTCAGCACTGCCGTCAGCGGTATGAATGCAAGGCCCGTTCTGAACGCGTCATAGTGCAGAAACGATTGGAAGTAAATGCTGAAGACGAACACCGTCCCATAGAACGTGAGGTTGATGGCCGATCCTGCCAGTGCAGTGGTCGCCAATATCCTGTTGCTGGCCAGCCGTTTAGGCAGCAGAGGGTGTTTTATCCGGCGCTCGATCACCACGAATGCAATGGCGCACGCCACGGCGATGCCCATGACCGAGACCGTTTCGGTACCCCAGCCCTTTGCGCTCAACTCGGTCAGTGCGTAGGTCAGTGACGCCAGACAAAGGGCAATGGTGATCTGTCCCGGTACATCGACTTTCTGTTCAATGCGCGGGGATGTCGGGGCATAGCGCATGACAAGCCCGATCGCCAGCACGCCGATGGGTACGTTAACCCAAAAAACGCTGCGCCAGCCCAGGTACTCGATCAACAGCCCACCCATTACGGGCCCGGCCGCCAAGGCAATACCGCCACAGGCACCCCAGATCGCGACAGCAGACCTGCGTTTATCAGGGTCTTCGAACGCCAGCCTTATCAGCGTCAGGGACGTCGGGACCAACAGAGCCGCGCCGACGCCCTGAACGATCCGCATGCCGATAAGCATGCTCATGCTGTTGGACAGGCCGCAGCCGATCGAGGCGAGTGTGAAAATCCCAAACCCCGAAGCGAAGACTGTCTTGGCGCCGAACTTGTCGCCCCAGGCGCCGCCGAGAATCAGCAGGGCGGAGAACGCCAGCGCGTAGCTGTTGATGACCCATTGCAAGCCAGTGAGGTTGGTGTCGAAAGCCGTTTTCAGTGCGCCTAAACCGACGTTCACCACGCTGACGTCCAGCTGGACCACGAGGAATCCGAGGCAGGCTGCGACTTGAATCGCGGCCAGAGAGGTGGTTCTTGACATGGCTATATCGTCACATTGCTCAAACAGTGGATGGAAAGTAGCGTTTGACAGTCCATGCGTAAATACTAGAATCCGCAGACACTCAATGCATATGTGCATGGCTTATGAACTGGGAAGACCTTCGATTTTTTTTAACCATCGCACGGTCGGGCAGTTTGTCGGGCGCGGCGCGGGTATTGGGCGTCAATCAGGCCACCGTAAGCCGGCGTCTGGCCTCGCTGGAAGCGCAACTTAATGTCCGTCTGGTGGACAGGCTGTCCCGCGAGTCCCGCCTGACAGCGGTGGGGCAACAGATACTGCAGGATGCTTTGGACATAGAGGCGAAGTCCTTTGCCATCGAGCGCAAGTGTCTGGCATCCAGCACAGCCGTGAGGACAAAGGTCTCCATTACGGCCCCGCCCATACTCGCCAGACACTTCCTGGCCCCCCATCTCGCTGTGCTGGCGCGTCTGCACCCGCTTGTGCAGTTGAGCATTCTCAGCGAGTCCCATGTGGCGTCGTTATCGCGCCTTGAGGCGGACCTGGCGTTGCGCCTGGCGCTACCGATCGAAGACACGGATATCATCAGGAAGGTAGGCCAGATGCCGTTCGCACTGTACGCCGGACGTGATTATCCCTGCCTAGACGATCCGCAGCAGTGGGCGTTCGTTGGCTATACCGAACGTCAAACCGACTTCGCCCACAAACGCTGGCTGTACGACGTCATAGGCGCAAAGCGCGTGGCCTGCGAACTGTCGGATTTGAGCCATCAATATGAGGCCGCATGCACGGGTATCGGCGTGGCAGGATTACCGTGTTTTCTCGCGGATCCCGATCCACGCCTTGTCAGGCTTCAGAGTAGCCTCCCCATGCTTGATCTCGACATCTGGGTCGCCATGCACCCGGACAGTCGCGGCGACCCGGTGGTCCGTCATATCTCGCAGACCATCGCGCAGTTGCTTGAATCCATCGGCCTGGGTTTACCGTTGGTTAGCCGGTGAGGCCCTCCACCTGACCGGTCTACATGATCAGCGGCTGAAGCCGTCAAACGGTGTCATGTACACAGCGCCGAACGGATCCAGACGTTTACGGATCTCTGCATCGGGGGTGCCATACACGATCAGGCTGGTGATGGTGCACAACTCCAGAAAGCGCTCACCGAAAGGGGCGAAGGTCGTGTCCACGTGGCTGACCACGGACTCCACCTTGTAACGCTCAAGGATGTGGGCAACGCTTTGGTCTTCGTTGACGCTGTACTCGTAAACCAGCGTGTCCGGCTCTTTTTTGGTCGCTTCAACGATACGGGCAATCAGGGCCTTGAACTCAGGAAAGTCGCCGGGCTTGATGGCAAGGGAAAACTGGCAGGAAATGTAGGGATGCATGGGGATGTCTTCCATCGAGGGCGTAAAACACGCCTTGGGAGGATGCATCGCTCGCTTGGCCGATGCATTGAATGCGCTGTATCAGATCAGGGCTTTGCCGGCTCTTCACCAAACAACTTGCCTGCACCGGCCCAGTCGGAAGGGGCTACGTCTTCAAAAATAACGTAGATGTACTCGGCCGGGGTACCGGTGTTTTTTACGATGCTTTCAGTGATCTCAGCGGCGACGGTTGCTTTCTGAGCGTGCTCTTTTCCTTCGAACCAGCTAACACGTACTACGGGCATGATGTATTCCTCTTGGGGGATCGAAAACCGGGCCTGAGCTCCCAGGCCACCAGATGACACCCATCCTAGTGTAGATAAGTCTCGTGATAAACGGCCTGAAACTATAAAGTGGGTAGACATAATATCTACAGTTGACGGTTTTCATGATTCCGATTGATTCGCTTCAAGGTGTGATCACCTTTATTACAGCCGCGCGCTCGACCAGCTTCACCGAGGCGGCTGCACGATTGGGCGTATCGAAATCGGCCGTCGGCAAGTCTATCGCTCGCCTTGAAGAAAGACTGGGGGTGCAGCTCTTCCACCGAACCACGCGGCGAATTTCGCTCACCGCTGATGGCGATGCTTATTTCATCGCCTGCTCAAACGCACTCGAAGAAATCGGCGCGGCAGAAAGTGGCTTGGGGCCCGGCACTCGCGAACCTTCCGGCCGACTGCGGGTGGATATTCCCGTGGCATTCGGGCGGCGGGTGATTGCGCCCCTGCTGTTTGAGATTGCCAAAAAATACCCGTCATTGCGGCTGAACATGACGTTTTCGGATCATCTGGTCGATCCGATTGAAGAAGGCATCGACTTGCTCGTGCGCTTTGGCGAAATCAAGGATACCAGCGGCCTGGTGGCCCGCCGGCTCGCGCGCCAACGCTGGGCGATCTGTGCGGCCCCGGATTACCTGGCGCGCTTTGGCGTCCCCGCCAGCCTCGAGGATCTGGACCGCCACCATTGCATCGTCGGACATCGACGGGGCCAGCCGCTCTCCTGGCGGGTCACGCAGAATCAGGAAACCGTTCGCTTCTCGCCGCCGTTTACCCATCAGATCGGTGACGGGGAAGCGATGATTCTCGCCGCGTTGGCCGGCGTGGGTCTGTGTCAGATGCCGCGCTGCCTTTTCAGGGATGATATTGAAGCCGGAAGGTTGGTCGAGGTGTTGGGAGGCTATGAGCCGGAGCCAGTCGAGGTCCATGCGGTATGGCCGAAGGTGTCGCACTTGCGGCCAAAGGTGAGGTATGTCGTGGATGAATTGGTCCGGCTATTCGAGGACTGGCAGTAAGCTGTCGGGACACTTCTTGCCACTTCGGTAGAGCCGACGTGTCACCTGAACTTTAGCGCCTTTCTCTCCCGACGCCCCATCCACATCAGTCGCTGAACAGATCAAACATCAACTGTCGAAACCAGCGATTGGCGGGATCTCGTACGCATCGGGCGTGCCAGAACAGGTTGATGGCGATTTCCGGCAACGGCATGGGCAACGGCAAAATGGTCAGTCCGAATGGCTCAATGCAACTCATTGCAAACCGCTCCGGTACGGTGGCGATGAGGT
Organism: Pseudomonas sp. KU26590; assembly: GCF_026153515.1. Taxonomy (NCBI): domain Bacteria; kingdom Pseudomonadati; phylum Pseudomonadota; class Gammaproteobacteria; order Pseudomonadales; family Pseudomonadaceae; genus Pseudomonas; species Pseudomonas sp. KU26590. Next base: position 3,429,429 of record NZ_CP110644.1, read on the forward strand.
CGGTGTTTTGCAGGATGTGGCCGACAGCGACGAAGTGCGGTACTTCAAGTTTGATGTCTCGATGCAGGCCGGCGCGCTGCATGATCCCATCGATCTCGCCGTGCCCCGTGCTGGTCGCACTGACCCTTACGTGGCCGTATTCACAGTAACGCGCGCGCGTCATGGCGTGCTGTGTAACGGGATGCCCCGTTCTGCACAGGCCGACATAGCGATGATGGAAAAGTCGTCGCTGATAAAAGCCCGCTTGCAGATCGGGTAGCAGCCCGACTGCCAGATCCACCTCGCCGTTCGCCATGCCTTCGGAAAGGCCGGCATGGCTGCGCAGCGTACTCACTGTCACGCCCGGCGCCAATTCCAGCAGCGTCTGAATCAACTTGGGCATGAAGTAGATCTCACCGATGTCCGTCATCGCAATAACGAAGCGCTTGTGGGTCGTCGCCGGATTGAAATCGTCAAGACGGTTCAATGCGCCGTGCAGCGTGCCAATGGCGTTTGCCACCGGTTCAGCCAGTTGCAACGCGTAAGGCGTCGGCTGCATCCCGCGATGGGTCCGCACGAACAGATCATCCTTGAGCGCTGTGCGTAAACGTTTAAGGGCATTACTCAGAGCCGGTTGCGTGAGTCCAAGACTCTGGGCAGCGCCGGAGACACTTCGGTCAATCAGTAGCTGATGGAAAATCACCAGCAAATTCAAATCCAGATCGCGTAGCTGCATTGTGCTGCCTTCAAGCCCCAAGCCAGAGCCGTTATTCATACTGGTGATAGATTTTATGCATGTTACGCCATTTATCAATAACTCTGAGTATGGGCATGATCAGGACATTCCAAAAACAAAACGCAGGTCCGTCCCATGAGCAGTACTCAATCAAAACTACAGATCGCAATCGTCGGTGGCGGTATTGCAGGCATCGCGCTTGCGCTGGATTTATGCCGCCACGCTCATCTCGATATCCAGCTGTTTGAAGCCGCCCCTGCATTCGGTGAAGTCGGGGCAGGCGTATCTTTTGGTGCCAACGCCGTACGTGCCATCGAAGGGTTGGGCATTGGCAAGCCGTATCAGCGCATCGCTGACCGCACCCCCGAACCCTGGCAGGACATCTGGTTTGAATGGCGTCGTGGCACAGACGCCGGCTATCTGGGGGCAAGCGTTGCGCCGGGGGTAGGCCAGTCGTCGGTGCACAGAGCCGACTTTCTGGACGCCCTGGCCCACGAGTTACCCCCTGGCATCGCTCGGTTTGACAAACGTGCGGTCACCCTCGAAGAGGTCGCCGACCGGGTTCGAATTGGTTTCCTGGACGGCACCGAACACACCTGTGATCTGCTGATCGCGGCCGACGGCATCAAGTCCTCGATTCGTGATTATGTCTTGCGGGGTCTGGGTGAGCCTGCTGTCGCACCCCGTTTCAGTGGCACCTGCGCTTACCGTGGAATGATTGACAGCGAGACGCTCAGGGAAGCTTATCGCGCTGCCGGCATCGATGAGCATTTAATCAATGTCCCGCAGATGTACCTGGGCCTGGATGGCCACATCCTCACCTTCCCGATCAAACAAGGCCGGCTGATCAACGTCGTGGCCTTTGTCTCCGATCGTAGCGTTCCTGACCCGCAATGGCCCCAGGACAAACCCTGGGTAAAAAATGCGACCCAGGCCGAAATGCTCGATGCGTTTTCGCAATGGGGAGACGCGGTTCGGGTGCTACTCGAGTGCATTCCTGCGCCCACTCTCTGGGCACTTCATGATTTGGCCGAGCTGCCCGGCTACGTCCACGGTCGTGTGGCCCTGATCGGTGACGCAGCGCACGCCATGCTTCCCCATCAAGGCGCCGGAGCCGGTCAAGGCCTCGAAGATGCCTGGTTGCTGGCGCGGTTACTGGCTGATCCTCAGCTGGGCCACGAAAACATAAAGCGCGTACTGGAGGTTTACGACGCAGTACGCAGACCGCGTGCGTGCAGGGTTCAGCGGACTTCATGGGAAGCCGGTGAACTGTACGAATGGCGTGATCGTCAGGCCGGCGATGACCCGGCCGTGCTGTCAACGACTCTCGCCAACCGGTTCGACTGGCTGTGGAACCACGACATGGAAAACGACCTGGCAAGCGCTCGCGTTCAGCTCGGGTGGCAAACGGCAGCCGTACGCTGATTTCCCCGGACTCTTGGTCCACTGCACACCCTTCAATAATAAAAAAGGAGCCTTAACATGGCGGTCAGCATTGCAGACACACCGCAGGTTCTCGCGTTTTTCGAGGACGCTGCGGGGTTGAAAAATACAGATGGAAATCCGCGAAACAAGCAAATCGTCTTTCGACTGCTACAGCAAACCTTTCGCTTGATCGAGGAGCTGGACGTCAGCGATGACGAATTCTGGTCGGCGGTGGAATACCTCAACCGACTGGGCGCAAGCCATGAGGCCGGCCTGCTGGTGGCGGGGCTTGGCATCGAGCATTTCCTCGACCTGCGCCACGACGCCGAACAGGCACACGCCGGCCAGACGGGGGGGACGCCGCGCACCATCGAAGGCCCGCTGTATGTCGCCGGTGCCCCTTTATGTGAAGGCTACGCACGGCTGGATGACGGGGGCGAGGGCGATGCCGCAACGGTCCTGTTCGTCGAAGGCAAGGTTGTCGACCTGCAAGGCCAGCCGATCGCCGCCGCGTTGGTCGATGTCTGGCAAGCGGACACCAAGGGCAATTATTCGCACTTCGATAAAAGCCAATCGGCATACAACCTGCGCCGCCGAATAGTGACGGATGAGCAGGGACGTTACCGTTTTCAAAGCATTGTGCCGTCGGGCTACGGCTGCAATCCATCAGGTCCGACCCAGGAATGCCTGAACCAGCTTGGGCGCCATGGTCAACGTCCGGCGCACATTCATTTTTTCGTGTCTGCGCCAGGCTTTGAGCATCTGACCACGCAGATAAACCTCTCGAACGACGCCTACCTCTGGGATGACTTCGCTTACGCCACCCGCGATGGATTGATCGGTGAGGTTCGCTTTGTCGAAGCCGCTGAGGAGGGCCAGCAGCAGGGGGTTCAAGGGCGGTTCGCAGAGATGACTTTCGACTTCCAGCTGCGCACCGCGCGTGATAACGCAGCCGAGCAACGCAGCAATCGTCTGCGGGCACTTCAGGCCTCGTAACCCACGGATTCCATACGTTCGATCGACAATAAAAAAGAGGATCACCGCATGTCCCCGAGTCATTTGAAACCTATTGAAGTCACCGTCGCTGTCTTGCGTGAGGCCGGTGCAGAGCTGCGCATGGAACAGGCTGAGCTGGGCGTCCCGCGTAACGACGAAGTGCGTGTGCGCGTTGTCGCCACCGGTGTGTGTCATACGGACATGGTTGTTCGGGATCAGCTGTTTCCCACGCCACTGCCGATTGTTCTGGGGCATGAAGGCGCCGGCGTGGTCGAGTCCGTGGGCTCGGCCGTGACCACCGTCGCGCCTGGCGACCATGTGGTGATGACGTACATGTCGTGCGGGCTGTGCCTGCCGTGCGAAACCGGACACCCGGCCCATTGCTCCCATATGCACCCGCTGAACTTCGGCGGCGGTCGTCTGGATGGCAGCACAGCAACGTGCAGTTGCGAGGGAAATACGCCAATCCATGACCATTTTTTCGGTCAATCTTCCTTTTCGACGTACGTCGTCGCCAACGAACGCAACGTGGTCAAGGTTTCCAAAAATGCCCCGCTTGAACTCCTTGGCCCTTTGGGTTGCGGCATCCAGACCGGGGCAGGCTCTGTGCTCAAGGCCATGAAAGTGGAGGCGGGCGCAAGTTTCGCCGCGTTCGGTGCGGGCGCAGTAGGCCTGGCGGCCGTGATGGCGGCGAAGGTCGCAGGCGCGACCATCATCATCGCGGTGGACGTGACCCCCAGTCGTCTTGAGATGGCGCTTGAGCTGGGCGCCACTCATGTGATCAACAGCCGCGACGAAGACCCGGTGCAGCGCATTCGTGACATTACCGGGGGTGGCGTCAACTACAGCCTGGAGTGTTCCGGGCGCGCAGAGGTGCTGCGACAAGCCATTGATGCGGTGACCACGCTGGGGACGTGCGGCATTGTCGGCGCGACAAAGATGGGCACCGAGGTGGCCTTCAACATCAACGACGTGATGATTCCCGGCAAGCGAATCATGGGCATCGTTCAGGGCGATGTCGTCGCCAATGCGTTCATTCCTACCTTGGTCGATCTGTACCTGCAGGGCCGTTTTCCCTTCGACAAGCTGTGCCGTTTCTACACGTTCGATCAGATCAACGAAGCCATGGCTGACAGCGAAAGCGGTATCACGATCAAGCCAATCCTGCGCATGCCGACAGCGACTGACGCGGCTTGAACCCCTGACTGATAAAGGTAGCGAAAGATGAATGTGAAACTGGTTATCGACAACCAAAAGCAGGACGCCGCCAGCGGCAAAACCTATTGCCGGATGGACCCTGTCAGCGCTCAACCGATCACCGAAGGGGCTGCGTGCGGCATTGAAGATGCATTGAGGGCAGCGGCCTCCTCGCAAAACGCGTTCAAGACCTGGTCCAGGGTTGGACCGACCGAACGCCGTCGGCTGCTGCTGGCGGCGGCCGACGTGCTGGAAAGCAAGATGGCGACGTTCTGCAGCGTGATGGCAGAAGAAATCGGCGCGTCCCAGCTGTGGGCGCAATTCAACGTGGGGGCCTCTGCGAATCTGTTGCGTGAGGCTGCGGCACTCACCACTCAGATCAAGGGTGAAACCATTCCGACGGACAAAACCGGCACCCTGTCCATGACCCTTCGCCAACCGGTGGGCACCGTGTTGAGCATCGTCCCGTGGAATGGGCCGGTGATATTGGGCGCGCGGGCCATTGCCTACCCACTGGCGTGCGGCAATACCGTCATTCTCAAAGGGTCGGAGAACAGCCCGCGTACCCACGAACTGTTGGCCGAGTGTTTCTACGAAGCAGGCTTTCCCCCGGGTGTCTTGAACTTCATTATTTCGGCGCCCGAGGATGCATCGGCCGTCACCGAAGCCTTGATCGCTCACGACACTGTGCGGCGAATCAACTTCACCGGTTCGACCAAGGTCGGGCGGATGATTGCGCAGACCAGTGCCAAATACCTCAAGCGATGCTTGCTGGAGCTGGGCGGTAAAGCGCCGTTTATTGTTCTCGAGGATGCCGATCTCCAGGGTGCCGTGAACGCAGCGGTATTTGGCGCCTTTCTCTATCAGGGGCAGATCTGCATGTCGACGGAGCGCTTTGTCGTTGACGAAACGATCGCCGACCGATTCGTTGAAATGTTTGCCGCGCGTATCAGCCGCCTGGAGACGGGGGACCCGGTCTCGTCGCCTGCCAGTGTGATCGGACCGATGATTTCCCGGGGCTCGGTCCAACGCATCAATCAACTGCTCGACGACGCCACCCGCAAGGGCGCAAAGATTGTGGCGGGTGGTTTGGCGGAGCAGGCGCTGATGAGCGCAACGCTGGTCGATCACGTCAGTTCGGCAATGGATATCTACGATGAGGAAACCTTTGGACCTGTTACCACCATTGTCCGGGTCAAGGGGGCCGGGCACGCGTTGGCGGTCGCCAATGACACTGCGTACGGACTGTCATCGTCGATTTTCAGCCGTGATGTCAGCCGGGCACTTGAGCTGGCGAGTCGTCTGGACGCTGGCTGCGTGCACATCAACGGGGCGACGGTACAGAACGAGCCTCAAGCGCCTTATGGCGGTATGAAAAACAGCGGATACGGTCGATTCGATGGCAGCGCTGTCATCGACGAGTTCACCGAAGTGAAATGGGTCACCGTGGAGCCGTCGGACCAGCCCTATCCATTCTAGGGGGACCCTTCTTCGCGTTTTCACGACGTCAGGCAGCCCTGGAGGCGGCTGATTCCAGGGTTGGCGCGTCATCACCCATTTATGGTTGCGAACAATGAATAATAATAAATCGTACGAACCAACGCGTCTTTTCAAGCCCTTTCATTATTTGATGGTGGGATCAGTGCTGGTCATGGCGCTGCCGGACGCACAGGCCACCGAAGGAGGAGGATCTTCTTACCCGATGGGGGCGGAAAACTACATGACCGGGGCCATGCCGCCTCCCGGTTTCTACGGCCAGATATTCGCCGAAAGTTACCGGGCCGACACGCTGCGTGACAATCGAGGTGGCAAGGCCGTTGACGATTTTCATCTGAGTGCAAATGTCATCGCGCCGAGGCTGATCTGGGTCACGGAGCAAAAGGTGTTCGACGGCGCCTTGGCCTTTCACGTCAACGTTCCACTGGTTGACCTGAAGGTTGATGTCAATGGCCAGCATCAAAGCAAGAAGGGCATGGGTGATGTGATCTTCGGCCCTGGCCTGGGCTATCACTACAGTGAAAGATTCCATGCGATCTACGCCCTGGACATCTTTGCGCCGACAGGCCGCTACGATCGAGGTGACCTGGCCAACATCGGGCGCAATTACTGGGCATTCGAACCCATTGCGGCCTTCTCTTACGTCGACCCCGTGGGGCTTAATGCCGACCTCAAGGTGATGTACGACTTTAACCTGCGTAACTCGGACACCGACTATCGCTCGGGCCAGGAACTGCACGCAGACTATTCCCTGGGCTGGGGCGTCGGCCATGGCTGGGTCCTGGGCGTAGGGGGTTACATTTACCGCCAGACCACCGATGACCGCCAAAACGGTGACCGGCTGGAAGACAACAAAGGGCGCGCATTTGCCATAGGGCCGTCGATCAAATATAGCGGCGCGTCGGGGTGGTTCCTCACCGCTAAGTGGCAACGGGAAAGCGACGTTCGCAACCGTCCGGAAGGCGAAGCGTACTGGCTCAAGCTTACCGTGCCACTTTAGGGCAAGAGCGATCCGACGGTGATCATGATCGCCGTCGGGCCGACACTAGACGGCGATGTGATCGTGAAGATCGATGCCGGTGCGTTCCGACATGCGCAGCCGGTAAGCCTGTACAGCGGGGGGGTACACGATGCCCCGTACGATGGACATGCTGCGCAAGGTGGCGAAGAGGTGGATGTCGTCTTCCGACAGCTCGCCATTCACCGCATCCGGCGACTGGATCATTGGCTCAAGGATGAGCAAATGACGGTTTAGCGTGGCGATGTAGTCGGCGCTGGCCGCCAGATGATCCTTGAAGCTGCCGAGCATGGCCTCTTTGTTGCGCGTGAAGTAGGCGCGCGCACTTGGGGTGGAGAACTCTTCGAAGTCTGCAGTCGCCCATCTCGGAATCGCCAGGGAATAAAGAGGACCGGTCACCTCGCTGTTCCACTGGGACAGGAACGGGTTGCTGACGCCGGACAACACTCTTGCGCCGGACAGGCCATCGACATGCGCAACGATGTCCATGCTCTCGGCGATGTAGCGCCCGTCGTGCTCCAGGATCGGCGCCATTTTCTTGCCAATCATGCGCGTCGGAGTGGCTTCATCGTCGTTCAACATAATGACGAGATCGAAGGCTGTGGTCTTAAGGCCGAAAATCGTGCGCGCTTTCACGCAGAACGGGCAATGATCGTAAACGTAGAGTTTCATGAGGTTTGAATTCCAAAGCAGGGCTGCGTGGCGCAAGGGCGACAGCACGTTGAGGGTCTACAACTTCAGCGGATGTTGAAGGCGATGGCAGCGACGGGAAGAAACGCAGCCCGCGCACGTGGCCGTAGTGCAGTTCTGGCGATGACAACAAAGGCAGATAACGGCACTTCAGTATTTCTTTTATAGAGAAATCAAACGATCGAGAGGATGTCGCTAGTGGCCTTGCGTGGTTTTTGCGGCCAATTCGTTTTACCCCCACGACCCACCGTCACCAACATCTTTGCTTTCGCCTCTTTGGTATGCACGGCAATGAAACGCCAGTGTTGCAAATTAAATGCAGACGGCGCATGGCGAGCAAGGTCGATCAAGCCAGTAACGTCCTGCTCCGATAAAACATGAGTCGGGTCATAGCTGTGGGCGGAGAAGCGCGACTGGATGGCTTCGGTAACGGTTGGCATACGTGTTCCCCCTTGAGATGTAGAGACGCTAGGCAGCACTCTATGGGGTGGATGATTGAAAGAGAATGCCTGCCAGTGAGACCATGGGTTTCATAAATGAGAGGGCCCAACCATGGATCTCAACGCGGTACAGATGCTGGTGACCATCGTCCAGGCCGGCAGCATGACCGCCGGAGCTGAACGTTTGGGCGTACCACTGACCACCGCGAGCCGGAGGATTCGTGCGCTTGAGCAGGCGCTGAAGGTCGAGTTGCTGGAGCGCTCAGCGAGGGGCGTGAAGCTGACTGAAGCCGGCACTCGCCTCTTCGAGCATGCAAGTCGGGGCCTGGAACTGCTGCAGGAAGGCCACGATGCGGTGGTGAGCGATCAAGCTCACGTTCAGGGGAAGCTGCGTCTTTCAGTGCCGCCATCGTTCTCGCCCTGGTGGCAGCTGATTACTGACTTTCAGAACGATCATCCCGATATCCGCGTTCATCTGCTGTCGACGGAGCGTCGTGTTCACCCGGTCGAGGACGGCATCGACGTGGCATTGCGCGTCGGTGAGGTGGAGCATGAAGCGTTGATCGGCAGGCATTTGCTCGACTATCGACATGTGCTGGTCGCCAGCCCCCGGTTTATCTCGACCCACGGCCGGCCGAGCACGCCACATGATCTAGGCAGGTTGCCCTGTGCTACGTGGAGTCTTGGCACCAATACGAACGCGACTTGGCGATTCGCAGGCACATCAGTGACGCCGAACACCGTGCTGTCGACAAACGACAGCATGCATTTGCTGCACAGTGTGTTGGCTGGCGAGGTAATAACCGAACTGCCGCCCTTCATCGTGAAGGACGCTATAGAAGGGGGCTTACTGGTGCCGCTGTTACCGGAATGTCCACTGCCGTCAGTGGCTTTGAATCTTCTCTATCCTGCGCATCGTCATCCTTCTGCCGTTGTGCGCACTTACCTTGAATACTGTCGACGAAAAATCCCATGGCTGGTGGACGCTTGTACGGCTGAGGCGCCCGCACACCTAGTGCTACACAGATCATGAACTGTGCGTCTACGCTTGGCATATTGCCGCCCGGTTCGGTTGATCTCAGGATTGAGCCAGCACCTATGGAGTCAAATCATGTTCGCCGGTTTCCAAAAACAACAACGCCAGGTCAACGGCCTCACCATCAGCTATCGCATCGGCGGCACCGGCCCCGCGTTGTTGCTGTTGCACGGCCACCCTCAGACCCACGTTATCTGGCACAAGATCGCCGAGCAACTGGCCGCCGAATTCACCGTGGTCGCCGCTGACCTGCGTGGCTACGGCGATAGCGACAGGCCGGCTGCCGATGCTGAGCACGCTCATTATTCAAAGCGTGAAATGGCGCTCGATGCTGTCGAGTTGATGCAGTCGCTAGGCTTTGAGCAGTTCAGGGTGCTTGCCCACGACCGGGGGGCGAGGGTGGCCCATCGCCTGGCCCTCGACCATCCACAAGCGGTCACGCAAATGGTGCTGCTCGACATCGCGCCCACCCTGGCGATGTATACGCAAACGGACGAAGCCTTTGCCCGGGCCTACTGGCACTGGTTCTTCCTCATCCGTCCGGCGCCGTTGCCGGAGAGCCTGATCGAGGCCAACCCCGACCTCTATTTGCGCAGTGTGATGGGCAGCCGCAGCGCTGGCCTTGATCCTTTCACCCCAGAGGCGTTCGCCGAGTACCTGCGCTGCCTGCACATTCCCGGCAGTGCGCGGGGCATCTGCGAAGATTACCGCGCTTCGGCCGGTATCGACCTTGAACACGATCGCGCAGATCTCGCCGCGGGTCATCACCTGACGCCGCCACTGTTGGTCCTTTGGGGCGCCAAAGGCACCGTGGGGCGTTGTTTCGATCCGCTCAAGGAATGGCAGCAAGTAGCGACTGATGTACGCGGAAAGGCGTTGCCTTCAGGCCATTACATCGCCGAGGAAGTGCCCGAGTTACTGCTTGAAGAGGTGCTGGGATTTTTCGCTGAACCCCTTTAGCCAAGAGGCGTGAGGAGGGCAATAATTTGCCCGTTGATGCGATGCTATCCTCGCAATTCACACCGCGACTTGTGCCATTTTGATGACTGACAAGAAAGGCTCCATGCCCCTCCCCGAAGACCTGCGGGTCTTCCTCACCGTGATCCGCAAGGCCGGTTTTGCAGCGGCCGCCGATGAGCTTGGCGTGTCGGCGGCTTACGTCAGCAAACGTATCCAGATCCTCGAAAAGACCCTGGCGACCCGTTTGCTGCACCGTACCAGTCGCCGTATCACGTTGACCGACGATGGCGAGCGTGTAAAAGGCTGGGCGGCGCGGATCCTGGAAGACTTTCAGCATCTGTCCGACCAGTTGATCGATGCCCATGACAACCCCTGTGGCCGACTGCATATCTGCAGCACCTTCGGATTTGGCCGCCATCACGTGGCACCCGCGCTGGCGTTGCTGACCGACCGATACCCTGAGCTGGAAATCCGCCTGGACCTGTTCGACCGGGTGGTGGATATCGTCAACGAAGGCTTCGATCTGGAAATTCGCGTGGGTGACGACATTCCCGGCCAGCACATAGGGCGTCAGTTGGTCAGCAACCGACGCATCCTGTGCGCGGCCCCCGGCTACCTCGAACGCCATGGAGCACCCCAGCAACTGAGTGACCTGGAGCACCATGAGTGCCTCGTTTTGAAGGAGCGCGATAACGCGTTCGGGGTCTGGGTGCTGGAGCGCGACGGCCAGCAGGAAAGCGTGCGGGTAGGCGGCCCCTTGTCATCCAACAGCGGCGAGATCGTGTTGCAGTGGGCGTTGCATGGGCGAGGTGTGTTCCTGCGTTCGCTGTGGGATGTGAAACCATTACTCGAGCAGGGCAGGCTGGTTCAGGTGCTCCACGATTACGGGCAAAGCGCCAACGTGTGGGCCGTCTACCCCACGCGGCTTGCTCACTCGGGAAAGCTGCGGGCCTGCGTCAAATTTCTTGTGGCGCACTTCGCGCAGCTGTCGATCTGAACAAGGCGGGCCGCACAGGATTGTGCGACCGACCGCGCATCTATCGAGATACCCCTTACTTCAAGACAGCCACGGGTTTGCGACCAGATGCTCGCGTTCAAACGCCAGTATCTGGTCGCTGCGCTGCAGGGTGCTGCCGATGGCATCCAGTCCAAGCAACAGTGCGGTTTTGCGCAGCGTGTCGATCTGGAAGCGAACCACTTCATGGCCGTGCAGCAGGATGGTTTGTTCTTGCAGGTCGATCGATATCTCGGACGTCTCCGGCTGCCCGACGATCTCGCCGATGCGTTGCACGGTGGCCGCCTCAAGGCTGATCAGCAGCACACCGTTACGCTGGCAGTTGTCGTAAAAAATGCCGGCGAAGCTCGTGCCAATCAGCGCACGAATGCCCCTCTGCTTGAGGCCCCACACGGCATGTTCTCGGCTGGAACCGCAGCCAAAGTTAGGGCCAACCACCATGAAGCGCGCACGCTGCCAGGCGGGTTGGTTGAGCACAAATGCAGGGTCTGGCTGCCCTGAGGGCAAAAAGCGCACGTCATGAAACAGCCCCTGGTCCAGGCCGTTGCGATCAATCCCTTTGAGGAATTGCTTGGGCATGATCACGTCAGTGTCGATATTGGCCGCCAACATCGGCGCGGCGGCGCCGGTGACGCGGGTGAAGGGGTTCATGCTCATACGCGTTCTCCGGATTGCCGGACATCCGTCAGATGCCCGCTGATTGCAGCCGCTGCCACCATTGCCGGGCTCATCAAGTGGGTGCGTGCTCCAGCACCCTGGCGGCCTTCGAAATTGCGATTGGTACTCGACGCGCAGCGGTTGCCCGGGGCGAGCACATCGTCGTTCATGGCCAGGCACATGGAGCAGCCCGATTGACGCCATTCGAATCCGGCATCCCGAAAAATGGCTGCCAGCCCCTCCGCTTCAGCCTGATCGCGAACGGCGGTGGAGCCTGGCACGACCATCGCCCGCACGTGCGTTGCCACTCGCCTGCCGCGGATCACGCTGGCTGCATCACGCAGGTCTTCAATACGGGCATTCGTGCAGGATCCGATGAATGCATGGCTGATGACGATTTCATTCAAAGGCTCGCCCGCCGTGAGTCCCATGTAGGTCAGGGCGCGCTGCATGTCGCGGCGCAGGATGAGATCACTGACCTGCAGCGGGTCCGGAACCCGTGCATCAATGGCCCCGACCTGATCGGGGCTCGTACCCCATGTGATCATCGGGAGGAGGGTGCTGACGTCGAGCGTTACCTCATGGTCAAACACGGCACCGGGGTCGCTGCACAAGCTGCGCCACACCTCCACCGCACGCCGCCATTGATCACCCTTTGGCGCGCGCGGCTTGCCTTCAAGGTAGTCAAACACCTTCTGGTCCGGTGCCATGAACGCGCCACGCGCGCCGGCTTCGACGGCCATGTTGCAGATGGTCATGCGCGCTTCGACGCTGAGGGCATCAATGGTCGATCCGGCAAACTCGATGGCAAAACCCGTGGCCCCGGAGGCGCCGATCTGACCGATCAGGGCCATGATGACGTCCTTGGAGGTCAGGCCAGGCGGCAAGGCACCCATGACGCTGACGCGCATGGTTTTCAGGCGTTTGTAGACGAGTGTTTGCGTGGCCAGGAGATGCTCGATCTCAGACGTGCCGATGCCAAACCCGAAGGCACCGAGTGCCCCGTAAGTCGTGGTGTGACTGTCGCCCGCAGCAATGACCATCCCGGGGAGAATGAAGCCCTGTTCGGGGGCGACGACGTGCTCGATGCCCTGGCGCTTATCAAGGATGTCCAGCAGTTCGATGCCGAAATCCTCACAGTTCTCGGCCAGATAGGACACCTGCCGCGCACCGCCCGCATCGGGCATCACGGCGGTGCGTTCAGGCGCGGTCGGGTTGACGTGATCGACTACCGCCAATGCCGTACCCGGGCGCCATACCGTTCGCCCGGCTTGACGCAAACCGCTGAACGCCTGAGGACTGGTGTATTCGTTGATGACCTGACGATCGATGTACAGCAGTACATGACCCTGGTCGTCCAGCGAGCACACCATGTGCGCATCGATGTGCTTTTGATAGAGGGTTTTGGGGCTGTTCATGATGAACTCTCGGATGGGGACACTCACGGGGACACCTTCAACAGGATAGGGACCGGGGTGTTGCCATCAAGAGCAGGTTCGCAATCCATGAATCTACGGTTCGTGTGCGACCGACGAGATGAGTCGGCCGCTGAATAACCTTTCGATCACCGCCTCACGGGCGCAAAAGTGATAAACGGTCAGTTAATGATTGCGCAATCAATGTAGTATTTTCGTTGGCTGGGTGTGATCTGTGAGGTGAGCACTCTTTTTTTAGCTTCGCATGATTGCGCAATCATCGGCTGCCGACGCTCAGGTTGACGGGGCTGCCAACGCCACCTGCCACACATCACAATAAGGAAAATAAAAGTGATCCAGAACACGCTGCAACCCAGGACAAACGTCCGCTATCTCATGCTTGCGATGATATTTATCGTGACTGTTTTCAATTACGTCGACCGCGCGACGTTGTCGATTGCTGCCCCCTCCATGCGCACTGACCTGAGCTTCGACGCCGTCACCATGGGCATCGCTTTCTCCGCATTCGGCTGGGCTTACACCAGCATGCAAATCCCCGGAGGCATCGTCCTCGACCGGTACGGCTCCCGCGCGGTGCTCGGATTGAGCTTGATTATCTGGTCGGCGCTGACCTATCTGCAGGGCTACGTCGACCTGTTCAGCTCCGCATTTCTGGTGCTGTTTGTGCTGCGCTTTCTGATGGGGGTCGCTGAATCCCCGGCGTTTCCGGCTAATAACCGCCTGACCGTCATGTGGTTTCCTCGCCATGAACGTGGCCTGGCGACGGCGGTTTTCCAGTCGGCGCAATATTTCGCCCTCGCTGTTTTCACGCCTCTGATGGTGCTGTTGCTCAACAGCTTCGGCTGGCAGCACGTGTTTTTCTGGACGGGCGGGGCAGGGATCCTGATCGGTCTGCTGTGGTTCAGGATGGTCCGTGAGCCGCGCAGTGACAAACGCGCCAATCAGGCCGAAATCGATTACATCGAGGCAGGCGGTGGGTTGCCTGACATGGGTGACGTAAAGACCCCCTTCAGTTGGAAGCGCGTTCGTGCGATCGGCGGTAACCGGATGATGCTGGGGGTGTACCTCGGCCAGTTCTGTCTGACGTCGATCACCTGGTTTTTCCTGACCTGGTTTCCGACTTATCTGATTGAAGCCAAAGGCATGACCATGCTCAAAGTGGGCCTCGTCGCGGCCATCCCGCCCATCGCCGGCTGCCTGGGTGGCATGATCGGTGGCATCTGGTCCGACTGGATGCTCAAGAAGGGCTTCAGCCTGACGACCGCCCGCAAGACTCCGATTATCTGTGGGCTGTTGCTGTCCAGCAGCATCGTCATTGCCAACTACACCCAGTCTGTCGCGCTCGTGATCGCTGTGATGTCGCTGGCGTTTTTCGCCAAGGGCGTCGGCAATCTCGGTTGGTGCATTGTCGGGGACGTCTCGCCCAAACGTGCCATGGGCATCAGCGGTGCAATGTTCAACTTCTGCGGCAACATCGCCAGCATCGTGACGCCCATTGCCATCGGCGTGCTGGTCAACCAGATGGGATCGTTCGATTCGGCACTGATCTACGTCGCCGCCATGGGCCTGCTCGGTGCATTCGCCTACCTGGTCATTGTCGGGCCGCTGACTCGTCTGGAGATCGACGACCTCGACGACGATGCGGTGGCTCCGGTTGTCGAGGCGCCCACAAAACCGGATCTCGCGAACTCTCGCGCGTGAATTTCCCAACAGACACTTCTTCAAGACCAAGGAACGCACCATGCCCGTAGAACAAAAACACACCACGTCTTCCGACGATGACCAGATTGCCTGGGTGAAAGTGTCGTCGGTGTTCTTGCCTCTGGCCAACCCGATCAGCGACGCCAAGGTGCTGACCGGCCGGCAGAAGCCGATGACCGAAATCGCCATTCTGGTGGCCGAGATCGAAACCAGAGATGGCCACCGGGGCCTGGGTTTCAGCTACTCCAAACGTGCCGGCGGCCCGGGCCAGTTTGCCCATGCCAATGAGATTGCGCCTGCGTTGATCGGAGAAAACCCCAGCGACATCGCCAAGCTGTGGACCAAATTGTGCTGGGCGGGGGCTTCGGTGGGCCGCAGCGGTCTGTCGACTCAGGCCATCGGCGCCTTTGACGTTGCGTTGTGGGACCTGAAAGCCAAACGCGCCAACTTGTCGCTCGCCCGCTTGCTCGGCGCTCATCGGGATTCGGTGCGCTGCTACAACACATCAGGCGGCTTCCTGCATACGCCGCTGGATCAGTTGCTGCACAACACCGATATGTCGCGGGAAAAGGGCATCGGCGGCATCAAGCTGAAGGTGGGGCAACCCGATTGGGCGCTTGATCTGCACAGGGTTGCGAGCGTGCGCAAACATCTGGGTGATGACTTCCCGTTGATGGTCGATGCCAATCAGCAGTGGGATCGTCCGACTGCGCAGCGAATGTGCCGGCGCTTCGAGGAATTCAACCTGATCTGGATCGAGGAACCGCTCGATTGCTACGACGCCGAAGGGCACGCGGCGCTGGCCCAACAGTTTGATACACCGATCGCGACAGGGGAGATGCTCACCAGCGTTGCGGAGCACGCTGAGTTCATTAATAAGCGCGGCGCCGACTTTCTCATGCCGGACGCCCCACGGGTGGGTGGTATCACGCCGTATCTGAAGGTCGCGGCCATGGCCGAGCAGGCCGGGATAATGCTGGCGCCGCATTTTGCCATGGAACTGCATGTTCACCTGGCCGCTGCCTACCCAACGGAGCCATGGGTCGAGCATTTCGAATGGCTGGAACCGTTGTTCAACGAGCGCCTGGAAACCCGCGACGGACGCATGCTGGTGCCGAACCGCCCAGGCCTCGGGCTCTCTCTGAGCGAGCAAACCCGCGCGTGGACCGCGCAGGTCGCTGAGGTGGGTTCGCGGCCCTGACCGGCGATATTCGGCAAGGGCGTGGCAGCGGTGGGCTGGACCCGCTGCCACGCTCGTTGTATGCCACTTCGATGAGATGGACCGCCGCAGCGCAGCGTCCGGCCATCACGCTGCTCGATATCCGTATTCAGTTCCCGGTCGGGTGAGCGGGCCATTTATTTAACCGGGTGCTTGTCGCCCCAAGCTTTGTTAAATTCCCCCTCGACACAGCTTGTCTCAGAGCTGAGCCAACCCCAGTGTTGAATTCGGAATCCTTCATGCCCAAGAAACCAGGCGGGCCTGCCCAGCAGGAACTGTCGTCCGTGCCGAAAAAACCCTCCAGCCCTACCTTGATTGATGTTGCCAAAGTAGCGGGCGTGTCGCCCATGACGGTTTCGCGGGCGTTGCACCGGCCTGATCTGGTGAGCGAGGACACCCGCGAGAAGGTGCGCGAAGCCGTTCGAAAGACCGGCTATGTGCCGAACATGCTGGCGGGAGGGCTGGCGAGCAACAAGAGTCGTCTGGTGGCGATCTTTTTGCCCACCATCGCCAACAGCATTTTCGCCGACACGGTTCAAGCCTTGATGGACCGACTGACTCAAGCAGGCTATCAGACCCTCCTCGGGCTTACCGGGTACGACGCGGAGCAGGAAGAAAAACTCCTGGAGGCGGTATTGGGACGTCGACCGGACGGTATCGTGCTGACCGGTACTTTACACACCGCATCCAGTCGCACCCGATTGGCTCAAGCAGGTATTCCCGTAGTGGAAGCATGGGACTTGAGCGAAGATCCCATCGACATGCTGGTGGGCTTCTCCCACGAACGCGTTGGTGAAGAAACGGCTCGGCATTTGCTGCACAAAGGCTACAAGCGCTTTTCTGTCGTGGCGATCAGCGATCCCCGGGGTATGCGTCGGTGCAATAGCCTGATCGCCGAACTCAAAAAGCACGGCATCACCGACGTGCCCATGCAACTGCTCGCACCTCCGGCAACGTTGCAAGTGGGACGGGAAGGGCTGGCAGGACTGCTCGGCCGAGGCATCAGCACCGACGTCGTTGTGTGCAGCTCCGACACCGTCGCTCAGGGGGTTCTGGCCGAGGCGGCAAGTCGTGGCCTTCAGGTTCCCGGGGATCTGGCGGTCATGGGCTTTGGTGATCTCAGCAGCGCAGCTCAGGTTTACCCTGCGTTGTCGACGGTCAGCGTCAATGGGAGTCGCATCGGGTTACAAGTTGCCCAGGCCTTGCTGGATCGGTTTCATGAACACACCTCCAGCAGCAGTCGTATTCGCGTCGACACCGGTTTTGCATTGATCGACCGCGCCAGTACTTGATGGGCGATTCTGTTAATCAGCCTGTGCCACGAGCAACGCCTCATCCTTCTCCTGGCTTTTGGATCTAAAGTGACGAATCTCCTGTTCATCTGTAGTCGTAACCAGTGGCGAAGCCCTACAGCGGAAGCGATGTGGCGCCGTCGACCCGGTTTCAATGTGCGTTCGGCGGGCACCAGTTCCAGTGCACGCAAGCAAGTTGGGCCTGCGGACATTCGCTGGGCAGAAGTGATCTTCGTCATGGAGCGTAAACACCTGCAGCGGCTTCGCGCAGAGTACGCTCGGCTTCTTGAACACAAGCTCATCCACGTTCTGGAGATCCCTGACGATTTTCAATATATGGATGCCGAACTGGTGGACCTGCTGGAGAGTGGGGTGGGTGAGTACCTCGGGCGGTAGGCACTTCGCCGGCGAGTTGCGATTAACGGATGATAAAAACCGCCCCAATCGGGCGGTTTTTCATGGCTCCCTCGGCTTGGCCGTCAAAGTGCCCCATTCGACTGTTGCCCATCCACCAACCGCTGAATGCCCAACGGGTTAGCGTCTTGCAACGCAGGGGGCAGCAAAGCATCCGGGTAATTCTGGAAACATACCGGGCGCAGGAAGCGATCAATCGCCAATGTCCCCACCGACGTCCCGCGCGCGTCCGACGTCGCCGGGTACGGCCCGCCATGCACCATCGTCTCGGTGACTTCCACGCCCGTCGGATAGCCGTTCAACAGAATCCGGCCGACCTTCTCCTGCAAAAACTCGGTCAGCCAGCGGTATTCCATCAGCTCATCCGCTTCGCCGAAGACGGTGGCCGTCAGTTGCCCGCGCAGGCCATTGAGCGCTGCGGCCAGTTGCGCCTGATCGGCGACTTCGATAACGATGGTGGCCGGCCCGAATACCTCTTCCTGAAGCAGTTCGTCACCGCTGAGCAGCAGGCTGACGTCGGCTTTGAACAACTGCGGTTGGGCCTGGCTACCCTGTTGCGGACTTCCCGCCAGATGCGTCACGCCCGGGTGCGCGAGCAAGTGTTGCAGCCCCTTGCTGTAGCTGGCCAGGGTTCCAGCGTTGAGCATGGTCTGCGCCGGTTGATCGTCCATTCGCGCAGTGAAGCGCTCCAAGAACGCCGTGAAATCGGCCGACTGCACGCCGATGATCAGCCCGGGGTTGGTGCAAAACTGCCCGCAACCCAAGGTCACCGAGGCGGCGAGCTCATTGGCGATCGTGTCGCCACGCACCTTTAGCGCCTGGGGGAGAATGATTACCGGGTTGATGCTCGACATTTCGGCGAATACCGGAATCGGCTGGGGACGCTCGGCCGCCATCTTGCACAAGGCGTTGCCGCCTTTGAGAGAGCCGGTGAACCCCACGGCTTGAATCGATGGATGCTTGACCAGCCACTCGCCGACGCCCCCGCCATAGATCATGTTGAACACACCGTCGGGCATACCGGTGCGCGCCGCTGCACGCATGATCGCGTCCGCCACCCATTCAGCGGTCGCCATGTGGCCGCTGTGCGCTTTGAATACGACCGGGCAGCCCGCCGCCAGGGCAGAAGCGGTATCCCCACCGGCAGTGGAAAACGCGAGGGGGAAGTTGCTCGCGCCGAACACAGCGACCGGGCCCACGGCGATTCGGAACTGACGCAGATCGGGGCGGGGCAGGGGTTTACGATCCGGCAAGGCGCGATCAATGCGCGCACCGTAAAAGTCACCCCGACGCAGCACGTTGGCGAACAGGCGCATTTGCCCGCTGGTGCGACCACGCTCGCCCTGGATACGTCCGGCAGGCAACGCCGTCTCACGGCAGACGGTGCTGACGAAATCGTCGCCCAACGCATCCAGCTCGTCGGCGATGGTGTCCAGAAATTCGGCGCGGCAGGACGCTGGCAGATTGCGATAAATCGGGTAGGCAGCAGCGGCCGCCTTGGCTGCCGCGTTGACTTCGCCTTGCGTCGCCTGGATGAACTGGCCTGGGAGTGCCTCGCCTGTGGTGGCATCGGAACTTTGCAACTGCACACTGCCAGCGCCGAGTCGCTGTCCACCGATGTAGTTCAGACCGAGAATCTGCGTCATGTCAGGGCTCCTGATTGGATGAGTAAATGTCGGGACACCCGCTGAACCAAGCGGCTCCCCACCGTGCTGGACGATGGGAGCCGGAGTGCCGAAGTAAATGAGAGGTCTTACGTGATCGCGCCGATCTGCCACGGCACGAACTCGTTCTGGCCGTAGCCATGCTGTTCGCTTTTGCTTTTGTCACCCGAGGCGATGCGCAGCATCATGCGGAAGATGTATTCGCCGCGTTCCTCGATGGTCATGGTGCCGTCGGCAATCCCGCCGCAGTTGACGTCCATGTCTTCTTCCTGGGTTTCCCACAGACGGTTGTTGGTGGCGAGCTTGATGGACGGCGAGGGCGCACAGCCATACGCCGAACCGCGCCCCGTGGTGAAGGCAATCAGGTTGGCCCCGCCAGCGACCTGGCCGGTGGCGGAGATCGGGTCGTAGCCGGGGGTGTCCATGAACACCAGGCCATGTGCCCTGATGGTTTCAGCGTATTCGTAGACATCCACCAGATCGGTGGAGCCCGCTTTGGCGACGGCCCCCAGGGATTTTTCCAGAATGGTGGTCAAGCCTCCGGCTTTGTTGCCCGCCGAAGGGTTGTTGTTCAGCTCGGCGTCCATACGCTTGCAATAGGCTTCCCACCAGTGAATGCGGGCGATGAGCTTTTCACCGACTGTCTGGCTGACGGCGCGGCGGGTCAGCAAGTGCTCGGCGCCGTAGACCTCTGGCGTTTCCGACAGAATCGCGGTGCCACCGGCTGCTACCAGGCGGTCGACTGCGTTGCCCAATGCAGGGTTCGCCGTGATGCCCGAATAACCGTCCGACCCACCGCACTGCAGGCCGATGATCAGGTGGCTGGCGCTGACGGGTTCGCGTTTGACGTGGTTGGCTTCTGCCAGCAGTGACTTCACTTGCGCGATGCCACTGGCGATGGTTTTCGACGTGCCGCCTGTGCCCTGAATGGTGAA
Source organism: Pseudomonas sp. KU26590 (assembly GCF_026153515.1). NCBI lineage: Bacteria > Pseudomonadati > Pseudomonadota > Gammaproteobacteria > Pseudomonadales > Pseudomonadaceae > Pseudomonas > Pseudomonas sp. KU26590. Next base: position 3,449,736 of record NZ_CP110644.1, read on the forward strand.
CGTGCGCAGCGAATGGCTGCTGGTCAGGCCCTGGGCTGCCAGCAGATCGGGAATCTGATTCGTCTCACAACCCAGGCCGATCATCAGCACCGAGGCAAAGTTCGGGTGAACGGCATATCCCCCAATGTCCTGCGCAGCATGGCCAGCGCCTCGCCACCCGGATCGACGGCGCAGCCCACGCCATGGGTGAGTGCGACGACGCCGTCGACGTTGGGGTATTCAATCAATGCCTCAGGATGAATGTCGCGGCGGAAATAGTCGGCGATCGCCCGCGCCACTGTGGCGGAGCAATTGACCGACGTCAGGATGCCGATGTAGTTGCGAGTCGCCACACGGCCATCGGCGCGCACGATGCCCATGAACGTCTCCGCTATAGGGGCAGGGCTGCCTTTGGCGTCAACACCGAACGCGTAGTCCCGAGAGAAATCGCCCATGGCGACGTTGTGGACATGCACGTGTTGTCCCGCTTCGATGGACTGGCTGGCGAAGCCGATGATTTGACCGTAGCGGCGCACGGGTTGGCCCACGTCGATATGACGCGCCGCGACTTTGTGACCGGAAGGCACAGGCTCAAGCACCTCGATACCTTCGGCTTTAAGCACCAGACCTTTGACCAGCGGTTGCCGGGCGATCAACACATCGTCCAGCGCGTTGAGTCTGATCACGGCATTGGCAGCGGTTTCGCTGCCTGTTGTTGTTATGAGCTGCATGACGATTGCCTCGGTTATTCAGTGAGCGCAATGGGAATGGGCAGAACAGGGCAGGTCACGCCAATCCACGTTCGCGGTAATCAATCAGACTGGAGAACAGCACCAATCCCAAGGCCATGGCGACGAAGAAAATCAGCGCCAGGAAGTACGAACCGGTGTATTGCACGATCAAGCCAATCAGGATGGGCACAATCACGCCAACCATGTTGCCGCAGAAGTTCATGCTGCCGCCCAACACACCCGCTTTGGACTGGCCGCCGAGGATCGCCGGCAGGCACCAGTACATGCCGCACCAGCGAATGAAAAACAGCGCCACGCACAGCAGCGAGATGACCACGACGGCGTCACTGCTATACGCCACGGCGAGAATGCACAGGGCGGCAATGGCCGCAGAGCCTGCGAACATGCTGCGCATGACAGTGTTGGGTTGACCACCGGCCGCTTTCCATTTGTCGGCCACCCAGCCGCCAAACAGTTCACCGATGAACCCGCACATGAAGATCAGAAAGGTCGCGCCGCCCATGGCCTTGATGTCCAGGTTATGGGCCTGGTGCAAGTAGCTCGGCATCCAGGTGAGCAGGCCGTAGAACACACTGTTGTAGCAAGCGAAGCCCGCGAACATGGCCAGCACTGAACGGCTCTTCAGCAGTTCCTTGAGGATCGCCTTGCGCCCGCCCGTGGCTTTTCTGGCCGCTTCATTAGCGTCAGTGATGTACGCCAGCTCTGCAGCATTGACCTTAGGGTGCTCACTGGGGTGGTTCCTGATGTACCACCATGCCCATACGCCCACGACCATGGTGCCCAGGCCGGCGATGACGAAAGCTATCCGCCAGGAGCCAAACCAGGTGATCAATCCCGCAATCAGGATCGCGCCCAGTGCAGTGCCGAGCGGTGCGCCGCCATCGACCAGGGTCGCACCGCGACCGCGCTCATTGGGCGTCAGCCAGGCACCGTTGAGCTTGGCCCCGGCCGGCATGATCGGCGACTCTGCGACACCCAGGCCGATGCGCGTGATGAGCAGCGTGATCCAGTTGTGTGCGCCGCCCGCCAAGGCCTGGAACAGACCCCAGCCAATGGTGGCGATGCCGACAATGTTGCGGGTCTGAAAACGGTCAAGCAGCATGCCGCCAGGGATCTGCATGAGCGCATACGACCAGAAGAACGCGCTGAGCATCAAACCTTCCAGCGCCGGCGTCATGTTGAAATCAGCCGAGATCAGCGGCAGCGCAACGGACAGCGAAGCCCGGTCGATGTAGTTGATGGCGGAGAGCAGCAGCAGGAGCAGGAATATCCTCCACCGCACGGTGGTGGGACGGGCGCTCGTGGCACTCGTCGAGGCAGTCGCCGTGACGACCTGTACATTGCCAGTGGTCATGTTCATCTCACTCTTATGTTTATTATGAAATGCATCCGTTGCTAAGGGCCCGGTGCAGGGCCTGCCCCGTCAGAGCGATCTTGTTTCTCCAATGTTGAACGCTGAGGCGACGACTTCGAAGGTGTTGCACAGGGGTTTTCCGAACTCGTTCATGCTGATCTCGAACCGATCACCCGGCTGAGTTTTGACGTTGTCTGCGACCGAAAGGGTGGCCGTGCCGAAGAAGTGCACATGCACATCGCCCGGGCGCAGGAACTGGGTGTACTTGAAGTGGTGGTATTCCAGGTTCTCCAGGCTGTGGCACATGTTGTCCTCGCCGCTGAGAAACTCTTTCTCCCAGAGCACCTTGCCGTCGCGCCAGATCCGGCTGGTGCCCGCCAGGTGTCGGGGCAACTCACCGACGCGCAGCTCCGGCCCATAGGCGCAGTTACGCAGCTTGGAATGCGCCAGATACAGGTAATTGCGTCGCTCCATGACGTGGTCGGAGAACTCGTTGCCCAAGGCGAAGCCCAGGCGGTACGGCGTGCCGTCATGGCCGATCACGTACAGGCCGGTCAGCTCGGGTTCTTCGCCCGCATCTTCGGCGAATTCGGGCGACTGGAACGCCTGGTTCGGGCGTACCACAATCGAACCGTCGCCCTTGTAGAACCATTCTGGCTGAACGCCCACAGCACCTGCCGCCGGACGGCCGCCATCGATACCCCATTGAAACATCTGAGCGGTGTCCGTCAGCGCAGCCTGATTGTCGGCTTTTTCCTGGTGCATCTTGTCCCGAGTCGAAGCGCTTCCCAGGTGCGTCAGGCCAGTGCCGCTGATCAGGCAGTGGGCCGGGTCTTCATGGTCCAGTGGCGGCAGGACGCGGTGGGTTTCCAGCAGTTGGGTATAACCTTCGGCACACAGTGAGGTGCCCGCGCTCTGTACTTCCTGCTGCAGGCTGTGGCCATTGGCAATGGCGGCAAGGGCAAGAGTGCGCGTGCTGGATATGCCGTTGACCACCTGAATCGAGTCGCCCTCGACCACGCCGACACGGCGCTGGCCCGCAGAATCTTCGAACTGGATTAAACGCATGGTGAGGCCTCGGCTTGTTGTTATGGTTGAGGCCACTTTAAATTTCCAGGCTGCTGCTGCCTAATGAGAGTTACGACCCAAGCGATAACTTTTAGGTATACCCATGCTGCCGTCCTTCTCATCCATGGTGTCTCGCCTGCGACTCAAGCAGCTGCGCCTGTTGATTGCCCTCGACGAGCATGGCTCGGTGCGCAAAGCGTCCGAGATCATGGCGTTGTCGCAACCGGGCGCGACCAAGGCATTGCAGGAAATCGAGACCGTTTTTGGCTCAAGCCTCTTCGAGCGCACGAGCAAGGGGCTGGAGGCCAACGATCTTGGCCGCTGCGTGATTCGTTATGCCCGCTTGATTCACACTGACCTTGAGCACCTGCGCGAAGAAATGGTCGGCATCCTCAAAGGGCAAGGCGGGCGCCTGACCATCGGCACCATCATGGGCGCCGTGCCAACGCTGGTGGACAGCCTGGCGCGACTGCGCGACAAACAGCCGGAACTGTCGATCTCCATCGTCGAAGACACCAGTTCAAGGCTGTTGAGTTTGCTGGACCAGGGCAGGCTGGATGTCGCGATCTGCCGAACCAGCGTCAGCCCACGTCCAGGCGCTTATCAAACCCGCTTCCGCGCACAGGAGCCGCTGGTGGTGGTGGCGAATCCGGCGCATCGCCTGGCACAGGCGCCGAAGCTGCAGTTGGACGACTTGATGGACAGCCGCTGGGTAGTCTTCCCGGTCAACATGCCCATGCGCTTGACGCTCGAGCGCGAGTTTCGCCAAGTGGGGCTGAGTTTTCCGCTTTACGCGATCGAGACGTCTTCGACCTTCACGACGTTGTCGCTGTTGCTCAAAGACCCGAATCTGGTGGCCGTCATGCCAAACGATGTCGCTCAGATGGCGCTGGATCACGGGATGTTGGTGAAATTGGCGCTGACGATTCAATCCACCAGTGAGCCTTATGAGATCGTGACTCGATCGAATGTGGAGTACACGGCGTCGATGGTGTTGCTGATTGAGGAGATGACGGGGGTGAGGTTGGGTTCATCAAAGGATGAGTAGGCTCGCCCGCCATAAAGCATCAGCCTGGAAGGATGGGGTCTGGTTGGCAGCAACAGCTTGCAAGCTGAGCGGTGTCATCTGTGCGGTACAGGGTAGGCCTAAAGCCTGCGCTGCATTAGCGAATGCTCTTTGCCCCAGGCACGAAACGACTCTAGATACTCCCATCCGCGCTTTGCGTAATAGTGACGTCGGTCCTGTGTGTGCAAATACAGTTTCTGATGTCCAGTTTCTTTTGCGTTAGAGCAGACCTCTGTAATTAGTTGTTCGGCCAAGCCACGCTTCCTTGCCGATGGTGCAACAAGGACACACGCAAGCCACGGCCCGAGTTCTGAGTAATCGGGCGAGTCGTGTTTGGCCAAGGCGGCCCCTCCGAGGAGCTGACCATTTTCCAGCGCGATCACGGCTCGCCAGTTCCCGTCATTCTGGCCATCTCTGAATTCTTGCTGCCAATCATGGAGCGCCTGAGTAGCGAACTCATACGCGAACTGTTCATGCAGCCACGATGCGAATGTGTCGCTATAGTCCATGTGATCACACAGCAAGACGGTCTGGAACATGTGATTAATCGTTGAGGTGAGCAGGTTTGTAGCGAATGACTCATTACCGGCGTTAAGCTAACATCGGTCACATCAAAACGACCTTGGAGATTTACATGTCCCGCCTCGCAGAGTTTCGCAAGCTTGAACAACAACTCGCCGCCCAGCTCGCCGAACTTGAAACCCTGAAAAATGATAGCGGTTTGAAGAAAGAAATCGAATTTGAAACCAAACTGCGCGGCCTGCTCGGCGAGTACGGCTTCAGCTTGAGAGAGATAGTCGGCATTCTCGATCCCCAGGCAGCCAGCGGCCGGAAGTCTGCTCCAGTGGCTGCCGAGAAAAAGACACGTAAGGCTCGAGAGATGAAGGTGTATAAAAACCCGCTGACAGGTGAGGTCGTAGAAACCAAGGGCGGCAACCACAAGCTTCTGAAAGCCTGGAAAGGTCAGTTCGGCGACGAGGTTGAGAATTGGTTGGTTAAATGACCCGTAGAAGATGAAACAGCCGTCGTGAGACGGCTTTTTTCTGGCTGCCATTTCGCTCTGATGTGAGCCATGGAGCGCTTGAAGACGCGGTCAAAGGCAGGAACTACCAAGCCTGCGTATTTAGCGGTCAGCCCGCGAACTTGTAATCGCCGCCTTTTTTGATCGCATTGATATAGGCCGGACGCGCCTGGAACCGGTCTATCCACGCGGCGAGGCTAGGGTAGTCTTGCAGCATGCCTTGGGACTTTGCGAACTCGCCAATAAAGCTCATTTGGAAATCCGCGCCGCTGATTTCTTCACCCAATAAATACGGGGTAAGTTTCAACGCGTTCTCCAGATAACCTAGGTAGTTGGCCAGCTCAGATTCGATTCGCGGCTGCAGCGGCTTGCCAGCTTCCCCAAGACGCCCGACATAAAGGCTAAGCATCAGCGGCAGCATGGCCGACCCTTCGGCGAAATGTAACCATTGCACATATTCGTCATAGGTTGCGGTGGCCGGGTCAGGTTGCAAGCGGCCGTCGCCGTGGCGGCGGATCAGATAATCGACAATAGCACCGGATTCGATCAGCACATGAGGGCCGTCCTGAATAACCGGTGATTTGCCCAGCGGGTTTATGGCTTTCAGTTCAGGGGGCGCGAGGTTGGTCTTGGCATCTCTTTGGTAGTGCTTGATTTCGTAGGGCAGGGCGAGTTCTTCGAGTAGCCAGAGGATGCGCTGCGAACGGGAATTATTGAGATGGTGAACGATGATCATGAAGTTCCCTATAAGGTGGAAAGGTGTGTAGGGACAGACTGTTCTGTCGCACTGTGGTTCTAAATGGTTGCGAAATCAGCAGTCAGTAGCATCCTCTCGAAGGCTGCGCCTCGATCATGGTGCAAAACCTGATTCGCGAGGAATCCAGAGGCTCATCCTCGCTGAACTAATCACTGCGCCCGCCCCCTAATTCTGCGCACGTTGCGCCAATCCCAGGCTGATCCTGGGTCACTCACACACGAAGGTTTGGTGAATCATGAAGAGCGAACAGGTAGAAGGCGTTGTAGAGCAGGTTGCCGGCAAAGCACAGAGCGCAGTAGGGAAGCTGTTTGGTGATTCGAAGCTGGAGGCGGAAGGTACCGGTCGCCAGGCTTCTGGTCAGTTGACCCAGGCCTATGGCGATGCCATGGACAGCGTAGCTGCGTTTGTTAAAGAAAAACCAGTCGCTGCGGTTGCAATTGGTGGAATAGCTTTGCTGATTCTAGACCGTCTCTTGCGCCGCTGAGTGAGGAGAGAGGGAAGTTCCGATAGGGGCGTCCCCGTTAAATCTTCATCTGCCCCCGAGGTCTGCCCGCTAGCAGCTTCGGGGGCTTTTTGCCGTTTCTCGATCTCGCTGACTCTCAACGGGGATCAAGTCCGGCTCACCAAAAGGATGAGCTGATTATGGAATGGAATAGTCCAGGCCAATGGCTTCATCATTGGCGTCCCTCGCCACCCACATTTTGTAGTCGCCGCTCCTGATCTCGAAGCTGCCAGTGTCGTATTGAGCCAGTATCCTCGGCTCCGGCTTAATTTCTACCGCTGCGCGCTCGCCTGCCTTCAAGAACACCTTCTGGAAGCCTGCCAGCCGCTTCGCAAAGCCCGAAGTCCCCAGTTTCTGAACATAAACCTGCACCGCGATGGCTCCGTCACGCTCGCCTGTATTTTCCACATCGGCCGTGATGGTTAGCGGTTCACGGCGAGTGATCCGACATTCCGATAGTTCGAAACGTGTGTAGGACAGCCCATAGCCGAATGGGAAGAGCGGAGCCAAGCCTTCTCTGGCAAACCACCGGTATCCAACGTCCGAACCTTCAATGTCGTAGTCGATAGGGATGATATCTCCTATGCGCGGCATACCCGGGTTTGAGGTGGTGGTGGCCGGGTCGATCTGGCCGGGTCGGGGGAGTTGTTGCTCACTGGCCGGGAAGGTAACAGGAAGGTGACCGGATGGATTCACCCGGCCAAACAGTGCGCCGGCAATCGCCGGCCCACCGCCTGAACCCGGATACCATGCGGCCAGCACCGCCGAAACCTTATCAAGCCACGGCATCAGCACAGGGCCACCGCTCTGGAGCACCACGATAGTTTTGGGGTTCACTGCAGCGAGTGCTTCGATCAAAGCGTCCTGATCATCTGGCAACCCCAGCCCCTTGGCATCAAGCGCTTCAGAGCGCCACTCCTGGGCGAAGATAACAACTGCGTCTGCGATACGCGCTTGCGCGACGGCAACCGCCTTGTCGGTGCCGTCAAGAAAATCTACCTGTTGCGCAGCGCTTTCTTCGCGGATGGCCTGGAGCGGCGAGGAGGGCTGGTAGACCTTATTAACCTGCATGCCCATGATGTCGGTACCGGGCAGCGACAGACTACCGATAGGCGTCACGCAGGAAGAGCCGCCGCCACACAGCACCCCATGATCGGCGTGCGCACCAACAACCAGTAACCGCTTGGCACGTTGGGGCAACGGTAGCGCGGCATCAGTATTTTTCAGCAGCACGATACCTTCTTCAGCTTGGCGTTGCGCAACGAGTCTGTGATGGCTGTAATCAATTGGTTGGGGCAGGGCGGTAGGTTGGTCGAGAGCGCCTACTGAGATCAGGCTGCGCAGGATTCGCGTGACCATGTCATCAATGCGGCTTTGAGGAACGTGACCATCGGTCACTGCTTGACGCAGTGCTTGGCCAAAGTAGTGGGCGTCATCCAGGTTAGCGCCAGACTGCACATCCAGTCCTGCGAGCGCGGCCTTGATCGTTGAGTGGGTGGCCCCCCAGTCGGACATCACCCATCCGGGATAGCGCCAATCACGCTTTAGCACTTCGTTCAGCAGGAATGCATTCTGCGAAGCGTATTCGCCGTTGATGAGGTTGTAGCCAGGCATGATTGAGCCCGGTTGGCCGATTTCGATAGCGAGCTGAAAAGCCAGGAGGTCCGATTCACGCAGCGCGGCTTCACTCAGGTTAGAGCTGACCATCACTCGGCCGGTTTCCTGAGCGTTGACGGCAAAGTGCTTGAGTGTCGAGACTACGCCTTCTGACTGGATCCCTGCGATGGAGTGACCGGCGATGACGCCGGTGAGCAGAGGGTCTTCCGAGACGTATTCGAAATTGCGCCCGCCGCGGGGTTCTCGAATCAGATTTGCGCCCCCAGCCAGCTGTACGTTGAAGCCTTTGGATCTGGCTTCACGCCCTACGAGTGCGCCTGATTCGAACGCTACCTCAGGATTAAACGTCGCGCCGAGCAGCAGCGAGCTAGGCAAACCGGTGGCGTGATCACCCGGGCGGACATCGGCCAGGTTACCGACGCCCAGGCTCGCATCCGATTGCTGCATGGGCGGGATGCCAAGCCGTGGAATGCCTGGAAAGAAACCGGCCGATCCCAAAGCGCCTTCAGGCTTTTCAGTATCGCCCAAGGGAATAGCCATCGGGCCGGACAGCCATGAAAACTTTTCGTCATCGGTCATTTGCGCCACCAATACGCGCGCTTGTTCATCGGCGTTCTGGTCGTGCAGTTCGGCTGTGCTAGTCACGTCAGTGCCCCGTAATGGATATACGGTTCTGAGTGGTGTCTGGCTTGGGGGTTCCCAGCGATGTCCCTCAGCCTCCGACAGAGTGACTGCCTGCAGGGCGAGAGACATGACCCTCTGGCGTTGGCATCCTGACACACGATTTAATAGAGCCAGCGCAATGAAGGCTGGTTGCTTGGCAGCGCTTGCACCCGAATCCACTTATGGACGAGGTTGCGTTGATGCCCTGGCTCAGTGCGACGCTGGCAATCGAGGCGCCGGGCTGGGCGCACTCTTGGATACCCTGGGCATTGAAGTGGTGATACGTACATGTATCTAAAAGATGTCCTCACGCGCCTGCAGACGCAGCGCGCGAGTGGAATCGATCAACTGCTGCCGCATAGGTGGCAGCCGATCTAGTCACGCAAAGCGTGATGGCAGCACATAGCCAGGAGCGTGTTGTCCATAGCCATCAGCTCATTAAGACGCGCGTCGACTTTCCAGAATAGAGAAAAAGGACATGCCGGCCAGCATGGCTAAAAAGAATATGAGGGCTTGCCAATGCCAGGTAAGTAAAAGCGCGACGGCTGGCCCAGGGCAGATTCCCGCAATTCCCCACCCTATACCGAACAACAGGCTGCCACCCATCAAGCGTGCGTCCAACTCGTTTTTCAATGGTAACTGCATGCGGGCTCCCAGCAAGGATTGCCTTTTTTTACGCGCCCAATTTAGAGGGATGACCGCTACTGAGATGGCCCCTCCCATAACCAGTGCGAGTGACGGATCCCAGGCCCCAGCCACATCAAGAAAGGCCAATACCTTAGCGGGGTTCGCCATGCCTGCCAGTAGCAGACCCAATCCAAATATCAAGCCTGCAAAAAATGCAGCCAACTTGATCATCTTTAAACTCCCAGCACATGGCGACTGCCGTATACCGTCGCAAATCCAGTAGTCATAAAGCACGCCGTTGCTACGATGGAGCGAGGTGATAGTCGGGATACCCCACATACTCCGTGGCCGCTCGTACAGCCCGAACCGTAACGCGTTCCCACGCCAACGAGCAGACCCGCTACGACGAGGGCAGGCCACTCTGCATTAATCTCTATCGTTGGCAAGACAGTGAATGCTCCCCACAGCAATGGCGAAATCACCAGGCCAAGCAGAAATAATGCTTTCTCGCTCCAGCCTTCACTGGCAAATTGCATCACGCCTCCAAGCAAGCCGCTGATGCCTGCGATACGGCCATTTGCGAGAACGAACAAGCTGATGGCCGTTCCTATCAAGGCTCCACCGCCCAATGAAGTCCATGGCGTGAAGTTGATCCAATCAATGCTCATTTTGTATCTCCTGCACAAAGGGGCCGTTAAAGGACGTTGATAAGCGAAGCATAATCACAGGCATAAATACCATTCGTACGGCTCGGGGTATCTGCGGGGGAAAATTCCCTGAGGCCAGACAGAAAGCGGTGATTAAACAAGATGTCGTTGGCAGATGCTTACTTTGCCAACGCAAAAAATGTAGCTGGTATTACTGATCCAATCGATCTAGCGGGTCGTCATGGCTGCCTGTGCAATGAGGATCCCAAGGGTAGTTCTTCAAGAAACAGGCTTAAGACAAACGCCATTACGGCTGCAGCCGCCGCGCCCAGGAATACTGGATGCAGTGCATTGGCGAATGCAGACAGCATTGACTGACGCACCGTGTCCGGCGCAGAGGCGATGGCGTTCAAGCTGAACGCGCTCACGTGCACACCGGTTGCAGCGATAGCACTCAGCCCAGAGGCGAGTCCCGTTGCGAAAACCGCTCCAAATACCGATACGCCAAGCGACCCACCGATTTGCCGGAACATACTGGAGCTCGCCGTTGCAATGCCGACCATGGCTCCCTCCACTGCATTCTGGGTAGCGGTGATACCGACACTCTGAACGGGGCCAATCCCGGCTCCTACCATCGTCAGATAAACTGCTACGCGCCAAGTGGGTGTATCCAACTGCATCAGCCCCAGACACAGCAAGCCTGCGGCCATGACTGCAGTCGCCACTACCGGAAGATATTTGTAGCGACCGGTCTTGGTGACTAGCCAGCCGGACAGCGTTGCGGACACGATCATGCCCCCCATCATGGGCAGCAGCTGTAACCCTGACTGCGTTGGACTGACGCCTTTGACCGTCTGCAAATACAAGGGGATAAAAGTAGTGCAGCAGAACATGCCCATAGCGACCAAGGCACCGATACTGCTGGTCAGTACAAACGTTTTGCTCTCGAACAGTCTCAGTGGCAGCAAGGGCTCGGCAGATCGCGCCTCGACAGCGATAAAGACAGCCGTCAAAACGACAGTCGCGGTCAGAAGCCCCAGCACCTCAAACGAAATCCAGGGAGCAACCTTTCCACCCAGGCTGGTTGCAATGACGAAAGATGCGAGTGCCGCCGTCAACAGGATGATGCCGGCATAATCTATAGATTGTTTTTTTGATTCTGAGCGTGGCTTGAGCGCCAGTGTGATAACGCCAAGTGCCAGGAGCCCCAATGGCAGGTTGAGCAGGAAAATCCAGTGCCAGCCAAGCCGGTCGACAAGCACACCTCCCAGCAATGGGCCAGCGGCAGTAGCAAGGCCGAACACAGCGCCCAGGATGCCTTGAACTTTGCCTCGTTGACGTGGGGCAATGATGTCCGCAACAACCGTCATGGCAACGACCATGAGACCGCCACCACCTAGACCCTGCACCACTCGCGCAACAACGAGAAAAGGCATCGAAGACGCAGCAGCGCATAGCCCCGACCCAGCCAAAAAAATCACAATGGCCACTTGAAGCACTATTTTGCGCCCATAAAGATCTCCAAACTTGCCGTAGAGCGGCGCCGCAACGGTGGAGCTAACGAGATAGGCAATAATGACCAGCGTAAGCTGATCAACACCGCCAAGATCAGCAACAATGGTTGGGAGTGCAATGGAGACGATAGTCTGGCTCAGAGACGAAAGGAAAAGCGTCAATGCTATTGCCGTGATGATCAAACCAACCGGCTGGGCCTCTGTTTCCTGTGATTGTGAAATAAGCATTCGGACACTCCATGAAAGTGCTATGAAGGGCAATCCCCTACCACCACGAGACACGCGTATTGAATATGCGCCGCCTCTCACGTACTTTACCTGACGCAATATACGACTTCAGGATATTTCGATGATCGAACAAATTCCCGTTAAAGGCAACTCCGCGCGAGAGGAAATCGTTCGCGTTGGCAGAGCTCTTCGCGCAGTGGTGCAGAATTTTGAAGAACGCAGACTTCAAGCGGCTAAGCGCCACCATCTTCATCCAACGGATTTTTCATGCGTGGGTTATTTGTATCGGCAGAAAAAAGCAGTCAGTCCGAAAGACATCGGCCCCGTTCTTGGGCTATCCGCAAGCTCGGTGACGTCGCTGCTGGACAGGCTTGAACAGAACGGATACGTGCGCAGGGTGTTTCACCCAAGCGACCGACGTAGCGTACTGATTGAGTTGGACGAAAAAGCGGCAGCGGACTTGATAGATCTATACGTGGGCATGCAAGAGAACTATGTTTCAGTGGCCAGCGATTTTTCCAGCGATCAACTGCTCACCATTGCCGAGTTTCTTGAAAAAATCAGTCAACTCCCGCCGAAGCAAGAAAACCTTTAAACGGTGCTAGAGGAGGAACTAGGTTCCTGATGCGAGATGATCTCGGTGGTGACATCTGGAAACATGACACAAATGGATAAGCCGCAACCATTCAGCCCTTCGTAAGTTTCAATGGTCGCGCGGTGATGCAGGGCAATCCCTGCGACCAGGGACAGGCCAATTCCGCTTCCTCGTTTCTCCGTGCCCATCGCGCGATAGAATCTATCGAATATTAATTTTTGCTCTGCTGGCGGCACGCCAGGGCCGTTATCAGCCACTTTAAGGTAGACACGCTTTTCTGAAGAGGCCATGTACCCACAGCTAACGGTTACATGGCCCCCCCTCAGGGTGTAGCGCAGCCCATTGTCGATAAGGTTACGGAGTAGAACGCCGATTTCGTCGATATCGCACCGTACCATGCACGGAGAAATATCGAGCGACAGATTACGGTCTTGTTGAGACGCGTATATATCGAACTCATGTGCAACGTGCAGTACCAATTCGCTCAGATCAGCAAGGCAGTGGTTAGGCGCTCGTGTGCCGGCACTTAGTCTTGCCAAGTCCAACAGTTGTTCAGACAGACGGGAGCTATGCTGAGCAACCGTTAGAAGCTTCGATAAAGCCACATCTTTGTCCACTGCGAGTGGAGCGCGCAGCGCAATCTGAGCTTGCGCCTGCAGAGCGGCTAGCGGCGTACGCAGCTCATGTGCCGCGTTACCGATGAACTGTCGCTCGTCCTGAACAGCCTCTTCAAGTCGCTGGAGTATGTGATTGAACGACGCTACCAGCGAGTGAAGTTCTATCGGCAATGCCGATGACGGTAACTGTGTCAGATCGAAACTTTGCCTCTCCCGCATCGCCGTTCCCAACGCAACAACGGGCCTGAGCGTATTGTGTACTACGAACCACATCAGCACGCCCGCCAGAAGCAGCAGCAAGGTTGCGAGCGCAACTGCGATCAACGTTTCACCCCGAATTTCCTGATCAACAATGCTGTGCAGATTGGCGACTTGCACGTTGACCTGGCCTTTACTGTCGACCACGGAGTAGACGCGCCAGCGCTTCCCGCCAATGACAGTTGAAGTCGCACCGTCGGCGAAGTCAGGGCGCAGTGCTTCTTTTGGCGCGTTAGGTGTACTTGCTACTAAATCACGCTGATTAAACCAGACTTGGAAAACCAGATTTTCGCGATCAGCAAATGCCGAGTTCTTGGGGAGCATTCCAGGAGATTGCCTTACGCCTACTTTGCTGTTGGCCGGTATGGTCATGAGGATCTGCGTCGCGATGACCTGCAGTTTCTCGTCCCAAGTGCTCGTTCCGTTATGGGTGAAGTAAGCGGAAAGTATGATCAGCGCCCCAACCCAGCAGAGCGCAATCACAACGGCTATTACCAACATCATTCGCGCATACAGAGACTTAGGCTTCATTGCGTTGATTGCCCAATTATGTAGCCATGCCCATGCACCGTGCGAATCAGACTATCGCCGAGCTTGCGACGTAGCTGATGGATGAATACCGCAATGGTGTTGCTTTCCACCAGGTTGGTGACGCCGTAAACCCTGTCCTGCAAATAGTCACGCGTGACCACGTGGCCAAGACGATCAAGCAGGGCCAGCAGCGTGCGGTATTCCTGCGCACTCAATGGCACGTCAACACCCGCCTTGCTTACCAGTCTGCGACTGCGGTCGACTTGAATATCGCCGAGAGTAAACAGTGGGATGACCCGCCCTTGACTACGGCGTAAGACGGAACGTAAACGAGCCCACAGCTCGTCAAACTGAAACGGCTTGACCAAGTAGTCGTCCGCGCCAGCATCCAGTCCCTGGATACGTTCACTCAGTTGCCCGCGCGCCGTCAGTATCAACACAGGCGTTGCATCACAGTTAAGGCGCATTGAGCGCAAAACCGTAAGCCCCGAATGACCAGGCAATCCTATATCCAGCATGACAGCTGCGTACGCGTGATCGACCAGGGCTATGCGTGCGGTTTGAGCATCGCAGGCATGATCGATGCTCCAGCCAGCCTGACGAGCACCATCGCAAATGGCCTCGCCGAGCATGGCGTCATCTTCTACAAGGAGGAGGTGCATAGGCGTGCATTGGCCTCATGAATCGCAATTTTTCATCTTGATGCAACGTCATTAGTTTTTCATTAATAACGCACTCGATTTGCTCAAAATCGATAAACGTAGCCCGCGCGCGCGCCCGCTTGCTGCCCACGCTCAACCAAGGGGCTGTCCTTAATACCGCTGCCAAGCAAGGTTGTCCCCATATCCAGGAAAACCATCTGTTTGGAGGTGAACGAGTAGTCTGTCCGAAAGCCCAGCTCAATGTTGGTTGCCGACTCGCCACTGTACTGCGGTCGATCAGCACGCACTTCTGAAGGTCGCACACCGTAGTAATAATCGACAAATCTGCTGTCCATTATTTGCACTGCTGCCCGAGGGGTGAATCCCCAAGCGCCCATTGCCAACCGACGATCTACCTGCAGTTTGAACCGCGTCCCATCGCTATTTCCGGAGCCGTCGACCAGTGCTTCCGCACTGACATTGGCTACATCGTTGCGCCAGATCGCCGCGCCGCCAAGCCAAATACTGTTTTTGCGCTCATCCATTCCTTCCAGGTAGGGTGAGTCGCTCTCTTCGTAGCCGTCATTGGCATAACGTGCACGCAGCCGAAAGTCGACTGGGCCGGCAGAGGGAAGCTTAATGTCTATGCTTGGAAAGCCCAGGCTTATCCATTTGTTTTCATAAGTCAGTATGGGAATGGGTTGAGCTTTGTCGTCAAAGTCGCGATAAGCACGACGCTCCATTGCTGCACCGAGCCCCATGCTCCACTGTGATCCGCCATCTTTGAATTTGTCCTGCTCATTTTGCGCCCATGCGCTGGGTAGAAGCGCCAAGCAAAGAGCTCCCGCGAACCAGCCTGCACGGGTAAGACGTTTGGGTACGGCTAGGCGGTAGGGCTGGAACGGCTGCACAGTTGTCATAGCGGATTCCCAAAATATGTAGAGTTGGCCGACAGTCGCGTTGATCGCGATACCGTGGCTGGGAAAGATGCGCCGGTGGGGTTAATAGTTTTTTATGATTGTTAAGAATTTATTAGGTGGGGATTTAAAAGCGGTTTTGAGTGCGAGCCTCATTCCGGTTCCTCCTGGAATCGGATTCGATGTGTATGGGAAAAGCGTTCGAGTAACCCATAGCCAACGCATTGCGCTATCGACATGTTGGGTTGCACTTGATGCCGAAAATCGGCCATAGGGAGGAGGGCGAAACGTTTTCTTGGTCGGCGGATTTGCGCACGGCGTACCTCCTTGATTGTCCATCCCGCCCCAAGCAACAGGACGTGCAACTGGCTCAAGGTGTGGCCGAACACTGACTGTATGAGCAGCGCTAACTGCTAGTAGCAGCGCAAGCACAGGCCGCAAAGTCTTTCAGAAGGGGTCGGCTCCATCTTGCTTAGGGATCCCTGAGCCGTGACAGTCTGAGAGGATATCTTCGTTGTCGAAGCAAGGCCTGCAGCGGACGCAGATCATCAATGCTCAACTTTACTCTCCACGGCGTTTCCGGATCGCGGCGCGCGTATCGTTTGCAATGTAGCTAGGCTGTCTTGTCCTAGCGCAATCTGCGCACCAACCTCGTTGAGGCAAGACCAAGCGAGCTTCCCGTTGCGGCTATCTGATACCCGAACGACATGACACATGGCTTATATTGGCTTAGATGGAGGGGGGCAGTTCGGCTGTGCTAGTCACGTCAGTGCCCCGGAATGGATATAAGGTTCTGAGTGGTGTCTGGCTTGGGGGTTGCCAGCGATGTCCCGCAGCATTCGATAGAGTGACTGTCTGCTGGGCCAGAGACATGAACCTCTGGCTTTGGCATCCTGGGCGATGTCAGATATTCATACGCAAATCAGAAGCCCAAGAGTACTGGCTCAGCGCCCCTGAAATGAACGCAACTGTTCATCTATCAGTGTTCATAGACCTAGCGTTCCCCGTCATTAGTCTCGTCGCCCCGACCGTTATCCTTGCATCCGGTGATGATGGAGGTATAGCACAATGCCGCTGTGCCGGCCGAACGCCGAAACCACCCGCGCCAGGGCGGTTTCGGTACCAGCGCGCATGTCCATGGGCTGGTTGGCGAGCCAGATGGAATAGATGTTCCTAACTACCAGGGTGAATGTTTTTGATACTTATGAAATCAGTGCGTAACTGTTGGGAGTCAGCGCTCGCAAACAACCGCTCAAATCTATCGCTCGAAATATAGTGAACCTCGTCATAGTCATCAATGAGCGCGTCATTATTTAGCATTTTGGCCATGGCACCACGAGCTTGCGTAATCTCAAGTGGAGAATAATAATCGGTGTTGAGGGAGCCGAGATAGAAAGTAATGACTTCTGGATCTACATTCAGATCATATGCCAATCGATCATGATGACGCTTAAAATCGACAGTTCCTGGCAGCAACGAGAGAATATAAACATTAAAATAGATCTGTACTTTCGAATTGAATGCTTTGCATACACTTCTTATTTCCTCAGATCTTAAATAGGTTAAACAAAGGTTGTGCTCATCATCTTCGGGGCGGCCGATAATGACATTGAATGAAAGTGAGTGCACGCCTGTATTAACAATGCTTTCTAAAACATTCTTTATCACGCCCAAAGGCTTTAATTTTCTAAACAGTTTGGATGATTCGTCAGTGAGGTTCTCCAGTGGCAGTGTGGCTCTATAACACCCGATCAGGTCACCATTGACGACGGTAGAATCAAACATAACTCGAATAAGCTCATGATCAACAACGCCTTCATGCTCGAACTGCCCTAACTCTATGCCATTCGTAAACTCCCAACAAAAACCCATATCTCGTGCCAAATTGAACATGTCAAACAACTCATCTCTGCCATCATCGAATGCTGAATGACCAGAGGAATGCCGATGAATTCTTGAAAGAAGATTGTCTTCCTGAAGTAGGAGAGTACGAATTCCCTTAGATTTGAAATACTCAAAATGCTGACGTATTTTTTCTAGCTGCATAAATCTAAAGCGCCCTTTTGTACTGGGCGTTGCGCAAAATGAACACGCCTGCGCGCACCCCCTGGAAGTTTCCACACTAATAAATGGACCTTGAATTCCAAAAGGAGGTTTACCTTCTCCGGTATCCGAGTAGCTTTCTAAATCCACTAACTCGAAATCCGGAGGTAGCATGTCATTTACGTCATAAGCACCTGATCGGGACAAGAAGGTTTTCGATGTATGCTGAATCGTTCCGTCTTTTGCACGAAATGCAATATTCGGGATGTTGTCAAAACTCCAATTCTTATCAATGCACTCGAGTAAATCGGCGAAGCATAGCTCACCCTCGCCCTTGACTACGACATGTGCGCCACAATCAATATGGAATTCAGGAGCAACCGTAGCGTCCGTTCCTCCCAGAACAATCACTGCCCGAGGATTTTGAACGGCACAAAATCGAATAAAGTCAGCAACGATATTGCGAGAGTGTGTAAAATTCGAATTTATCCCAATAACGTCAGACGTAGTTATTTCCGAAACTACAGCTTCAAATGGTTGGCCGATTCTGTATTTCTCAAGTGTGATATCACCAAGCTGTAACTCCCCATATTTAACCTTGCATCTATCTTCATAACTAGTAGCTCCTTGGGTCTGCATATCACAAATATGCAGATCAACCACTACATTCCGCGCTGATAGGGTATTCCGAAGCCCAGCAACTAAAGCCGTTAATGGGGCTTTGTGCATATTCGTCCGGACCGTGCCTAGAAAACGATCATCGCCCTTTATACATTGCCCAGGTGCGGGGACTGAAAATAGAGTAACGCGGAGCATTTTGACACCTTCCATAGTGAGTAGATAAATTAATCAGTAATTACGAGTCTAAGACGGTCTTTACAGCTGTAGTTTTGGCCAAGCCCAGCATCACCCCAGCAATGACGAGAGCCATAGAAATGACTTGAGTGAAATATATATTTTCTTCTAGAAAAGCCACCGAAAATAATAACGTGAATATAGGGACCAGGTTAAAATACAGTGCCCCTTGAGCAACCGAGACTTTTGATATTCCGTAATTAAATAAAGTATAGGCTGCTGCAGTCACAATCAATCCTAGATATAACACGGCAAGCGCGGCATTTAGCCCTATAGAGATACCACCTGCGGCCTCATAGGCTGCAAACGGCAGAAAGAATATTGCACCAGTGAAGCTCTGGATCGCAGCAAGTAGGAATGGCGAGTACATACCAGTTAAGCGTTTCAGCAAAACGGTGTATATGGCTGCGCACGCCATAGCCAGAAGCTCTAGAAAATTTCCCAGGACTGGTGCGCTAGCCTCTCCCTCATGACTTCCGGTAAGGCATAAGACTAAAACACCTGCGGCAGCTAATAACCCACCCGCGCACTGAAGAGTACTGGGTTTATCGTGATATATAAGATAAGAAAACAGCATTATCAAAACAGGTAGGAACGCAAATACCACACCAGCCTGTGAAGCGCTAGTATACTGTAGAGCTTTTGTCTCCAAGATAAAATACAGACACGGCTCGAAAAAGCTCATCACTAATAACAACCATCGATCCTTGATGGCTATCGACTTTCGAACACCAAACTTCCAAAACAAAGCAAAAAAACCACTGCCTAGGATCAGTCGCAAAAACATCAGTACAAATGGAGGCACTTCAATAAGTGCAATCTTTATTGCTACAAACGCACTGGCCCATAGCGCCATTGCCCCAGCCAAACTCATGAACACAAGTAGCTTAGATTTTCCGCACATACATTGCCATATTCATTTCAAATAAATTGTGGGCCCACTGCATCAGTTCCTCTACTATCCCTTCTGTAAGGAAAGTCGAGAGTCGACAACAGCTAAAATATGGTTGGCAAAATTAAGATAGCGAGAATCACGAGATACCCTTGCTTCCAATGAGAGAAGATCCTCGATTGGCAACGAATTGGCTGTCGAATCATCTCCGACCCATCGCGGGTCAGGAGTTAGTCGGGAAATTAATATATCTAGCCCCGTAAACTCGGCGCTAACAGAGTGCTGCATTAAAGCCGTTTGTAGTTGCTCATGAGAAATTAGGTTTGACCTGAGCACATGAAAGCCTCCAGCCTTGTCTAACGCATAAAGATGTTCATCCTTTCTATCGAAATGAATAATCTCTGTCATTGGTGCGGCATAGAAGGTTGGGTTGCTAAATGGCGGCTTAACCGAAAAATACAAAACTCCATTTGATGCACGCACTAGCTCACCAACCGAAAATGTAAGGTCTTTAGCAGGTAAATGATTGAGCACTGTGTGAAGGCACAAAACTAAGTCATACCCTCCAGACTTGATATGAGCTGGGAGACCCACAGAAAGATCACATAGCTCATAACTGATCTCAGCGTTATTTTCACTAAACCGTGCTAGGAGGTCGTTAAAGTTTAACTTGGCAAGTGCTATCATGGAGGGCGATAGATCCAAGCATGCTATTTCCACTTTAACTGATCTAGTCATGCAGTAGTTGGCTATACGAAGGGCCCACGCCCCATCGCCACATCCAACGTCCAGTACGCGAATTGAGGCTTTTTTTATTTCTCTGCGTGCTTCGATGAGAACCTCAAGATACTTCTCTATCGACTGCCATGTCTGAATGTCACCCCAGGAAAACGTACGAGCGGTATCGGTTTCTTTAAGGCTTAGCAACTCGGTTAACGACGACGTACCGTTAGCATAATTTGTGTATGACGTTGAAAAGGAGTCGTAGAAACTTTTAACCTGGTCATTGGAATTTTTCACTGCGTGTCTTCCTTGATTTTTTTGAATCGGCGACTCAACCTATAATACTGGCTGATGCCCGTGGCGATCTTTGTTGATTTCGAGATAGGTGTCAAGCCTATTCGATTGATGGCCAGCAAACATGAGGCTTCTGGGAGCGTCAGCACTTGTATGCCGTCCCGAAGCGTTTGCCTGCATAGATGCTTGATGTGGAACAAGATTTATGGCAGCACTGGTTCTGGAAGGAAGCAGATACTCGCTATGCTTAGCCGGAGTACTTGTAGATAGTGCCAGATACATGATTTTGTGCGCAAATGGCTAGGCAATCAAAGCGGTCAGGGCTATTGGGTTGATAACCCTAACAACCCGCCTGCGCCCAGCGCTTTGAGATTTGAGTTTTGAGTTTTGAGTTTTGACATATAGATTGGCTGATTTGGCTGATTTGGCTGGGAGTATAGGTATCTGTCTTCAGTAGACATTGCATTAGACGCGGCGTTTTTTAAAGGTAGTTGTCGCGTCACCGTCTAACTATGCTGCTCTTTTCTCGACCTGTTGCTCTCGATCCGGATTCAGCAGCACGGTGCCGATCGGTTCCCAGTTACGCGTCCGGCCTGACCACCGTTCCGGTCTTTTTTCCTTGGCTCGTTCGTACAGCTCATGTCGCTGGGCCAAGACTTTATGATCCAGTCCTCGATGCCGCTCAGCCGGTGTGACGAACCGGATACGGCTATGTCGGTGCTCGTTGTTGTACCACCGTATGAAGTCCCTCACCCAGCTGCGTGCGGCGTCCAAACTGGCAAAACCATCCTGCGGCCATTGCGGGCAGTATTTCAGTGTTCTAAACAACGACTCCGAGTACGGATTGTCGTTGCTGACACGCGGTCGGCCACGTGACGGGGTGATACCCAGGTCGTACATTTTGCTCAGCAGTGTCACCGATTTCATCGGCGCGCCGTTATCCGAGTGCAGCACCAGCGGGTCTTGTAAACACTGCTCACCGATCACGCTGCGTTGCAGCAGCGCAGCGGCTTTCTCGCCACTTTCCGCCTCATAGACTTCCCAGCCCACGGCCTTGCGGCTGTAAATATCCTCGATCAGATAGAGGTAATAAAACTGGCCGCGTATCGGCGACGGCAGGTACGTGATGTCCCACGACCACACTTGGTTCGGCGCTTTGGCCGCATGCGTCGTTGGTGCGGCGTACCGTCTGGGGCGCTGACTACGGCCTCGATGTTGCTGTTGCCCCGTCGCTCGCAAGACACCATAGATCGTCGCCTCCGACGCCAGATAGCGCCCTTGATCGGCCAGGCGCGGCACGATCTGGCTTGGCGGCAAGTGGGCATACTGCGGGCTGTTACACAGCGTCACAATGGCCTGTCGCTCTGCCTCGGTCAGCGCATTTCGTGGCGTTGGCCGTGTGACCGTCGTACGGGCGTCGGTCTGGATAGCGTCTGTTTGAGTCCACCGTTGCAAGGTGCGCAGCGACAGACCAACTTCCCGACAGGCCCTGATTTTTCTGGCTCCCGCCGCGACCGCTTCGCCCAGCCAGGCCACGAGTAACTGCCGCTCTGGCAGAGACGTTAGTTGGCCTCGTCGTCGGTCGTTCCCCAGTAGTCGTTGAGCTTTTTTCGCAGCACCAATAACGCGGCTGTTTCAGCGAGCGCCTTGTCTTTGCGGCGCAGTTCGCGCTCAAGTTCCTGGATGCGTTTCTTGTCTTTGCGCGCCTGGTCTCGTTCTTCTTTTTGCAGGGCCTTTTCCGATTTCTGGCCGGTGATGAAGGCTTGTCGCCAGGCCGTGATTTGCTCGGGGTAAAGGCCTTTGCGGCGGCAGTATTCACCCAGGTCGATCTCGGACAAACCGGCGGCTTCAAGCACGACAGCAAACTTGGTTTCGGCTGACCAGTTCTCGGTCAACGGCTTGTTTTCGGACACTGCACTTCCTTCAGAACTGAGCTGTTTGCGCCAGTTGGACAAAGACATTTCGCTG
Source organism: Pseudomonas sp. KU26590 (assembly GCF_026153515.1). Lineage (NCBI taxonomy): Bacteria > Pseudomonadati > Pseudomonadota > Gammaproteobacteria > Pseudomonadales > Pseudomonadaceae > Pseudomonas > Pseudomonas sp. KU26590. The sequence continues at coordinate 3,471,865 of NZ_CP110644.1, forward strand.
ACCCCTTCGCGCCGGGAAACCTCGGCCATCGACAGGTTCAGCGGGGGAAGCAGCATTTTGAGTAATGCGGCTCTGCGTTCAGGTGAATAGTACGGCACGACCAGTCTCTTTCCGCCCCCGATATACTTTTTTAGGAAAAACCGGAGAGGCGACAACTATCCTGACACCGGGGGGGAGGAGGGCGAAACGTTTTCTTGATCGGCGGATTTGCGCACGGCGATCATACTAGCCTGGATAGTTTTCAAATGTCGGCAGTCGCAAGGTTGTGCTCCCAGCATATGTCTATATTGGACTCGCTCGCAGCTCCACCAAACAAACCCCCACAGAAGTAAATGTGCAAATAGAGGAAGCATCTCATTTGATCCCTAAAGTCTTTCAGAAGGGGTCGGCACCATCTTGCTTAGGGATCCCTGAGCCGTGACAGTCTGAGAGGATATCTTCGTTGTCGAAGCAAGGCATGCAGCGCAAGCAGATCATCAATGCTCAACTTTACTCTCCACGGTGTTTCCGGATCGCGGCACGCGTATCGTTTGCAATGTAGCTAGGCTGTCTTGTCCAAGCGCATTCTGCGCACCAACCTCGTTGAGGCAAGACCAAGCGAGCTTCCCGTTGCGGCTAGTTGACGGGTGCGGTTCCAAAATCGGCGGTTATGCGTAGGTATATTCCGAGCCTGTCGAGTGTCCAGCGCGGTAGCTACTGTGGAGCTACTGCCACCTCATGCACTCAGAGAACGCAATGATGAACAACAATAGCCCGCTCCAGCGTGATGGCGGAGATGAATTCGGTCGTGGTTTCACATGCTGCTCATCGGTGGTCGACATTATCCAATCCATTGAAAATGACCTCTCACTGCACGCTGGAGAATGACCATGAACATGAACGTGACCCGGTTGGGGACATCTTTGGGGTTGGTGATGGCAATCACACTGACATCCGGCTGCATGCAGCAACGCAATCGTGAGACTGAAGCACGCATCAGTGGTGCCGAGGACATGGCAGCAGCGGCGAGGGTGCATGCCAATGATGCCTACACCAAGGCTGAACAGGCGTTGAAGGTAGCCCTTGAAGCCCAGCATTCGGCAGACGATGCGAACAGGCGTGCGAGCCAGAGACTCGACAAAAAATGAAACTGTTTGTGTGGCTCTCGCTGGTCGCACTGGCCGGCTGCCAGCAGCTCGCCGGCTCTGGGCCCCCTGAAGTGTCAGACGGTAGCACTGAACCCTTGATCGAAGTGGGCAAGTCCCGGGTGGAGGTTCCGGTGTCAAGCGCCGAGCGCAAAGCAGCTGAGGCGAAAGCGCTCACAGGGGTCGAGGGCCAGGGATGGGTATTCGATCCGCCGTTTGCCACCGCGCGCAACGATCACGGAGATGATCTGGCCGTATGCGGCCACGCCCATCAGCCCGGGAGCGAGAACACGCTTTTCTTTGCGTTCTACCAGGGTGAGTTGCTGCTATGGGACGAGAAGGCCCCGGCGGGGGTCAGCGTTGAGAATGAATTCCTGACGCTTATTTGCAGCGCCTCACCGTTGGTGACCCATTTATAAGCCGTGCGTTGACTGCGCTTCAGTTCGAAGTCGAAGGCGGCCTGGACGTGGACGTTGCGGTACGACCATGAGAGGTACCTCGATATGAGCAAAAAACACAGACGCACTGACGATGTTTTGTACGTCAACTCTGACGGCACCAGAGCGAAAATAGCGTTCATCTGGGGCCGCAAGAAAGATCCCGTTCCCAAAGGGCTGGATATCACCGTCAAGCTTCCTCATCGCAAAAGCCGCGACCTTGTCATTCACTATGATCACAAGGTGTATGGGACGGTGGGCCAGGCCCGGAAACAGGGCCTGATACTGGCGCAAGGAATAGTCGATCTCCTCAGTGAGCCGCTGGATTGACCTGTCACTTTGTAGGCCAGTCAACCTGGACGCTCGCACCGGCTTAAGCTGATTTGCGCACCCTCAACGGAGAGATGTCCATGCACGCAATGGTATTGAACGCGTTAGGAGGCCAGCTGCAATGGACGGAGCTGCCGGACCGCATCCCTGGCCCCGGCGAAGTTCGAATCAGGGTTTCAGCCTGTGGCGTTTGTCGAACTGACTTGCATGTAGTCGACGGTGAGCTGGCTAACCCTCGGTTACCCATTATTCCTGGACATGAGGTGGTGGGTCGTATCGACGCCATAGGCCCTGGAGTTACAACGCTTGCTGTGGGAGAGCGAGTCGGCCTGCCCTGGTTGGGGCGGACCTGTGGTGCCTGTCCCTATTGCCTCACACACCGGGAAAACCTGTGTGATCACCCTGTGTTTACCGGCTATACGCGCGATGGCGGTTTTGCGACGGCTGTGATTGCCGATGCGCGGTACGTGTTTGCTTTGGGCGAATCGGGCAGCGACGCCGCTCTGGCGCCGCTGCTGTGTGCCGGACTCATCGGTGGACGGGCGTTGGCGATAGGGGGAGAAGGCAAGAAAATCGGTCTGTACGGATTCGGTGCTGCGGCACACATTGTGGCTCAAGTCGCGAAGTTTCAAGGGCGTACGGTGTATGCCTTCACTCGGCCTGGTGATAGCGCGACTCAAGTGTTTGCTCGCGAGCTGGGCGTCCATTGGGCCGGAGGTTCTGATCAAACCGCGCCTGAGCAGCTGGACGTGGCAATCATATTCGCCCCTGTCGGCGCGCTGGTGCCTCTCGCGCTCAAGGCCGTGCGCAAAGGGGGACGTGTCGTCTGCGCTGGGATCCACATGAGCCCGATACCCGGTTTTACCTACGACCTTCTATGGGGTGAGCGCGAACTGGTGTCGGTAGCCAACCTCACGCGTGAGGACGGGATCAGTTTCTTGCGCCTGGCTGCACACGTGGGCGTTGTCACTCGTACATCGCTGTATCCCCTGACCGACGCCAATCGGGCGCTGGCTGACCTGCGCGCCGGCAGGTTCGAAGGTGCAGCGGTGCTGGTGGCGGATGAGTAGTTTCCGAGGCTGTTGACGCTGGGGTGTTGGGTATAGGTTTCAGTGGCCGCGAACGGCGTGACCGTCTTGCCGGTACCTCATTCATCAGCAGAGGCATGAGCCATGAGAACCATCAGACAATTGAAAGCCGACGTGACCTTGAGCGGCACCGTCAAGCGCTGCCCTGAGCGTGAGTTGGGCCGCTATTCAGCCTGGAGCACGGCCGCGGTTCACGATGTCGTGAACACCATCGTCGTCGCCTATTAATGCGCTTGATGCAGAGGAGTAGCGTCATGACTACGCAAGGTTCGTATGCCTACATTTTCGACACTCATGCTGAAGCGGAGACCGCTGTCCGTTCGCTGGGCCAATCCAGTTTCGACGTTAAGAAATTGTCGATCGTCGGTAAGGGCTACCACAGTGAAGAGCATCCCATTGGCTTTTATACCGTGGGTGACCGGATGAAAACCTGGGGCAGCATGGGGGTTTTCTGGGGCAGCATCTGGGGCTTGCTGGCGGCACCCGCCGTGTTCTTTCTGCCCGGTCTGGGTGTCATTGCCCTGGCAGGTCCGTTTGTCACGATGCTGGTGGGCGCGCTCGAGGGGGCGGTGGTAGTGGGTGGTCTTTCTGCGCTGGGCGCTGCGTTCATGAGCATCGGCGCGAGCAAAGACGATGTGATCAAGTACGACACCGCGCTCAATGCAGACAAGTATGTCTTGATCGTGCATGGCAGCCCTGACGACATTGCCCACGCCCGTTCGGTGCTGGATCACTGACCGAGCCGGCTGCAACGCCTTCCTGATCAGCGCGATTGCCAGCCAGTCGCGTTTTTCGCGTTCTCTGTGGAGACTCACCATGAGCTACAGCAGCGTCAATCCATTCAACGGCGAGCTGAGTCAACGCTTTGCCGACATCAGCAATGCGCAACTGGAAGAAAAGCTGGCAACCGCTCAGCAGTGCTACCTGACATGGCGGCAAACCTCCTATGCCGATCGCGCTGTTGTCCTGAACCGCGCGGCAGGGTTGATGCGCGAACGTGTCGAGGAACTTGCCCACACCATGACTCTGGAGATGGGCAAGCGCATCAATGAGGCACGCGGCGAAGTTCTGTTCAGCGCTGACATCCTGGCCTATTACGCCGAACATGCTGCTGATTTTTTGAGTCCGCAGATGCTGCACCCCCAACTGGGCGATGCGCACATGGAAAGCAGCCCGATCGGCGTGATCTACGGTATCGAACCGTGGAATTTTCCTTACTACCAATTGGCGCGCGTGGCCGGGCCGCATCTCATGGCGGGCAATGTCCTGGTCATCAAGCACGCTGGCTGTGTA